>CALBGU010000172.1 GCA_937893155.1 uncultured Treponema sp. | reverse complement strand
CTAAAAGCAACTCATTCACACCGTTCGGGAAAATCGTAATCTCATTTTCCGCCCACCCGTCTGCAAGGAGCTTTTCGTGCATTTGCTCCAGTTTTTTCTGACTGTAATCTTTTTTTGCCGCTCCTACCAAAAACGCGTATCGAACCACCGAATCTTCCTTTTTAAATCGTAATTACGACCTTGTGATGTAATATACAGCGTAAAAACGATTTAGTCAATGATTTTATATCGTAATTACGCTATCAATTATGTATGCAGACATTTTCCGACAGACTTCAAGACGAAATTGACTACAAAGGTATAACGCGAAAAGAACTTTCTTATATCGCCGACGTAAAACCGCGCGCGCTTGCAATGTACCTAGGAACGCAAAAATCTATGCCGCCTGCTGATGTTGCGGTTCGGATTGCGAAAGCTCTGAATGTTTCGGTGGAATTTTTGGTTACAGGAAAAGACTCCAAGTCTCTTTCGGCGTATGCGTCTGTTTTGAATGATTTTGAGCGTCTTTCGCAAAATAATAAGGATTCGATTTCAATAATGATTCACGCATTGGCAGAATCAGATTCAAAAAAAATGCGCAACTAATTTTTTACGGGTATAAAAAAATCCCCTTCGCATTGTAAGGGGGATTTTTCTTGACAGAAAACTATTTCATTTGAATAATTTTCTGCAATTCTTTTGTGTTGAACAGCTTTCGAATATCAAGGATAATCAAATATTGCGATTCCTGTCGAACGACACCGCTGATATACTCAGTACCGATGCCGCTTAACATCTGCGGCGGCGCCTTAATTTCGTCGCTGTTAATCGTTACAACGCGTGCAATGCGGTCAATAATAATACCAATTTTATTACCGTCGATGTTCAAAATCAAAAAGCCACCATCATATTCATTGTCTTCTTCTGTGGACTGCAATTTCTGCAAATGAAACCGTTTATGAAGATTCATAATAGGAAGAATCTCGCTACGGAGATTGACAATTCCTTCAACATAATACGGCGCATTTGGGATTGGACGCACTGCCGATGTTTTTACAATTTCTTTCACGTCCATAATATCGACGCCATATAATTCTTCACCAAGTTGAAAAGTAACCAACTGAAGCTGAGTATCGCTGCCCGCCATAAATTCTCCTCTGACAGATTTTGTGCAAAACGCACGAATTACTTATATTGCTATTCTAATGCGTTTTGCTCCATTCTTCAAGATAATTATTTTATTTTTTTCAAATAACTGTCATTCTGCGAGCAATTTTTTTGCATCAACATAACTTGCAATGCCAACAGCGACTTTTTTTGCCTCACGCATTGCAAGCACAACTGTTGCCGGCTGATGAACAATATCGCCGCCCGCAAAAACACCGTGCATACTTGTCATTCCATACGGCTTTTCTTTGGTGATAAAATACCCAGATTCATTCACCGCAATGTCAGGCGTGCCTGCCACAATTTGAGAGGCGGGGCGTGAACCGACCGCTAAAAGCACTTTATCTGCCGCAATCACTTTTTCGCCTTCTGGGGTAGAAACGCGGAAACCCGTGAGCTTTCCGTTTTCGCCCTCAAAACAAACAGGCGTGTGCTGCCATAAAAATACAACGCCATCTTTTATTGCGCCGTCGTATTCCGCGCGAGCGGCTTTCATATCGTCGATGGTTTTTCGATAGCACACGGTAACAGAGGCGGCTTTCATACGGATTGCCGTTCGCGCCGCGTCCATCGCCACATTTCCCGCACCGATGACGATAACGCGGTCGCCATCGTCCACCGGGACTTCAGAGCGTCCAACTTTGCCGTCGTTAAAAAGCCGTACCATATGAAGCAAATAATTTGACTGCACAACGCCTTTCAAATCTTCGCCCGGCAAATTCAGCGAGCGCGCCAAAGCCGTTCCCGTGCCAATAAACACTGCATCAAATCCCTGCTCAAATAGCTGAGAAATCGTTGTATCACGTCCAACGGTCGTATTCGTAACAAAATTCACCCCAAGAGACTCAATGTTCTTGATTTCTCGCCGAACCACGTCCTTGGGCAATCGAAAATCAGGAATGCCGTAAAGCAAAATGCCGCCCGGTTCAGCCTCGCTTTCGTACACCACGACATTAAATCCCTGCCGTGCCAAATCGCCCGCGACCGTCAACCCCGCAGGTCCAGAGCCAATAACAGCAACTTTTCCGCGTGTTTTCGCAGGCAATTTTTCGTGCGCCAGCTTCATATCCGCGTGAAAATCCGCAATAAAACGCTCGATTTTTCCAATACGAATAGGCGCACCCTTATTGTTCAAAATACAATGTCCTTCGCACTGCTTCTCGTGCGGACAAACGCGCCCACAAATTGCAGGCAGATTGCTCCGCTCGGCAATAATCGAATGTGCTTCGCCAAAGTTTCCCTGAGACAACGCAAGATTGAACGCAGGAATATTATTCTCAATAGGGCACCCCGTTCTGCACTGGGGCTTTCCGCATTTTAAGCACCGACGTGCTTCCGCAATAGCTTCTTTGATTGTGTAACCAATATCTTCTTCTTCCATAATAGTGAGAAATTATATCATTTTTCTTTTGAAAATCAAATACATCTTTTTGTACAATTACTAAATATTTTTTAGTAATTGTATATTTTATTGGAAGGTGTATATTTTTGTATACTATATAAAGTGTTTTATAGCTAAATCCCAAATCGGAGGTGTTACAAAAGGTATGCAGGAAGAAGAAATGATTTATGATTAATGAAATATAAAAC
>CALBGU010000171.1 GCA_937893155.1 uncultured Treponema sp. | reverse complement strand
AGAGCATAATTGAGCCGATAAAGGCATTTTTGAAGCAGATTTCGCCGAAATCGTCGCTGTCGGTTGAGCGGCTGTATCCTGCCGAAACCTCGCAAAAAACGGCAGAAGAACTGGCAATAGAAGAGCGCAGAGCAAAGGTTGACGCAGCTTTTGGCTGTCTTTCTCAATACGCAAACCCAAAATTGCGCAAAAAGGAAAAAGATGCGTGGGCAATGGCGGTAATGGAGAAATATGGTGTATCTTGACGCAAATATAATTCTGAGGTTCATTCTCAATGACAACAAAGAGCTTTCTCAACAAGCACGAGATTTGATTTTGCACAATGATTGTACTACAACTTATGAAGTCATTGCAGAAGTTGTCTATGTGCTATACGGAGTGTATAAAATAGAGCGCGCTGATATTGAAAAGGCTTTGCTCTCTTTTCTGCCAAATGTAGCTATTGAGAATGATACAACATTAAAATCCGCTCTGCACTATTACGCCGAGACAAAATTGGATTTTGTGGATTGTCTCCTTGCCGCATATCATCTTGTGGAGAAAAAGGAAATTCTTACGTTCGATAAGAAACTCAACAATTTTATGAAGCGCACAGAAAAGGAAATGCAAGAAGCGTAAGAAATAGGTGTTGAAAAGAGTGTAGTATTTTACTATAATAAGGAATGTTATGACAGAGCAATTACTAGACGGCGCAATTCGCCGCGTTCCAGACTTTCCCAAAAAGGGAATACTTTTCTATGACATCACAAGCGTATTGGCGAATCCTGCCGCCTTTAAGTATTGCATAGACCGCATGGTTGAGCTTTATAAAGACAAGCATATTGACGGCATCGCGTGTATTGAAAGCCGCGGGTTTCTTTTCGGCGCACCGCTCGCCGACCGCTTAGGTTTGCCGATTGTGCTGATTCGCAAAAAGGGCAAGCTCCCGGGCAAAGTGTATTCTTGCTCCTATGCGCTTGAATACGGAACGGCAACGGTGGAAGCGCACGTTGAGGACATCAAAAAAGGCGCGCATTACATCGTTATCGATGACCTTGTGGCAACGGGCGGCACGTTTGCGGCGGCTCGCAATCTTCTTGAGCAAGGCGGCGGCATTGTGGACGAGTTCTTTGGCGTTATCGGTTTGCCAGATTTGGATTATGATAAATCCCTCGCTCCTACCAAAGTAACGACGCTGATTAACTATCACGGAGCTTGACAGGCGCAGCCTGCTTTATATTGTCGTAGTGTATTGCTGCGGCAATTTTTTTTAAACACGTTCTGCGAGGAGGGAAAGAAAATGGTTGAATTGAAAGAGTTTGTGCTAGAGGGCGATGAGGCGATTTTGCGCAAAGAATGGGAATATATCCGCGATTTGCCAGAAAACGAAAACGGCTTTACAAACACGAGCCACGGTTTGAGCTACGAGGAGTTTCTCGGCACATACATTCCGCGCAGAAAGCAGTTTTTGACGGGCGAGGGCTTGGAAGAAGGAATGGTGAAGCAGGAGGATTATCTGTTGTGGCTTGACGGCGAAATCATCGGGCTGTATCGAATCCGTGCGGAACTAAACGAGTTTTTGAAAACCGTTACGGGCGGACACATCGGCTACGGAATCAAAAAGGAATATCGCGGAAAAGGATACGGCATACAAGGCTTAAAACTCGCGCTCGCTGTTTTGAAAGAAAAAACGGCGGACAGCGAAGCATATCTGTTTGTGCATAAAGACAACCCCGCATCGCTCAAGGTTATGCAGAAAAACGGCGCGTATATTCACAGCGAAACAGACGAGAATTATTGCACGAGAATAAAACTCTAACGCCAGCAGTTTCCATAAAACCTCCCATAAAAAACGCCTCGACGAAACATCGAAGCGTTTTTTGTTTTCACCCATTATCGCAGCGTGAGGAACGCCTTGTACGCATTATACGCCTGATAAATATCCTCTTTGGCAGTGATTTCCCACGGTGCGTGCATTGAAAGCACAGGAACACCCGCGTCAATCACGTCCATTCCGTATTTTGCCGCAAGATACGCGATTGTGCCGCCGCCGCCTTGGTCAACCTTGCCCAACTCGCTCATCTGATACGGGATTTCGCCCTTCTCCAAAATTGAGCGGACGCGCGCAATGAACTCAGGATTTGCATCATTTGCGCTGTATTTTCCGCGGCTGCCCGTGTATTTGTTGAACACAATGCCAGCGCCCAAGAACGAAGCATTGTCGCGGTCGTACAAATCGGCGTTCTGCGGGTCAAATGCAGCATTCACATCGCTTGAAAGCATTGTTGACGACGCAAGCGCACGGCGCAACGTCAAATCAGAATAATTTCCCATACGGTCGATGAGCTCGGCAACCGCGTTCTCAAAGAAATGCGATTCCATACCCGTCGCGCCCACAGAGCCGATTTCCTCTTTGTCCACGCAAATACAGCACGCCGTGCGCTCATTCGCCGAAGCGTCCAGCAATGCACGGAACGACGTGTATGCGCAAGAGCGGTCGTCCTGCCCGTAGCCCAAAATAAGCGAGCGGTCAAAGCCCAAATCGCGCGAAGAACCCGCAGGCACAATCTCAAGCTCCGCAGACATAAAATCTGCCTCATCAATGCCGTATTGCGCTTTCAAGAGCTTCATCACCGCTTTTTTGCAGGTGTTTTTCTTTTCCTTTTCCTCTTTTTTCTCGTCAGATTTTTCGTCCTTCTTGTCCTTCTTTGGAGGATTCATTGAACCAGCAATGATGTCAAGAC
>CALBGU010000170.1 GCA_937893155.1 uncultured Treponema sp. | reverse complement strand
GTGACTGGAGTTCAGACGTGTGCTCTTCCGATCTTAAATGTTTCTTTTTATCTTTTCTGGAACCGCGAAATTTAGGGGAAATGATGTTGTTAGCGTTTAGAATCTCTGTAAGTTTTGTTATTCCGATTTTTACATTGTGAAACTGTTCTAATCTGTCCTTGAATGCGGCAAAATTTGTATTTTCCCAATGTGTTTTATAGATATTGCAAATTTCGGCTCGCTTTTCTATGCTAAATTTTTTATGCAGATAAGATTTTCCTTTGTGACCATTTATAAAAATAGCAGAGCCAAACGCCTTGTAACGCACTTTTAGGCGCGAAACAGAGCGTGTTGTAATGCCGATTTCTTTTGCTGCTTTCGCAATGGAACACTTTCCGATACACGCAAGAGGGATCCACTTCCGCTTGCGTTCTTGCAATGCAAGGTATTCTTGAGACATAGGCTAACCCCTAAAAATGTTTTCCGCATTGCGATTCTCGGTTAGAAACGTGTAAAAATTGAGCGTATCGGCATTTTTTTGAAAAAAAAACATCTATTTTCAAAAAAAGTACTTGACAGCCGTAAAAAAGAATTTATGAGCCGAATTTGTCTTGGTCTGTGAATAAATTCACATAAAAAGGTCAAACAAAATCATTTTGAGCCGTAAACAAAAATTTATGGGTCAAAATAACGTTGGGCGGCTCATAAATTTTTGTTTACGCCTTATTTTCGGTCGAGCGATTTTCCCAAATGCTTGTAATAGAAAAAGCACAGGATAATCCCGAACACCGTTGCCGTCGGAGCCGCAATGCCCACGCCCGTCAGACTCGCGTCAGGCTGAATACTCATCACATACGACAGCGGCAAACGAATCAAAAACGTCTGCAAAAGCCCCTGCACCATCACGAACAGCGATTTTGAATGTCCGTTAAAATAGCCGAGATAACTGAACAAAATGCACGTTACGATAGCTTCGGGCGAAAATCCGCGCAAAAACTCAAACGAGCGCGCAATAACCGCCGCGTCTTCGGTAAACAGGCGCGAAATATAATCGCCGAAGAAAAACACGCCCGCCATAATAAAAAGCCCAATGCCCACGCCAATGCCCTGTCCGCACAACATTCCGCTTCTCGCCCGCTTCTCGTCGCCTGCACCCACGTTCTGCGACACAAACGGCGCCATACTCTGCATAAGCGCGGACGGAATGAGCATAACGAACATCTGGATTTTCTGCGCCACGCCGTAGCCCGAAGATGCGTCCAAGCCTAAGCGATTGACGAACGCACAGAGCGCCAAAAAGCTGAAATTCGTCAAAAATCCCTGCACCGTAAGCGGCAATCCGAGTTTAACAAAATGCGGCACTTCCGAGCCAAAATTGAAATACTTTCTTCTGAATCCGAACGCCATTTTCTTTTTTCGGATAATCCACAGCGACAGCACGACGCTCACCGCCTGCGCCGCCACCGTCGCAATCGCCGCACCCGCCACGTTCATTTTCAGCCCCGCCACCAAAATCAAATCGCCGATGACGTTCACCACGCTCGCAATCGCAACGAACAAAAGCGGCGTGTTTGAGTCGCCCACACCGCGAAGCATTGCGCTGATAAAATTGTAGAACGTGATAAAAATAAATCCCGCGCCGCAAATGCGGATATACTGCACGGTAAGGTCAATCGCCTCAAGCGGTGTCTGCATTGCGATTGCAAGCGGACGGGCAAAAATCACGATGAACACCGTCAAAATCAGCGAAAGCGTTAAGAAAAACGCCACCGCATTAGAAATGAGTTTGTTCACTTTCTCGAATTGCTTTGAGCCGATGTAAGTGCCCATCAAAACCGTTACGCCCATTGTGATGTTGTTCAAAAGCATCGTAAACAGATTCATCACGTTGCCGCCGACCGAAACGCCCGAAAGCCCCGCCGTCGTGCCGAATCGACCAACGATGAGCATATCAACCGCGCCGTACAGCGACTGCAAAACGAGCGCAAAAAGAATCGGCATCATAAACGCCACCAACTTTGAAAATATAGGTCCCTGAGTAAAATCCTGTTTGTTATCCATAGTTGATAATTGTATTTTTTTCTCACCGATTTTTCTATACGGATAATCTTTTTTTATAAATGCGCACCGCTTCGTCCGCTCAAAATTGTGCGTCAAAAGGCTTGCACGAATCCGCAAAGATATTTTATTATGAAAAAAACATATTTGGAGGAAACGAATGAACGCAGAGTTTGAACAGTTAAAAGAATGGATAAGAGAGCATACGCGCGATATGGTGGAGCTAGAGGCAAAGCTCACGGCAATCCCCGCCCTCGCGCCCGAAAACGCAGGAGACGGAGAAGCGAAGAAAGCAGAGATGCTTGAAGCGTGGCTCATCGCAAACGGCATTAAAAACATCGAGCATTACGACGCTCCCGACAGCCGCGTAAGCTCTGGCAAACGACCGAACTTCGTCGCGACGATTAACGGCTGCCGCAATGACTATTCTATTTGGATTTGCGCACATCTCGACGTTGTTCCCGTCGGCGAGAAATCGCTGTGGAGCGCTGACCCGTGGACAGTCGTGGAGAAAGACGGCAAAATCTTTGGGCGCGGCGTTGAAGACAATCAACAGGGCTTGTGCTCAGGCGTGCTGGCGGCGCTCGCATTTGTCAAACAGCACATTATCCCCGAACACACGATAAAGCTGCTCTTTATGGCGGACGAGGAAGTCGGCTCAAAGTACGGTATGGGCTACCTTGTCGAGCACCACGCAGACCTTTTCGGCGAAAACGACCGCATTTTAATCCCCGACGGCGGCGACAGCAAGGGAGAGACCATCGAAATCGCAGAGAAAAACATTGCGTGGTTCCGTTTCCACACGATAGGCAAGCAATCGCACGGCTCTCGCCCCGACCTCGGACGCAACGCGAAGCTCGCCGCGGCGGATTTGGCTCTGCGCATTAACGACCTTGAGAACTTCTTTAACCAGAAAGACGACAAGTTTGACCCGCCGTATTCCACGTTCCAGCCGACAATGCAGCTCGCCAACGTCGAGGGCATCAATATGATTCCCGGCGATGACGTATTCACAGCCGACTGCCGCATTAACCCGAATTACAGCCTTGACGAAGTGCGCCGAGAGGTAAGAGCGCGATGCGACGCGGTCGAAGCGAAATACGGCGTGAAAATCGAAGTGAGCGAAGCGCAGGCGGCGGAGAGCAAGGCGACGGACGAGAATGCTCCTGTAGTCAAAGAACTAGCGGCGGCGATTGAGGCGGTACACGGCATAAAGGCGCGCACAGTCGGTATCGGCGGCGGCACGGTTGCGGCAGAACTTCGCAATATGGGACGGGACGCGGTCGTGTGGTCAACGCTGGACGACACCTGCCACCAGCCGAATGAATACGCCGTCATCGAAAACATCGCAAAAGACGCGCTCACTATCGCATATATGGCAAGCAACTAACTCGACACCTCGTCGTCTTTCTGCCATTGTCAGTATGACATTCTTAGCGTATTGCATTTTTTATGTCATTCCCGTGCGTAACACGGGAATTTTTTTCTGATTTCACCAAATTTTTTTTTGACATTCACTCACTTTTGCGCTCGGCAAGCAATGCCAGAAAAAAAAATTACCCGCCAAACACATTCGGCGAGTAATTTTTTTTTGAACACAACACAAATTTTTCCCAGCGAAGCAATTTTTTTTCAAACACGACCTGCCGAATCAAAAAGACAGCGATTTTCGGCAGTATTTCAGAAAGTATGCTTGTAAAAATAATGTGTCATGCTGAACTCGTTTCAGCATCTCATTCAATGTGCATTTTCGCTATCAAAAAGAAATTCCGAAACAAGTTCGCCAATGACAGAAAAAGTGTCACTTTTAAACCAACAATTAAAAATGACACTTTTTGCAAAGTGGATGTCCTTA
>CALBGU010000169.1 GCA_937893155.1 uncultured Treponema sp. | reverse complement strand
AAAAACGAAAAGATTACTGGTATCTTAACAGGACATATTCACGATAACGGAATATCCCCTATCCGCAGTAATCTTTTCTATTTCACTGTAACACACGATAGCGAAAAAAACAAGAAAATCAGTTTCACGATGTTTTTGTGTCGGATATTGAATTATACAAAAAAAGCGATATTTTGTGTAACCTCTCGGATAACAACCGAGCAACTATCAAAATATCGCCTTATGATTCCATTTTAGCAGATGTCTTTTCTGTTGTCAATAATAAAAAAAATTGCACTTTTGATAACAGCATTTCTGGGCTGTTTGAGATGCGGTTGCTTTTATTGCGCTTATCGGTGCGAGCGTGCTATAATAAACGTCGACCGCTCCTTCGCGGGCGGAAAAAAGCGTTATATGTTCAAAATGTAATCAGAAAAAACAGCCTTGCGCGCGGTATAATGCTACCAAAGCACACAAGGAGAAAAGAATGTTGCACATAAACACACACGTTATTGATTCGTATATTGAGCAGTTGATGACAAAATCCACCGCAGAAATTCCCGTTTGGAACATCGAAAAAGCGCGCGCGGGCAAAAAATCGGGCTGGGATTACATCGACGGCTGTATGATACTCTCGCTTTTGGAGTTCTACGACACCACAAAAGACCAAAAATATCTCTCGTTCGCCGATTATTACGAAGATTATCGCATTCACGACGACGGCACCATTGACGGCTATCACAAAGACACGTGGAACGTGGACGAAGTGAACGGCGCGAAAAACCTCATCACGCTTTATTCGCTCACCGGAAAAGAAAAATACAAAAAAGCCGCCGACAACATCTACGACCAAGTGCTCCACCAGCCGCGCACTACCGAGGGCAATTTCTGGCACAAAAAAATCTATCCCCAGCAAATCTGGCTTGACGGGCTGTATATGGCGCTCCCGTTTTATATGGAATACGAAGCGCGCTACAACGAAAGCCGCAACGCCGCCGACATTTACCGCCAGTTCTTCACCGTGCACCGCATTATGCGCGACAAAGAAACGGGCTTGTATTACCACGCCTACGACTCAAGCCGAAACAGTTTTTGGTGCGACAAAGAAACGGGCTTGAGCCAAAATTTCTGGCTTCGCTCGCTCGGCTGGTTTGCGATGGCATTGCTCGACACCCTGAACAAAGCGGCGGACAAAAATGCGGACGATTGGAACAAACTCAAAGACATCTTTTGTGAGTTTATGGCGGCAATGATACACTTTCAAGACGACAGCGGAATGTGGTATCAGCTCCCCGCCAAAAACGACCGCGACAGCATTGCGAAAGGCAATTACCTTGAAACCTCGGGCAGCGCGATTATGGCGTATGCGCTGATGAAAGGCGCACGGCTTGCGATTTTGCCGGCGGAATATGCCGCGTATGGAAAAAAGGCATTTGAGGGCATCTGCCAAACATACTTAAAGACGGACGGCGGCAAGATGAGCCTTGGCGGAATTTGCCTTGTTGCAGGTTTGGGACCCGAAACGAACCGCCGCCGCGACGGGTCGTTTGAGTATTATATGAGTGAGCCTGTCGTTGAGGACGATGCAAAGGGAGTCGGACCCTTTATCCTTGCCTACAACGAATATCGCCTGCTCAATTAGCGCGTGGCGGCAATACCGAACGCCTTCCATTCCGTTTGCGGAAGCACGAGCTTTACGCGCTTTCGCATTGCGCTCACAAAATCGGTCATTGCTTTACATTCGTCGGTCAGCTCGGCGGTGCAGGATTTCAGCTCCGCTTTGAGCTGCTCCTGCTTTGAATTGAGCGCGGACGTTTTTTCAAACTTGGCTTCAAGCGCGGCAATATCGTCCGCGTTTATGCCGATAGGCGCGAGTTCTGCGGCGTGCTGTTTCATACCTGCGGCGAGCAATCGCGCGTCGTTGAGCTGTTCTGCGAGTGATTTAGGCATTTGTTTTCTCCTCTCAATCAATTTTTCGAGATGTGACATAAAAATGAGATGCTGGAACACGTTCAGCATGACAATTCGGCTCAAAATGTGCTGTATCGGATTTTCGTTTTTACCGTGCCGTTATCCCAAAACGTGTATTCATACCAAAATTCCCTGTCTTCGAGGCTTGTGTAATGAAATGCAGAATGAATCACGTTTCCCCTGCTGTCGTATTCAATCCACGATTCATCGCCATTGCTGTTTTTGCAGTGAATCATATTCCCGCTGCCATCGTATTCATACCGCCATTCAGAGCCGCTGCTGTCTTTGCAATAAATCTTGTTGCCCTTTTTGTCGTATGCAGACCAATCTTCAGAGCCGCCGCTGTCTTTGTAATGAATCACGTTTCCCTTTCGGTCGTATTCAGACCATTGCTCAAAGCCTTCGCTGCTTTTGCAATGAATTTCGTTCCCATTTCGGTCGTATTCATACCGCCATTCACCTCCATCGCTGTTTTTGCAGTGAATGACCTTGCCCTTTCTGTTGTATTCAAACCATTCTTCAAAGCCGTCGCTGTCTTTAGAATGAATCTTGTTTCCCCTGCTGTCGTATTCAAACCATTGTTCAAAGCCGCCGCTGTTTTTGAAATGAATTTCATTTCCCCTGCTGTCGTATTCATACCATTTTTCCGCGCCGCTACTGTTTTTGCAATGAATCACGTTTCCCCTGCTGTCGTATTCTGTCCAGCGTTCTGCGCCGTAACTCTCTTTGTGATGAATCTCGTTTCCGCCGCTGTCGTATTCTGTGATAGACAAAACGTGCAGCCGAAGCGAAATCGTTTTGCCGTTTGCGGTTACGTCTTTGAAGACGTTTTCGCCCGCCGTTTGCGAAAAGGAAACTGAACTCAACAGAGCGAATATCGCGGCTATTATTGCTTTTTTCATTCAAATCCTCCTGCGGCTCCCCGTCTTGTACTATTACAAAAACATTCTACACCATTGCCGTCTTTTTGACAAGCATTGCAGACAGTTTGCAATCCATTGCCGATGTTCCGCAATCCATTGCCGACGTTTCGCACATCATTGCCAGCCTTCCGCAATTCGTTGCCGACAGTTCGCAAAGCATTGCGGAGAGTTCGCAGAGCATTGCCGAGAGTTAGCAGACCATTGCCGACGTTTCGCAAAGCATTGCCGACAGTTCGCAAAGCATTGCCAACAGTTCGCAAAACAGTGGGAGGGAGAAAACGAGGTGGAGCGGGGGTGTTTTGTGATGTGGCTAGACATTCGACCGTAAATCCTGCACAATGTCGGTATGACTTCTCTTGAAAAATATTACAACAAGTTTAACGAAGAACCGCGGCTTTCAACGCGGCACGGTCAGGTTGAGTTTATCACGTCGATGAAGTACATTCACGAGGCGATTAGGGCTTTGGGGCGCGATGAGGTGAAAATCCTCGACATCGGGGCGGGGACGGGGCGCTATTCTGTCGCGCTCTGCGAAGAGGGCTTTGACGTAACGGCGGTGGAGCTTGTCAAGCGCAATCTCGACGCGCTTCGCTCCAAGCACAAGATGGTCAAAACGTGGCAGGGAAACGCGATGGATTTGCATTTTTTGCCGAGCGAAACGTTTGATGTTGTGCTGCTCTTCGGTCCGCTCTATCATCTGCATCGCGAGGAAGAGCGGCTCAAGGCTCTTTCTGAGGCAAAGCGCGTGATGAAGGCGGACGGCAGGCTGCTCGTTGCCTACATTATGAATGAATATTCGGTGCTCACCTATTGTTTTAAGGAACGGCACATTTTGGAATGTGTGGAAAAGCAGTCGCTGACGGAGGATTTTCACGGCATTTTCGGCGCGGACGACCTGTACAGTTATGTGCGCCTTGACGATATTGCCGCGCTCAACGAAAAGGCGGGGCTGGTGCGCGAAAAAATCATTGCGGCAGACGGGGCGGCGGATTATATGCGGCGGGAGCTTGCGGCGCTCAATGAGGACGAGTTTGCCCAGTTCGTGAAATATCATCTTGCCACCTGCGAGCGCGCGGAGTTGCTCGGGGCGAGTGCGCATATCGTGGATATTCTGAAAAAGGAACAGCAATAAAGAGAATAGCTAAAAGAAAAAAGGTCGGCAAAGAAAAGAGGAAACAAGGGGTTTAAGCCCCTTGTCAATACAATACAGCGAAGGTTTGATATGGGTATACAAAAATTAGTGATGTCTGTGGTGGCGGGAATCGCCTTGTGTGTTGGTGCGGCGGCGGAGAAAACGCCGATTGAGAATCTGTATCGCTACAGGCTTTCTAACGGGCTGGAAGTGTTCGTGGCAGAAGAGCACAGCGAGCCGACGGTGTATATTAACATTGCGGTGCGTGCGGGGGCGGTGGCGCAGACGGCGGAAACGGCGGGGCTGTTTCATCTGTATGAGCATATGATGTTCAACGGCAATGCGCTGTATGCCACGTCGCACCAAATGGAACTGGAGATGAAAAAACTCGGCGTGATTGAGGATAACGGCTACACAAGCACGGACGAGGTGAATTATTTTTTTACGATTCCGTCAGACAAGGTGGAGGAGGGCTTGGCATTTTGGAATGCGGCGATTCGAAGCCCGCTGCTGAACGAAGCCGAGCTTGAAAACGAAAAGAAGGTCGTGCTTGCCGAAATCGAGGGCGACGCGGCGGACAAAAAATTCTGGGCGCAATCTTTTGTGCAGTCCGCGTTGTATCCCAAGGCGCCGTTTAAGCAGGACGCGGGCGGTTCGTTCGACGTGGTGCGCAATGCCACGGTGGAGCAGCTGCGCGAAATGCAGCGGGAATACTACATTCCGAGCAATGCCGCGCTGTTTATCGCCGGCGATGTTGATGTAAACGAGGTGATGCCGCTCGTGCGCGATATTTATGGCTCGTGGAGCAATAACGGCGCACAGCCAAAAGAAAATCTCGTTTCCCAGCCGAAAAATCCGCTCGAGAAAACAACGGTTGCTATCTATCCGACCCCCGCGGTTTCGGACAATTTTACGAGCGTGGAGGTCATTTTCCGCGCGCCCGACTGCGATTTTGACTTTGATGAAGTGGTGGTTGCCGATTATTTGAGCTATATCCTTGGTTTTAGCGATATGCCGTACACGAAGACCTTTGAAAAAGATACGCGCCTGCATTTTTTCAATGACGAAGACCGTGTTTCAAGCGGTCTGTATGTTGCGCGCCAGTCGAGTGAGTTTGGATTTAGCACCAATCTCAAAAATGCAGATGAGCATATTATTGACGACGCATTGTATTTCAAAGATAAAATCGTTGACGAGATTTTGCCCAAAATCGCCGACACCAAAAAATATTACACCGCCGCGTTCAGCAATCGGATTGTGGACGAGGCGAGCTATGATTATGTGCCCACCAAAAAAGCGAGCAAAGCGATAATCGACGTTATCGAACAGTTTTGGATTTTGGGAATTGCCGACGAGTATTTTTTCTACGATGAAAAGCTCTTCGATGTGCGTCAGTGGCAAATGCAGGATTTGGTCGAAAAGTATTTTACCCAAGCCGAACCGCTGGTGCTTATTGCGATGAGTCCCGAAAAGTTCAAGGAATTGGAATCGCCCTTGCGCCAAAGCGATGCCGTGATTATTGAGGACGATTCGTTTGTGTGGTGGAAAAATGAATTGGTTTCACCAAAGCCCGTGGTAACAACAAAAGAGGGCATTTACGTTCCAAACGGGCGCTACAACGGCAAAAGCGTAACATTGACTTTGGGCGAAATCAAGACGGCTGCGCTCAAAAACGGAATCCCCGTGTATCTGGTGCCTCACAAAGAAGACAGCGAGGACGCGGATTGTTCCGTGGAATTGGTGCTTCGCGGCGGATTGCAGCACATTGCCAAAGGCGAGGAGGGGCTTGAAAACTGCCTGTTTTTCTTGATGGCGAACAATTCGCAAAAGTACAGCGTGAAAAAGCGAAACGAATGGCTGAGCAAATACGATGCGGCAATCGATTTTTACAGCGAAGATTATTTTAGCTCGCTGTATTTGCTCTCGGGCAATGCACCTGATTTTTTCAAATGCCTCGATATGTTTGCCGACGGGATTTTGAACCCGCGTTTTGACGAAAAACTGCTTGCAATGGCAAAAGACAGCACGGCGCAAAATATCACGAGTTCCCTTTCTGACCCTGATTATTACGTTTCGCAGGAAAGCCGAAAAGAGCTGTTCAAAAATATTCCGTATGCGTCTCATACGGGCTTTATTTCCACCGACTTCGATTTTGTAACGGCGGAAAGCCTCGGCGCGCTGTACGAGCGCATTATGAATGCAAGCGATATGTACATCGTTGCTTCTGGCGATGTTGACCTTGAAAAACTCGTGCAAAAACTCAACAAATCAATCGGCAAACTCGCCGCGTATGAATCTTCGTTTGTGCCGTTCTCGCCGTACACAATCGAACAGGGCGCGCCAAAGGTGTTTGCGCACGAAAATGCGGCGGGCACGGGCATCGCGTACAGCTTCCGCCCGGTGCCGTCCCGCGACAGCGAAGATTATGCGCCGCTTCGCATTGCGTCGGATATTTATTCGTCGGTGTTGTATTCGGTGGTGCGGGAAAAACACGGCGCGTGCTATTCGCCGAGCGCGTACAACTCAAAATTTTATGCCAGCGAATGTATTTTCAAGATTTCCGATTTTGCGCATTTCGCCAGCTATCTTGCCGAAGCAAAATCCGAAATGCTTTCGGGGATTTACATTGACGAATTGCTTGAGGGCGTAAAAATTGCGGTGGTGCGGGATTTGGAATCTGGCTGGTCGTCGGTGCGGGGCAAGGCTTCGCTCATTGCACGCGATACGGTGTATTCCAACAATCCGCGCTGGAGCGAAGATTTTGCAAAAAAGATAAACGCCGTTACTGCCGACGATGTGCGCCGTGTGTTCCAAAAATACTGGGTGGACGCGCCGTGCCGCTGGTTTGCCGTTACTGGCGCAGACGAAGTGCAAAAAATCCGCTTTGAATAATCTTTTTTAAGACAATGCAGAGACAGCAAGGGGCTTATTAAGCCCCTTGTTTCAACAGACATTGAAGATAGATTGCCGTGTCAAGTGCGGTGCGTGTTTTGCCCAAAAATGACAGACGAAAAAATATTCAATTCCATTTAAGAAAACAATTTCGCCCAATGGAATGATTCCATTGGGCGAAACGGCTATGCGCTCACCGCACCGATTGCGCCGAACACGCCCGCGCTCATTAAAAGCATAATCACGCCCGCGAGAATCACGCCCGCCATCACCGCAAGCACGGTTTGCTTAAAATCCATATCGAGCAGGCTTGCCGCCAGAGTGCCAGTCCACGCGCCCGTGCCCGGCAGGGGAATGCCCACGAAGAGCAGCAGCGCGACGAAAAGCCCCTTGCCCGCTTTTTCTTGCAGTTTTTTTCCGCCCTTTTCGCCTTTTTCGAGGCAGAACGTGCAGAATTTTCCGATAATCGCCTTGTCTTTTCCCCACGTCAAAATGCGGCGCGCAAAAAGGTAAATGAACGGCACGGGAATCATATTGCCCACGATACACACCGCGTAGGAGGCGAGCAGCGGCAGGTTTAAGCCTTGCGATACGGGAATGGCGCCTCGCAGTTCGATGAGCGGAAGCATTGAGATAATAAAGATGGTCAAAAATTTGCTAAACATATCGCAGATTATAGTGGAAAACATCTGGAATGAAAAGCATATACAGGGCGGAACGTGTTGACGATTTTACAAAAAAAATGTATAAATATACAAAATAGTCGCAGGCGGCTTGCATATTTTTGCAAAATTATATGCACCGCCTTTTTTGTGAGGAATCTATGATAGAAATCATCGAACAGGTTAATAATGCCATCAACGGCGTTGTTTGGGGAACGGCTGGCATTGCGCTGCTTTTGGTGGCGGGGTTGGTTATGACTGCCGTAAACCGCGGTTTTCAGTTCACGCATCTTGCTCACTGGATTTCAAAGACAATCGGCGCGATTTTTACCGACAAGCACATTACGGCTCACACGGCGCGGGAAAACAAGGCTATTTCGCAGTTCCAGAGCCTTTGCACAGCGATGGCGGCGACTATCGGCACGGGAAACATCGTCGGGGTGGCAACGGCGATTATTTTGGGCGGTCCCGGCGCGATTTTTTGGATGTGGATTATGGCGCTGGTGGGAATGATGACGAATTATTCTGAAAATGTTTTGGGCATTTATTTTCGCCAAAAAAGTGCGTCTGGCGAATGGCGCGGCGGTGCGATGTATTATCTCAAGGAAGGTCTGGGCGGCTACAAGGGACTGAAAACGGTGGGCACGGTGCTTGCGGTGCTGTTTTCGGTGTTCTGTTTGCTGGCGAGTTTCGGCATTGGGAATATGAGTCAGGTCAATTCGATTGCGAGCAATATGCAAAGCGCGTTCAACGTGCCGTCGTGGGTGACGGGCGTGGCGCTGATGGTGATTGCGGCTCTGGTGGTTCTGGGCGGTCTCAAGCGGGTTGCCACAGTTACCGAAAAGCTCGTGCCGTTTATGGCGGTGCTGTATATTGCGGGCGCGCTCATTGTGGTTTTTATGCACGCGAGTGCCGTCCCTGCGGTGTTTGCGTCGATTTTCCGCGGTGCATTCGCAACGTCTGCGGCGGGCGGCGGAATCGTGGGCTATGGCGTAAAATCTGCGATTACGTGGGGCTTTAAGCGCGGAGCGTTCTCGAACGAGGCGGGGCTTGGTTCTTCGGTGATGGTTCATTCGAGTTCCAACGTCAAGGAGCCAGTTCAGCAGGGAATGTGGGGGATTTTCGAGGTTTTTGCCGATACGATTGTGGTTTGTACGCTCACGGCTTTGGTGGTGCTCACGAGCGGCAGTGTGGACCTTGAGACGGGGCGAATGCTCACGGAGAATGCTGGAGCAGGGCTGGTCGGCGAGGCATTCGGCACGGTGTTTGGGCATTATGGGCAAAAATTCATTGCGATTGCGATTTTGCTGTTTGCGTTTTCCACGTCGCTTGGCTGGAGTCATTACGGCTCGACAGCGTGGCAGTATCTGTTTGGCGAAAAGTCGATAATCTTGTACAAAGCGGTATTTGTGGCAATGATTTTTTTCGGCTGTACGATGCGCCTTTCGCTTGCGTGGGATTTAAGCGACACGTTTAATGGTTTGATGATGATTCCGAACTTAATCGGCGTGCTGTCGCTCTCTCCGCTCGTTGCACGGATTACCGCGAATTATGTGAAGCGCGTTATTCGCGGCGAATCGGAAGAAGCGCTTTTGTCCGCGTACACGAAGGTGGAAGAACGCCAAAAAGAAGTGGTCTGAAAAAAGAGGATAGGGCGTTTAGCCAATAAAAAACTCCCGCAGTGTTGCGAGAGTTTTTTTGTGTCAGGCTTTATTTTTCCTGAACCTTATCCTTTTCTTTCTTGATTTTGGTGTCGAGCACGTCCATCATTTTGTTAAGACCTGCTGCGAAATCATAATCATCGCTTGCAACGTGCGCATTTGCACCCCAACGGAAGTTTACCGTGCAATCGAAATAAAATTTCTTGTCTTCGCGCACGCGCAGAATCAAGTCAACGATATGCTCTTCGGCGTACTTTACGCGCTCCAGCTTTTTGTTGATAAGGTCAGTCTGGTCTTTTTCAAAATTAAAACCTACAGCAGAAATCGATTTAGTCATATAAAACACTCCCTTGCCCAGATTTTTCAATCTAGCTGGTTTATATTGAAACCGCATACGCAGTTCATACTTAAATTATACACTCACTCTGTGAGAAAATCAAAATTTATTTTGTTTTTCTTAACAAAATATTTTATGATTTTCAATTCTGCTTGTATTTACGCTTGTTTTCGCACCAAAATGCTCTTTTTAGAACAAATCTAAAAGTGGATTTTGTCTTTATTTTCTGGTCCCACCATCACGAACCAGCGCGAAGAGCCGTCAATCCAGTATTTTTTGAATGCTGCCGACACATCGTCCGCCGTAACTGCACGAATCTGCTCCAGCCGTTTTTCGCTGTAATACGGGTCGTTGTAGTTGCGGATATTGTTCACGATATTTGCGGTCATACTGCCCACCGTTGCCTGAGAAGCATAACTTGAATTGATAAACGAGTTTTTGTATCCGTCCAACCGCGATTCCACGGTCGTAAACTGATACGTTCCGTCTTCGTTTGCGGTTTCAATCAATTTATCTTCCGCCATATAATCGCGCGCTTCTGCCATATACTGCGCAAAATGCTCCGCGTCCGACAACTTGAACAGATATTCAAACCCAATAGGCGCAAATGAACTGCCCGTTGACGTTGAAGGCGTGTAGCACGCGCCGTGATGTTCGCGGACGACGTTGAAAAGCGTGTCGCTGAAAATTTCCGCCGCAATTTTTGCAGACACATAATCGCTGTCTTCGATTGACGGAGCGGCAAAAACGCGCGCTACAAATCCCGTGCCCTGCGCGCTCGGGTGCGAAAGAACGATATTTTCGCCCGTGATGTTTACTTTCGGCACGTCGATTTTGTTCCGAGCCGAGCCGCGCCCTGTCTTGAGCTTGCCAATCGTCTTGTTGAGCGTGGCAACGAGTTTTTTCGCGTTGATGTTGCCGCCCGCCACGATGTACATATCTTCGGGGCGCATAATCTTTTCGTAGAGCGCACGCATATTCTCAATCGTAATGTTATCGACTGTTTCGGGTTTTGCGCCCATTGTTACGGAATACGGGTGATTTTGATACACTTCGTCGTCAATGCGGTCGCTTAAAATGGATTGCGGGTCGTTCAAATCGTGCTGAATGCCTTGTCGCAGATTGGTCATATAATTATCGTAGACTTTCTGTTCGAACACGGGATTTACCACGCTGTCGCCCAAAATCGAAAGCATTTCGTCAAAATAGGGAGAAATTGCCGTAACCGACAACCCCGCGCCGCCGATTCTTGCAAAACTAGACACCGCCGCGCCTGTTCTAAACGCCGTCGTCTGCCGCGTTGCATAATTGTATTTCTTTGAACTCGAAGCCATCATCTCAAAAAGCGCACTTTCCAATCCCGATGTTTCTTCCGTTAAATGCTCAATGCCGCCCAACAGCGACACAGACACAGAAGACATTTTTGCGCCCTTCACATTTTTCACATAAACGGGAATCCCGTTTTTCAGCGTGTATGTTTCGATGTCGTGCGACTGCGCTACTTTGGAACTGTTATCCACGCTCTTTTCGCTCGGCACATAAATCTCGCTTTGCTCCGGCACGGCGTTTTCCAGCGCAATTTTCTCGGCGTTCGGCTGGAATTGCTCCATTTTCCACCATGTATGCTCGTCCTTTATCTCTTCCGCTCCGATTGCCGCAAGACTGTCCTTCACTTTTTCGTAGACCGCGGGATTTATCTGAATGAGAATGAGCGGCTTTTTACCGTCGATGTATTTTGCCACAAAATCCTGCATATTCGCGCTGGTAACGCCGGCAATTTTGTCGTTGTAGGTGTAATAATAATCCTCGCTCGTTGCGCACCACCAGAAACGCAGCGTATTGAGCAACCCCGTTGCCGTCTGCGACACGCGAATATCGTCGTCGCGCAAACTGCGGGCAATCGCTTCGATTTTTTTCTTGGAAAAATTTTTCTTGTCGCGCGCAATATTCGGCAAAATCTGTTCGCGCACCGTTTTTTCCAACAGCAAAACGCGCTCGGCAATCTGTTGCTCAGGATTGAGCATAACTGCGCTAAAATACAGATTTCCCGCCGCGCGCGATGTGCTGTAGCCTCCGGAAACATAATCCACATCGGGAATTCCCAATTCCGCGGTTTTCACGAGCGTTTGGCAAAATGCGCCGTCGGGGTCAGCCAAAAGCTGGCACAGATAATCCGCCGCGTATGTGTCCTCCAGTGCAAAATCCGCATCAGGACCGCGATAATTCACCGAAACCGAAACCATTTCGCTGGAAATCTTGTCATAGGGCAAAACACCAATCTGAATAGAAGAAAACGGTGCCGTGTTTTGCTGTTTTCCGTTTGCGGGGCGCTCGTTGCCGTTGTTGCTCCATGTGCCGTAAATCTTGTTTACCAGCGCGAGCGTTTCTTCCACATTCACATCGCCACCGATGAACAGCGCGGCATTTTTTGGAATGTAATATTTTGACTGCATATCGCGCATTTGCGCCACCGTCGCATCTTTTACGACCGAAAACGAACCGCCTGCGTCCAAGCGATATGGCTCGTCGGGAAACATCTTTGTCAAATAATAATCCGAAAGCCACGAAG
>CALBGU010000168.1 GCA_937893155.1 uncultured Treponema sp. | reverse complement strand
GAAAAAATTAGTAAGCGCAGCTGTTATTGCGGCTCTTGTTGCAGGAGCGGCAAACTCTGAAGTGTCTATCAAAATGAACGCCCGTGTTCGTGGCGATTTATTTGAAACAAGTAGCGGAGAAGCAGACACAGAAAACGTGCTGTTCTCCAATTCAAGCAACGACAAAGATTCCGTGGTTTCGGCGGGCGCGGCAGACACGCTCACGCTGGAAGCAAAGAACGATTATGCGGGCGTGAAATTCGCGTTCAGCAATGATATGTCAAAAGGCTCAACGGGCGTGGATAACTACAACGCTTGGCTGAAATTTGGCGGCTTGAAGTTCCGCGGCTCATACAACTCAGGAAACCGCACGGCAAACCGTGTAACAACCGACCAGAACAATGTTTCTTTGCTCGAAGGCAATTTGACGGCGGCAGGCAGAGTTTCAGAAGGAAAGAACGTCGGAAAATCAAATGAAAGCTGGTCTTGGGTGAAAGGCACATTGCCAAACTCTGGCAAGCTCGGTATCAACAAAAATCTGGCGGGCGTTTTTGGAAATGATGGTGCTTCATCACCTGCACAACTTGTAGGAGCAGTCGGTGCAGATATTGACAATATGGATTTGAACATTGAGGCGGGAAAAGCGCTCGTTTGGGGCTTGGAATATGGGCTTTCAGATGTTCTTCCTGGCGACCTTACGCTTATGGCGTACTTGGTTGAATCATCTAGTGAATCTGTTACAAAGAATGACGACGGAAACACGACTACCGTTCTCAATAGCCAGTATGCTTTCAAGGCGGACTACAATCAGAAAGATTTGTTCCGCGTAACGTTTGACGGAAAAGTTGCTCATCAGAAAATGGCGTTTGGCTTGTTCTTTAGTCCTCAGATGGTTGAAAATCTAGCTTTGACCGTTGGTGGCACATTCGCGCTTGATAAAACAGGGTATAGTCTTGATGACGATACAGTAGTTATTGATGACGACATCACATACTGGGGCGTTGATTTCCGCGCTCGCTATGCTATCAACGAAGCAATGGCGGCGACGTTCTATGCAAACGTGTCTGGTGCGTCGACAAAGTATTCTGATGAAGATGCTTCTGCTCTTGCGTTGGATTTCATCGGCAACTTCACTTATGGCTTGAATGACCTTGTGAAGCTGTTTGTAGAAGGCGAATATGCGGCAATTACACTTGATAGTGGCGATGCCGAGAAGAACAATGTCTATACAACAAAGAAAAGCACATATCTTATCGGTTCATCTGTTACTGGTCAGTTCGGTGCAATCTTGACGGCTGGCAAGGGCGCAACGCTCACTCCTGCTCTTCGCTTGACGGTATCTGGTCTTGGCTTGGATAAGGACAAAACAAGCTATGCACAGGGCTTGTTGGTTTCTGTTCCTGTCGTAATGCGCGTACAACTCTAATCGGCTGATAACAGCGTAACACACAAAAAGCACCCTGCTAAAAAATGGCGGGGTGCTTTTTGTTTATGGCAATCTGTTTGTTTTGAGCAAAAAAATAGTTTTGACCTCGAAACAACTGTTTTGAGCCGTCCACATTTTGTTTTTCGCTCGAAACAAATGTTTTGTCATAAAAACACGAGTGATTTGACTACAAAACATTTGTTTTGTGCCGTTCGCACCGTTGTTTTGCCTTCACAACAACTGTTTTGCGGCAAAAACAATCGTGCGACAACCACACAACAACAGTTTTGAGTCGTCCGCAGTTTTTTTTCACGCAAAACGCAGCCTAAAAGCCGAGCGTCAACCGTATTTTCAACCGAATCCGAATCGTTTTTCGCCTTCAATTTCACGAACTCTTCGATTTTTTCTGACTGAAAAATGAAGTCGCGGACGGGGCTTTATCTTACGCGCCTTTGGGTGTATACTCAATGGTATGAAAGACAACTTGAAAATCATCATACTTGCAGGCATAAAAC
Source organism: uncultured Treponema sp. (assembly GCA_937893155.1). Lineage (GTDB taxonomy): Bacteria > Spirochaetota > Spirochaetia > Treponematales > Treponemataceae > Treponema_D. The sequence goes on along the minus strand of CALBGU010000168.1, from coordinate 49,168 downwards.
ATTGCGGCAAAACCACGCTCGGAAAGCGTCTCGCCGCGTATTACGGCAGTCTGTTTTTTGACACGGACGACGTTATTTTTCAGCGCACCGGCAAAAAAGCGCGCGAAATCTACACCGAAAGCGGCGCGGCGGCATTTATGGAAGCCGAAGCAGAGGCGTGCAAAAGCATCGTGCAGCAACTTGAGGACCTCAAAAACGACGGCGCAACGTTTCCGTGTGCAGTGGTCGCAACAGGCGGCGGATTCTGCAACAACGAAAAAGCGAGAGCAGTCTTTTTCGGCAAAAGCACGATTGTGTTCTTAAACACCTCCGAAAACGTTGCCTCCGACCGCATCGTCAAAGAAATCGGGGTTGCCTCCGACGGCAGTTTTACGGGACTTCCCGCATACATCGCAAAAGAAAATCCCAAGACGATTGAAGACGTGCGCGCAATTTTCCACGATTTTTACGAAAAACGCAGCGCAATTTACACCGCAATGGCAGACATCACGATTCGCCTTCCGCAAGCCTCCAAAGAAGAAAACACGCAGCGTCTGATTAACGCGCTCGATTCCCTCTAGGCTTTTCCCGCACACCGCACCTTACAAAAAATCCAGCGTGGCACACAGCGGCAGATGGTCACTCAAGCCGCTGTGTGAAAAAAGCGAAAACCTCGCAGGAAATCCGTTTGGGGCAATAAACGGTGGCTCGGCAAGCACCTTGAACGCACAAAGTTCAACCGCACCAGCAAAAAAAATGTGGTCAATCCGCTCCCATTTTCCTTTGAATGCGTAACTTCCGCCGTCCGCATGGGCAAAATCCCACGCAGAAAAAACGCTTGTGCAATCCGTTTTTCCGCGGAGCACAATCTTTTCGCCGCTTTCATCGCGCAAAAATTGTGCAAGGTCGCTGTTAAAATCCCCGCACGCCACCGCCGCGCCGCCGCTGTGAATGCGCCTGCCGAACGCAAACGAAAGCGATTGCTCCTGCGCTCTTCGTATGTTTTCACCGCCGCCGAGTTTGCTTTTCCAGTGATTCGCAAACACCGTAACCGTGCGCTTTCCCGCCTTTACGTCCACCTCCACAATCGGTCGAACGCTCGATTGCGCGCCATTTGTGCGAATATCTACGCAATGAGTGCGAACGTTTTCCAACGCAAAGCGCGAAATAACCGCCACGCCAATGCTCGCGCCTTTTTCGGACGCAAAACACGCATATCGCCAGATTTTTTTCGCGCTAAATCCCGCCGCATATTCATTGAACAAATCAAACAAAACGCCCTCGTTTTCCACCTCTTCTAAAACGATAACGTCCGCGCCGATTTTTTTCAGCGCCTCCGAAGCCGAGCGCACCCGCCGTTCGTACGCATCGCGTGTCCAGCGCTCGCCCTTGAACTCGCGGTATTCCGTGCCGCACGTCTCTGCGTCAAAAAAAGTCTGCATATTCCACGTTGCAATCGTCAGCGAATGAGCAAACATCGGAAAACACAAAAACAGCAAAAACAAACATCGCATAAAAACTCCTTTGCATAGGTCTCTTTTATCTGTATTGAAAAAAAAGACAAAAAAGACCTCGTTTTTTTGGTGAAATGCAACGAAAAAAGGCGTTTTGTGATACAATACAAAAAAAGGAACTTTTGAAGATGGCTGGAAAACTTGGAATTATCGCGCTGGAATCGGCGAGAGCGGCAGGGCAGGAAATCGACGGGATTTTGAGAGAATGGCGGGGCGGCGAGAGCTTTTTGATTCCCGCAGAATGTCCGCGATTCGGGAGCGGAGAGGGCAAAGGGATTATCAAAGAATCCGTGCGAGACCGCGATTTGTACATTTTGGTAGACGTGTGCAATCCGTCGGTGGAATACAAAATGGCTGGCGCAATAAACCGAATGTCGCCCGATGACCATTATCAAGACCTAAAGCGCGTGATTGCCGCGTGCAACGGGCGTGCAGCCGAGCTCACCGTGGTTATGCCTTTTTTGTACGAAAGCCGCCAGCACCGCCGAAACGTGCGCGAAAGCCTTGACTGCGCTCTTATGCTCCGCGAACTTGAATATATGGGTGTGCACGACATCATCACGTTCGATGCTCACGACCCGCGCGTGCAGAACGCCATTCCGCTTTCGAGCCTTGAGGACGTGTCGCCCGCGTTTCAGTTCACGCAGTCGCTGCTTTTTGAATACACCGATTTGCACATCGACAGCGCGCATATGATGATTATCGCTCCAGACGAGGGCGCAATGCCGCGGGCGGTGTTTTTGGCTTCCATTTTCGGCGTGAACATCGGAATGTTCTACAAGCGGCGGGACTACGCAACCATCGTGGACGGAATGAATCCGATTGTGGCGCACGATTTTTGCGGCGAGAGCGTGGAGGGCAAAGACGTTATCGTGATTGACGATATGATTGCGTCGGGCACGTCGATGACTGACGTGGCAAAACAGCTCAAAGACCGCGGAGCGCGGCGGGTGTTCGTGTTCGCCACGTTCGGGCTTTTCACGCACGGCTTTGAAGTGTTCGACAAAGCATTTGAAGACGGCGAGATTGACCGCATTTTTACGAGCAATCTGATTTTTCAAAAGAGCGAAATCAAAAACAAGCCGTGGCATTGCTCGGTAAATATGAATCGCTACGTTGCCGCGATTATCGACACGCTGAACAAAGGCAACAGCCTGCGCGAACTCAATCGCCCCGCACACAGAATCAAGGATTTGCTTGCCGAATATCAAAAAAAATAAGAATCTGGCAAAACGGGAGCGCGTCTTGAGTGTATCATTCCGCGAAAAAGCGACAGGCGCAGGAATGACGGGAAAGCGAGAATTTTTTTCAGCGTCTTTAAGCGAAGATTGCCGCAAAAAAAATTTTTTTGACGGTTTTTGAAAGAAAATGACAGAAAAACAAATTTTTTTGACCGTTTTTGAAAGAAAATGACCAAAAAAATTTTAGATTTTCCTGTCCGCAAAAGAAAATGAGCAAAAAAATTTATTTTTTCCCCGTCCTCTCTTATTGGCGGCGAAAAAAATTTTTGAGCGATATTTTTTTGCAGAATTATGGAATTATGGGAGAGAAATGGTGGTAAAAAAGAGAAACAGCATTTTTGTCGTGCTTTGTCTTTTGGCATTTCCGATGAGTGCGGAGATTTTTATTGCGCCGTCGATTGGCTTTAGCCGCGGCACGCTCGGCGAAATCGTCTATGTGAACACAAACGAATATGCGGACGACACGCTTTCGGAGCTTTTTTGGGATTATGCGTTTTTGAGCGCGGGAGTGAAAACGGGCGTGAAAGGCGCGCATTTTTTGTTTGAAAACGCGGTGTCGTATGCGATTGCGGCGCAAAAAGGCTCGATGAGCGACAGCGATTATCTCAATGTGCAATACAGCGGCTTGCAGGATTATCAATACAAAACGAATTATTCCGAAAGCGATAATGTGCTTTGCCGCGCTGTTTCGGTGAACACCAAGGTCGCGTTTGAGTTCAACACGGCTTCGTGGCTGCATCTTTCCCCGTTCGGCGGCGTGGATTTTTTTTATACGCGGTTTCGCGCAGAAAACGGCTGGTATCGCTACGGCAAAGAAACATCTTACGGCTGTTATGCCTACAATTCATCGAACAGCACATCGGGCACTTTTTCGGGCACAGTGATGACCTATCGCCGCTATGACGTGCTGACGTGGCTGGGACTTGAATCCGTTTTTTTGCCGAGTGAAAAATCGCGCGTATCGCTGTCGGCGGCATTCTGCCCGTATTATTTTGCCGCAGACATCGACAACCACGTTTTGCGCGACATCACCTTTGTGGATTTTGCGACAGGCTCGTTTTGCGCTTTCAAAATCGGTACAGAGACGGAATACGATGTAACCGACCTTCTTTCGCTCGATTTTTCCGTTTCGTACATCGGCACAACGAAAATCCGCGGCATAACGTACCAAAAATCAAGCACCGAAAAAGTCTATAAAAAAACAACTGGCGGCGAAAGCGGTATGGATTTGAAAAATCTAAACATCGCCGTGTCGCTGAAACTCCGTCTGTTTCAGTGATTTTTGAAACGTTGCAAAAGGAAAATTCTGTCATTATCTCGTTTGAGCGATAATCTTTTTTTATTCAATTCAGGAGGCAGCAAGGGGCTTAAGCCCCTTGTTACAGCCAAAGGCTGCTTTCAAAAAAAGGGATTCCGAATCACGTTTATCAATGGCAAATCTGAAAAAAAATATCAGCGAATCGGATTGACGCCAAAGATTTTCTCGAGTTGTTTTCGAAGCGCGTCCATATCTTTCCAATACGGCGCGACGAATGTCATTTCTTCGGCAGTGACGGGGTGAACGATTGAAAGCGAATAGGCGTGAAGCGCAAGGCGGGAAAGCAGCGGTCGCTCTTTGTCTTCGTCGCCGTTCCACGCGCGTTTGATTTCGCTCAAGAACACCCCTTTTGAAGGAGAGCCAAAAAGCGAATCGCACACAATGGTAAGCCCGAGCGATTTCAGGTGCGCGCGGATTTGCTGTACGCGGTCGATTTCTGGGACGGCGGAAATCCAGTTGAACGCCCCCGCCGCGCCAAGATTGCAAAAAGCGGTGGTGCACGCCTTTCCGTATCGTGCGTTCACGGCGGTGCGGTGATTTGAGTCGCCGTCTGGCAGCAATTTGAGCGATACGCGCTCCGTTTTCCACAGCACCCGCGAATGAATGAGTGCGTGATAGGTGAGTTTTGCACGATTTTCGGCAAATTGTCGCGAAAGGAATGCCGCAGCCTCGCGGTTTCGTGCGTAAATGACGATGCCGCTCGCGCCAGAATCAATGCGATGGACGGCGTGAAGCGTTCCGAGTTTTTTTTGTGCAATCACATCAAGACGCGGAGAGTCGCTGTCGTTTTTGTCTGCCGCAGTCAAAAGCCCTGATTTTTTGTTCAAAACAACAATATCATCGTCGCAAAAAAGAAGTGTGTAGTCGGGAATGATTTTCATACGCTCAATTATAACGGACAGCCGCATTTTTGGCTATGCCTAAAACACGCAGAAAAAAAGAGCCGTGCAGAAAAAATATCGCAGGCTCTTTCGCTTTTACCGCGATGAATTTCGTTCGCGGTGAGGTGAGTAATGCACCTTTATCACTTATGTTTTTATTGTACCACAGATTCTGTATAATGCAAGTTTTTTTTTCATTTATTCACACGATTTCGTATCCTGCGAGATGCAATGCGTCGAGTGCGCGGGAGAAGTTTTCGCGTTTCACTAAAATATAATCCGTGTTGAACGTGGACACGGCGAAAATGCCGATACTGTTATCTGCAAGGACGCGGGAAATCGCAGAGAGAATACCGATAAGCGAAAAATCAAGCGTGCCTTGAATCCGAAATGCCTTCCAGCCGTCGTCGCGCTCCGTCGTGCGTTCGGGAGTACGGTTTGTTTCGCACACCAAAGAGATTTCTTCGTCAGTGCGCGCGGCGAAATAAAATCCGTCGTCAATCGCGATGTCGTGCGCCGATTCTAGTTTGCAAATCGTCAAATCATAATCCAATCGTTTCAGTTCCATACGCACAGTATACGCACGCGGCACAAAAAAGTACAGATTAAAAAAAATTTACCCATTGTACAATGGGTAAAGGAATTGCAAAATTCCTTTACCGAAAAACTCGCTACTCGCTCGTTTTTCGGTAAAGATTTTTTTTCGGAGGACAATATGGCTAAAAGCAAATCGATTATCTGTACGCTGTTTATCGCCGTGACATTGTTGTTTTCAAGCTGTGAATCCACAGATGAACTTCCTAAAATCGAATATGGTTCTTTGGGGTACAAAGAAATGACCTACGAAGAATACTCAGCAGGAACGGAAAACAGCGATTTCAAAAAGCAGCTTTATGAAGAAGGATACGCAGGAATTATTATCAAAGACTTCACTCTGGTAGCTGACGGCGGTTTCAGTATTAAAGACGGATTCGGCGGAAGTGAGTGGATACCAAACGCTAGGTTTCCTCGATATTTCGACACGAGCCTGTATTTTGAAAATAATCCAGACGCAGAAGAATGTCTTGAACTGAATAAAGAATATTCTGTGCAATTCCGCATTGAAAAAAAAGCAGAGGGAAGCGGTTGGGATACAAGATATTATTACAGCATGTATTTGGAAAAAATCGACTCTCTTCAAACGATAGAAGAAGCGAAAGCAAAAATGGCTGCTCTGGAGAAAGAGCTGCACGAAAAAGTAGCGGCAGAGCGAAAGGCAAAGGACGAAAAGGGCAAATCGTTAGCGGCAGGCTATGTGTATCACGGCATTGACGAAGATGACAACAACTGCAAGCTGTTTGCATACGACGCAACGGAAGTGGGACACGCTTATTATGTTTCGCGCTTTTCGATTGCAACATTCTCGAACGATTACGGAACTGTAAAAGACAAATCATTCCGCGTACAGTACAAAGACAACGCAACAAAAATCGCCGTTATTGATAAATCAGATAACTACGTTAATCGGCAAATATTCGGAAGCGATTCAGTATTAGGAAGCAACAATTATGTAACCGTCGTTATTGGTATCAGCAATGATTATCTGAAAACGCCCGTCGTTTTGGGAATTGTCGAATAGGAGGGTTGCTTTGTACAACATCGTAAGAAACATCGTATATTCATTTCCGAAAGGGAAACGATTTGATTCACACGATATTATCAATCAGCTATTGCAAACTCAAGCATATCAGCAAAAAAGAGCAAGAGTGAGAAGCGTAGCTAAATTCCACAGCGATATTGCAAAGGCAATCAAGAAATGTGGATTGGCGAAAAAAATCGGAAAGGCAAATTCTCCTACCATTACAGGCAATTTAAGTCCGAACTGCCAATGGGAAAGAATCTAAAAAACACAAAAATAAAAACCGCGCAGTGTGTTCTGTGCGGTTTTGTTTTACAATAGCGTTTTAGGTACAAAAACAGGCTAGACTTGCGCTTTTCCGCAGAAATCGGAGAGAGTGGCGAAACCTTTGCGCTTCATATAATCGCGAAGACCGCTCACGATGTCTGTCATTGCGCTCGGATTAAAGAACGTTGCTGTTCCCACTTCCACCGCCGCCGCGCCTGCTAAGATAAACTCCGCAGCATCGCTCCACGTCGTGATTCCGCCAATCGCCACCACAGGCACACGCTCGCTTTCGCTCAGTGCATTTATCGCGCGAACCACGTCGTAGACCATACGAAGCGCAATCGGCTTGACCGCAGAACCGCAATAGCCCGCCTTGATGTTGTCGAAAACAGGGCTCTCCCTCTCCACATCAATCGCCATCGCTTGAATTGTGTTGATAAGGCTCAATGCGTCCGCGCCTGCTTTCACGCACGAGAGCGCAACGCCGACTAAATCGGGGGCATTCGGCGACAATTTCACCATCAAAGGCTTTGTCGTCGCTTTTCGCACCGCGCTCACAACTTCCGCAGCCGCCTCAGCGTTCATTCCCCACGCCATACCGCCGCTTTTCACGTTCGGACAGGAAATATTAAGCTCAATCATCGGCACTGCTGTCGCGTCGAGCAATTTTGCGCCTTCAACGTAGCTTTCGAGCGTCGAGCCAGAAAGATTTGCGATTGTGGTCGCCTTGAATTTCAGCATTTCGGGCAATTCGTGGGCAATGAAATGCGGCACGCCGGGATTTTCCAAGCCGATTGAGTTAATCAAGCCGCCTGATGTTTCCCAAAGCCGAACGCCGCCGTTTCCTGCACGCGCTTCAAGCGTCAAACCTTTTGAGCAAATGCCGCCGAGCGCATTCACGTCGATGAGCGGAGCATATTCCGAACCATAGCCAAACGTGCCACTCGCCGCAATCACGGGGTTTTGGAAGTTCACGCCTGCGATTTTCACGCTCAAATCTGGCTCAGAGGTAAGCGGAGCGCGACGAGGGGGGAACGCGATTGCGTCAAAATCGATGATTTCGGCAGGGAACACAGGTCCTTCTTTGCAGCAGCGTTTGTTTCCTTCTGTCGTCTTAATCGTGCAACCAAGGCACGCGCCCATTCCGCACGCCATTCGGTTTTCCATACTGATGTAGCATTTCACGCCCGATTCAGCGCAGATGTCCTTAACGTAGCGCAACATCGGGAGCGGACCGCACGCATACACCACGCTATACGCCTTGACTTTTTCCGCATCGATTGCCGCCGTAACCATACCGCGCACACCTACCGAGCCATCGTCCGTCGTTATCGTCAGAGTGCGCGGAGCAATGCGGTCTAAGCCATAAGAGCCGCTTTTGAAGCTCGCGATAAAGTCATAGCTTTCCTCTTCGAGAGTCGCCGCAAAGCCAGCCACTGGAGCAACTCCGACACCTCCGCCGATGATAAGCGGAAGTTTTCCCTCGCTGTTTGTTTTTTCGCCCTTCAAAAATGAGTTCCCCAAAGGTCCAATCAGCCTCACTTTGTCGCCTGCGTGAACGCTACACAGTTCCGCCGTTCCCTGCCCTTTTTTGAGAATGATAAACTCAATGCTTGCGCTCTCTTTATTTACTTCGCTGTAAAACACGCTGATTGCACGACTCAACAGCACGCCGCTCGGCACGCTTTGGAGCAAGAAGAATTGCCCTGCGCGGATTTCGCTCGGCACATTCTTGCCGCTTGCCGTGAGCTTTAAGCGATAGACGCTTCCCTCTGGCACAGCCCCTGCTTCTTGTCGGCAAAAATCCACGAATGCCGTCGCAAACACAGGCAATGGACGATGTTCGCAATCGGTTATGATTTGCTCTTCGTTACAGCGCATTTTTCGCTCCTAATAAATCTTCTTTTGCACTATACGCCGCTTTTATTGCCGCGTCTGCAATGTCGTCCATCGTAATCGTTTTGCGCTCTGCCCTTTCTGCAAGCGAGGCTATGCTTTTCCATGCGCACAAAATGCCGCGAGATGAATTGACCGTGCCGCCAGCTTCAGTGAGCAAAGTTGCCGCAATACGAGCCGCCCCGCCCTGCGCTCCATAGCCTGGAATCAAAAAGAAGATGTCGGGATATTTTGCTCTGAGCTCCCGCGCGTTTGCTTCTTCCGTGCAGCCCACAACAGCACCGACGGGGGAGCATTTTGCGTCGGGAAACTGCGCGCGGTAAATGTTCGCCAATCGCGTCAATTCTGCGCCAACTCTGTCGAGCACCTTGCCGCCTGTTGCCACATCGAGATTTTCAAGGTCGTTCATTCCTTTGTTCGATGTTCGCAAAAGCACAAAAATACCCTTGCCCGACTCTACATATTTCGTGAACGGTTCAAGGGTTTCAAAGCCCATATAGGGATTTATCGTGATGATGTCGCTTTCAAAGTCGCCCGAAAAATGCGCCCGTGCATACGCTCCTGCTGTTGCCGCAATGTCGCCGCGCTTGATGTCGCTTATCGTGATGACACCCGCTTTTTTTAACTCGCGCAATGTTTCAGCGTACGCTTTCATTCCCGCCAAACCCATCGCCTCGTAATACGCGACTTGCACTTTGACGCACGCCGCGCTCTCTCCAATGCGACTGATAATCGCGCGATTATACGCCAAGACCGCTTCTGACGGCGATGAATACTGTTTCAAAATATTCTCTGGAATATATGAAGGGTCGGTGTCAAGCCCAATGCAAAGAGGTCCGTTTTTTGCTGCCGCCTCGCGCAGTCGTTCCATATTGTGAGTGTTCATAATTTCATTATACAGCCGCGCGCTGTTTTGTGCCATAGGGCAGATTAGAAGCGAATCTTCAAATCACTTTTAGACAGCGATTGCAGAAAAAATGATTGCTTGCGTAGTTGTTTTTGCGCTCTTTTCGTGATACCATTTGAAGAAATGAAAACTCCGCTTTATATGATATTTGCTTATTTTTTTCTTGTGATTTTTGGAACGATTGCAGGCGCTTTCGTTTTTATGATTTACCAAACGTGTACAACGCTCGTTTCGGGATTGCCGCTTTCCCTTTTTTCTCTCCCGCTTTTTAAAGCAGGGCTTTTTGAAGCATTCCCCGTGTGCGTTATTTTGACCGCGCTTTTTGTTCCGCTCTACGTTGTGCGGCACCCCGAAGCGAACATCGTGCCGACCTTCGCGGTGTATCTGGTGCTTTCATTTTTATCGTGGGGATTGCTTTTGCCCGTGTCGGCGAGTTTTTCGGTCAAAAACAAAGATGCCATTTTGAGCCTGAACAAAAAAAATCACGCATTGCCCACGACGGGATATTTTCGCATTACCGACGATTCCGTGGAATATTTGACGGCGGTAAAGCCCGTTGACGCGAACTCTGACGGCGTAAAGTGCGCTTTAGCAGACGGCATTTCGATTGCGATGAAAGACGGCGAGCGAGAAGGCAATCCCGAAATATTTTCCGAAAAGGACATTTCGGCAAGTTGCGGCAAAACGGGCGATTTTGCCGATGTGATTATAAAAAGCACGCTGGAAATGCCCCTTTTTGCGCGTTTAGCCATTTCGGCAATGCAAGCAATAAAAATGCAGGCAGTCGAGGCGATTTCGGGCGGCGTTTTGGCGTGGATTTGTTTTGCTTCGCTAGGAGCGGCGCTGTTTTCGGTGTTTCAGCTGCGTGCGCTGTCGGCATACAAGCTGGCAGATTGCATTATTGTGGTGCTTTGCTCGCTGGGGATTATCGCGGTCAACGTGGCATATTTTGAGCACCCGATTTTCAGCGCATTCCGCGATTCAGGCTCGCATTGGGGCGCAATTTCGGATTTCGTCTCCGAGCCGCCGCTGGTTGCTTTGAATCTCGCCGTCTTCGTGGTTTTCACCGCACTGGGAATCATCAATCAGATGTTTTTTCGCGTTTCGCCAAATCAACAAAATCCAGAATTCTAGGAGTTAAAAAATGAAACGAGTGCTTTTTCTTTCGGCGATATATGCGGCATTTGCGCTCTGTGCGTGCTTCGGTGTGGCTTTTGTGCGCCAAATCCCAGAGCTTTTGCCGTCCGATGAGGCTTTGTTTCGCATTCTTTCAGCAGTGCGCTATTTTTTGAAATTGCTTCCGTCGCTGTGCATAACAGGCGCGCTCATCGGCAGCACGATTGAGTTTCGGAAATTTTCGCCGCGGTGCAGAGAACGATTTTCTGACGACATTTTGTATCTGTTCGGAATCGTGATAAAAACATCGCTCATTTTTGTGCTTTTGTCCACCGTCGCATCAGAAATCTTTTTGCCCGCCGTCACCACAAAACGCGCGTCGCTCCGCTCAAATTATCTTTTGTACCGCGATTACTTAAAATGGGGCGAGCATTATCTGAACGAAGGCGAACTGGAACTTGCACTTCATTACGCGCAGGGAATCGCCGCGATTGACTCAAAAAGCGCAGAATCACAATCGTTTATCAGCCGCGCCGAAACCGCGTATGATGTTTCGGAACATCGCAAAAATTTTGAGTTCGGCACAAGCGAAAAACCGCAAACCGAGCCGCAAACCGAAGTTGTTTTTATCTCTCTGGATTTCTTGCAGACAAAAGCCCGCGCGTTTGCTGACCAAGGCGATTCGTTTGCCGCACAGTATTACGAAAAACTGGTCGCAGAAATGCAAACAGCGCAAACCAAATCCATTTCGCTCGAGGAACTCAAAGCAAAAGCCCAAGAAGAAGCAAACAAGGGCGACGGATTTGCATTGCATTATTATTCAGAACTCGCAAAAGAGTTTAACCAAAAAGAAAACACATCGCTTTCGTTTGAGCAACTCAAAGCAAAAGCCAAAGAAGCCGAGAGCAAAGGCGATTGGTTTGCGGCGCATTATTACGCCCGCCTTGCCGAGCGAATGGACGGTAGCGACGAAGGCGGCGCAAAGGCGTGGAAACAGCTTTCGATTCCTCAAAAATCAATCAATTATGAGCAATACGAAGCAATTTACGATGTGTACAGCACGAAATATTACGGCTACAGCGCGCTCGTAAACGACGACCCGATTACCGCGTATTACACGTTCAAAACGCTCTACGACACCTCCCGCGAACTTGCGGACGACCCTGATATTCAAAAATATTTGGCTCAAAGCGAAAAAGCGTTGCTGCAAAAATATTTTTTTGTGGACGAAATGAACGGCATTGAACCATTTGAAAGCGTCCGAAATATGTTTTTCAGCGTAAAAACCGACGACGGCACATTTGTGGTATTTGTGCAAGGCGTGGCGAATTTTGCAGGCGGAAAATATTTGCGCGGACTTTCGGTGCACAAGTTCAACACGGCGGGCGAGGCGGAATATTCGATGGTTGTGCCGTTTGCAAAATTATTCAGCTCTGACGGCGACGAAATCAACATTATGGTAAAATCCGTGTACAAAGAAAACGACGCGGGCATCATCGAACCGATTTTTACCACACCAGACGGGATTTCAACCGTGCGCGAATCGCTTGTGTTCACCCTGCCGATTCCGTACCGCGATTTCAATTTGGTGGCAGAATCCTCCGTCGGCGCGGATAAAATGTTTTTGCCCCAGCTGATGCAATTCGTGCGAAAAAGCGTGCAATACGGATTTTCTACCGAAAGCCACCGTTTGATTTTGGTGGAGCGGCTCTGTTACCCGCTTCTGCTGCTCATCATCTTTGTGTTCTGCGCGGCGGTCGGGTGGAATTACCGCGTGGACCACGGCTTTTCATTCCGCATTCACTGGATTTTTGTATTTCCGTTCCTGACTGCGATTCTCTACATCGCGCTTTCAATCGGGCTGTACGCGCTCAAATTGCTTGCCGCGCTCATCGTGGGACTTGTGGGCTTTTATGCGCTTCCCGTGTGTCTCGTCGCCTGCATTTGTATGCTGGCAATCGCAAGTTTCCTTTTCCTTTCGCGAAAAGCGGACTGATAAAAAAATGGGTGCGCTCCTCGCCTTTTTATTTGCCGTGCTTGCTTGTGCGGCGGGAAACCTTTTTTTGCGCCTCGCGCGATTTCTCAAAACCAAAACGAAAATCGCCGCCCTCCTCACGATTGCCGTCTCGCTCGTCTGCTTTATCCCGATAGCGTTTTTTGCCGTCGTGTGCGGCATACACATCGCCGACGAGCATATCGCCAAACAGGAATACGCCAAAAAAGACGGCAGACTTTTCGCCGAATTATATTACGGAAATCGCTTTTCACTCTCGCGCGCCATTGCAAAAGCCGAATCGCTGAACGTTTTTGACCAATACGGCACGCCTGCGCTCTTTGTTGTCGCCACCCGCGATGAATCATACGCGAGCCTTTTGCAAAAAATGCTCGAAAACGGCGCAGACCCCAATCTCTGTACCATCGACGGCTCATCGCCGCTTCACGTTGCCGTTTCGCAGTCGTTTGCAAACGAAAAAATGGTGCGCACTCTGCTCCAGCACGGCGCGAACGCCAATCTCCAAGACAAAGACGGCAACACACCGCTCATCTCGTGCGTGCAAAACAGCGCCGCCGTTGGCTCTGTCGCACTTGTCCTCACCGATATGCTTCTTGACTCGGGCGCAGACAAAACGCTCAAAAACCGCGCAGGCGAGACCGCCGCAGACATTCTTGCACGGCTTATGAACGAGGAAGCACAGCGCGCCGCCGCTTTTCCCGATTACGATTATCGCGCTTCGCCTCAATACAGATTATGGACTGCCCTCGCCGCCAAAATCGCCGACCGCAATTAAAAAATATTTCGTTGCGCGAAATGGTTTTGGCTTTCAAAAATGTTTTTTTTGCTTGCGGAAATAGATTTCCGTGTCAAGCACGAGAATGACAGAAGAGAGATAACAAGAGGCTTAAGCCCCTTGCTACAGCAGACATCGGAAAAAAATTGCCGTATCTATTTTGAGCACTGAACCAAGTTCTGCGCATATCGTTCAACGTGCTCAAAAATGATGATGTCGGGGTTAAAGGCAAGAACTGCTTCTTTATCCGCATCGGAAAATGTGCGCCAGTGGTATTCCGCTTCGGAAAACAGCGGCGATGTAAACGGCTCAAGCGCAGTAAAAAATGAATCGCGGAAAATTAGTGCGCGGGGCAATCGGGAATCTTTTGAGCGCGTGATAACACCGTTTCTGCCATCGTTTTTGATGTATTCGTAAAAATCCGAGTTTTCCGCACCGTCGGGAGAAAGGACAGGTCGCGTACTTTTTGCGCTTTTGATGTTCAGCATTGGCAAAATGTCGCCTGCCGTGTCGCTTTCGCTGATTTCCGCCGTGTATTTTATATTCGGAAATGCGGTTTCAGGGAACGCCGCACAGATTTTTTCGCGCAGAAGTTCAAATGCGCAATATGCCCCCTGCGGATTCCAATGCGTATCAGTTTCGTAGTAAAGCGGATAGGCAAAGGCAGATTTTTGGGAAAGAATATAATCGCGAGGAAAAACATAGCTCACAACAAGGCTGTCAAGCACGGCTGAGAGTTGGTCTGCGCGGGTAATTCCGTCGGGACGCGAGAAAGGATAATATTCGGGATAAATGCTGTGTTTGTTTGGGCAGATGAGAAAAATAGATTTTATCCCGTTTGTTTCGCACCACTCCGCCGTATTTTTTACGTTCTCTTTCCACAGAGCAAGATTTTCAGGCATCAGCACATTTTGTTTCATAAAATCGGCGTAGTTATTGCCGTCCCCCGCCGAAATGTAAAACCACCAGCCATTTTTACCCTGCATTGCTTTGCTGTTAAAAAGGCGTTTATGCAGGATTTTTTGATTAACAGTATTGTTAAAATCAATGAGATGCTGCCGTCCGCCAAAACGGTCGTTGAGATATGCACTGTATTCGGCGAACAAATTGCGATTGATGTCGTTGTTTTTTATCGGAAGAGGGCGCACAGCGAGATTTCGGTTTTCTTTTTGCGAAACAACAGCAGTGCGATTGAAGCGAATTATCGGGTAAAAAAACACAAAAAGTGCGCAGACGATAAAGGCAGTGCGCAAAAAATTTTTTATTGCAGTCATAAAAACTCCTAGAACCGAAAATAGATGAACGGATTATATGAATTGTCCGCCAAACTCGCATAGCAAAGCACAAGCAGTACGCCGAGCGAAAGATATTTTGCCGCAAGCGCAATAACAGACAAAGCGCTCTTTTCGACGATTTTGTGAAAATATGGCTTAAAAACACGCCACCACGGAAATGAAAAAAGCACGCCAATCGCCGCGATGATATAAAATTTCGTGTCGAGGCTCATCAGCAAAAATCCGTCGGGAACAATCGGCGTGAACGTGCCAAAAATACGCGAAAAGTTCACGCCAAACATCTTGAGAACGATTTTTATTGTCTGCTTTGTGCCATTTCTGAACAATACCCACAAAAGCACTATACACAACAGCGTAAATGCGCGATGAAAAGATTGCCGTATAATATGTGGCAATGACATTTTTGAACAATTTCCATCGCTTTTGGTTCGGGAAGACTTGCCGCCGCTCAATGCACGCTCTGCGACCATAAGCGATCCGTGAGCCAATCCCCAAAGTACAAAATTTATTGACGCACCATGCCACAATCCCGTTGCAAAAAACACAATGTAGCGATTGAGCACCGTACGCGCATTTCCCTTGCGGTTGCCGCCGAGCGGAATATAGACGTAATCGCGAAAAAAACTCGTCAGCGAAATATGCCACCGCCGCCAGAAATCAGTGATAGACGAAGCGGCATAAGGATAATTAAAATTTTCGCCGAGCGTAAAGCCAAACATCGCTGCAAGCCCGATTGCCATATCCGAATATCCCGAAAAATCGTAATAAATCTGCAATGCGTAAGCAATCGCGGCAATCCACGCCACACGCGCACCGTAACCGAAAACGCCTGCATTGTACACGCTGTCGGCAACAAAAGCGACCGTGTTTGCAATCAAGATTTTTTTCGCCAATCCTATGATGAATCGCTCCAAGCCATACGAAAACTGTGCCGCCGTTTCACGCCGATAGCAAATCTGCTCGTTAATGTCGCTGTAACGCACGATTGGTCCCGCGATAAGCTGCGGAAAAAACGCGATGTACAATCCCAAATGCAAGATATTTTTCTGCACGGTATTCGGATTTTTGTATACATCAACGAGATACGAAATTTCTTGGAACGTATAGAACGAAATGCCTATGGGCAGCGCAAAACTGATGATTTTGAGGGGAGCAATATGCAGACGCGATAAAAATACATCTATCATTTTTATCGAAAAGCCCACATATTTGAATACAAACAGCAATGCGATGTTCACGGCAATCGCAAAAATCAGAAACGCCTTGCGTTTATTTGCCGCCGAAATCCACAAACCTGCATTGTAATTGAAGATTATAGATGCCAGCATTAAAAAAACATATTTCGGCTCGCCCCACGCATAAAAAAGCAAACTCGCGGCAAACAATACGCAGTTTTTATACGTCCGCGATGGCAGCATATAATATAAAAGCAATACGACAGGCAAAAAGAAAACTAAAAAGGTGATTGAACTGAAAAGCATATTAAAAATAATAGAACTATTGTAATGAAATAAAGGCTTTTTAACGCTTTGACGATATAAAATCGTTATAGCGATGTTTTGTCTATGGAATATCTCAATTCAGTGATAATCGCAGTATGAGTGCGTTTTGGACAAATGTAAAAAAAATGCTGCCGTATAAAAACCTAGAAATCAAGGACCTCGCATTCCGCGCGGGTGTTTCATATTCCACGATTATCAACGGAATGAACAAAAATAGTATGCCGCATGCTGACCTTGCGCTGAAAATAGCAAAAATCCTCAATATGTCGCTTGAATGTTTGCTCGGCACTGATGATATTAGTATTGAAAGCGATTCTGATGAATTATGCTCCCAAGCCGCTCTCAAGGAAAAAGAGCTTGCGCTGTACAGAAAGTACAAACTCCTCATTGATGCAATAGAATCGCTTCCGCTCGCAGTTCGAGACAGTATGCAAGATTTGATTATAAAAACAAGCAATTCGTATCACTAACAACAGAAAAAAAACGTCTCTGACCCGACGGGATTTTTTGATTCACCATTCGCAACAGAATGAGCCAACGTGAGATTTTCTCGCAAAATGCGATTATTGTGATACAATAGCGATATGGATTTAATTGCAATTTTTAACGATACAATGCAACGCTGCGCATCAGATGAAATGCTGCGCGAATCGTGCCGAAAAACGCGGGAACGACAGCAGTTTTACAAAGCGGGAAAAGCCGTTTGTGCGCACGAACGACCTTTCAGCACAAACATCATCGTCAGCAAAAAGCGCAGTTTTGACGCGGCAAGTTCGTACAAAGGCGAGCGAATCGGCGTCCTGAATTTTGCCAATAGTTTTTCGCCGGGCGGGGGCGTCGTATACGGAGCGCGGGCGCAGGAAGAAAGCCTTTGCCGCGTGTCTACGCTGTATGTTGCGCTCACCGCAGACGAAATGCTGCGCGATTTTTATCAGGCGCACCGAGCCACGTTCGACCACATTGCCACGGACGACGTGATTTTCAGCCCCGAAATCACCGTTTTTAAGGACGACAACACGCTTTCGCTTTTGCCCCCGTCAGAATGGTTCTGCGCGGACGTTCTCACCTGTGCCGCCCCCGATTTGAACGATGTTTCAATGAGCGAAGACGACCTTTTTGCGCTGCACAAAAAACGCTGGACGCAGATTTTGAGCATTGCAGAAGAAAACGGCTGTACTGTTCTGATTTTGGGCGCGTTCGGGTGCGGTGCGTTCCGAAATCCGCCTGAAGTCGTGGCAAAAGCGGCGAAAACCGTGCTCCAAGAATTCGCGGGCGCATTCAAAACGGTGGAATTTGCCGTCGCCTGCAAAAACGACTGGATAAACTACGAGGTTTTCCGCACTATTTTGGGCGAATCATAATTATGCCGATAATCACATTATGAAAAATCTTTTCAAAATAAGAACGATAGAACTGCTTTTTTGCGTTTTTTTGTTGGGGTGTGCATCGACCAAAACGACCGCCCCTGCGACAATTCTTGAAAAAAGCGCGTGGATTTTGGACGGCAAAGAAATCGAGCAGTGCCATTTGAGCCAAACCGTGCAGATTTCGGGCGCGCTCAAAAAAGGAATTGCCTCGGACGGCGCACCGATTTTTATCCGTCCGTATTATCTTGGCGAAAATGGAGCAAAAATCGAACTTGCCGAAATCAGCGCAAACATACAAAAAGGGCAATTCGCGGCAGAAATTGCGCTTCCTGCACTTGAGGCGGCAGAAGATTCCGCGGCGTATTTTGTGCCAGAATTTTCGTTTTCCGTACGATTGGAAGACGGCACGGCGGAAAACGCTCCCGCGCGGCTCAAGGCATTTGCGTGGATAAAAACGCAATTTTTCGACCGCACAACCAAACTGCCGCTTGCAAACCGCGATTTTGTGATTCACAAACTCGGCACACCCACGGACGAAATCCACGGAAAAACCGACGCGGACGGCTATCTTTTTTTGCAGTGGCTTCCCGTCGGGCATTATTTTATTACATTTGATTAAAAAATCCGCTTGATATAAAGCGTGGTTTAGGGCATAATCGGAATTCCTATGGAAATTATCTTTGAAATAATCGGTTATATTGGGACAGCCTTCGTTTTGCTGTCGTTTTTGATGACTTCGGTGGTGCGTCTTCGCGTGCTAAACACCATCGGTTCGCTCGTGTCGCTTGTGTACCTGCTCATTCGCCACGCATATCCCACCGCGTTTATGAATGCGGCTCTCGTGGTGATAAACGTGATTCATCTGGCGAGAATGTACAATCAGAAAGCGGTTTTTGCGCTTATGGCGACAGATATTCGCGATTCGTGCGTCACATTCTTTATCGAAAAGAACAAAGCCGACATCGCGCTGTTCTTTCCTGATTTTGCGGCACACATTGACAGCGCAGATTTTGTAAAACTCGTGTGGTGCAAAAACGAAATCGCGGGAATTTTTGCGGGCAAAACGGGCGCAGACCATTCGCTTAACATTCTGCTTGATTACACGTCGGCAGGCTATCGAGATTGCTCGGCAGGCGAAATGCTGTATTCCACGCTCAAAAACGAGGGCATAAAACGGCTCACGTTCGCCCAAAATGCGCACAATCACAAAAAATATCTCGCAAAAATGGGATTCCGCGAAGAAAACGGCGTGTTTGTTAAAGAAAATTAGAAGATGATACAAAAAATCCCGCAAAACAAAATGCGAGATTTTTTTTGCGCTATTTCAGAATAACGCGATTATTTTTTTGAATCGGTGACGCGATACGTTACGGTTACCGGGTCTTCAGGGAAGTTTTCCTGCTCTTCCTTGCCAACCGAAAAGAACGCCATTACGCCTTTCGTGCCTTTTTTGAGCGGCGGCACTTTTTTTGCAACCACAGTATCATTTATCGAAAGCGTGTATGTTCCGTCTTTTTCTTTTTGAATCGTCAGCGAATTTTTGCGGTTATACCCCGCGTTAATCGCCGCTGATTCGTACAAATACGCCGTGTCGGGCTTGTTTTTCTGCACCAAATCCGTGTATTTTTTGCCGTCCCAAGAATAAATGCCGTATTCGCCGCGCGTGTTGATTTCAAAACGGATATAATCCTTGAGCCAGCCATCTTTTGTGGGCGAAAAACCGAACACAAAGCCGACCGTGCTGCCCTCGTAGCCGCCGAGTTTTCGGAACTCGCCTTTAATCATCGAAAACTCGCCCAAATTGTCCGTCGTGTAAAAATAACCGCAATCCTCGGGGTCGGAAAGCGATTCTTCGTCCCAATCCGACGAAAACAACACGCTTTCGTTTTCCTGCACGATATTCGGCAAATCGTCAACCACAACGATGTCTTCGGGCTTTTTTGCCACGGCAACTTTCTTCGTTCCGCTTTTTGGCGCGCTCCTCGCCCCCGTCACGCCAATAGAAGGATTGGTGCCGCGCGGGATTTCACTTTCATCGGCAGCGGCTTTGCTCCTGTCCATATTCGGATAATCCCCCGATTTTTGCTCCTGCTCATCTTTTTTTACCCCAACCATTTCATTTTCTGGCTCTATTCTTTCCGCGCTGAACGTTCCGTTTGATTCAACGGCGGGCTGCGGCTCAAAATCCGTTTCTGCCGGCTTTTCCGCATCCCCCTCATTTTCGCTCACCGCTTCTGCGCTTTCCTCAACCGCTTCAGTTTCTGCTCCGTCCTTGTCTTTGCTCCAATCGGGAAGCGACTCCGAAACTGGCTCTTCTGGCGGCTTCGGCGTGTCTTTGGTAGAACCGCAAGAAAAAATTACAAGTGCAAAGGCTGCAAATGCAGTCGTTTTCAATGCCCTTTTCATAAACTGATACTCCTTAGACTAAAATCCTTAAAATCGCAAAAAAAATCGGTATTTTCTCATTTTTATGACATCATTTTTTTAACTTCGATTTTAGCCTTAATAAAAATATCGGCTATCCGCGTTATTGTGTTGACGATAAGAGTTTAGCGGGATAAAATAAAAGATGTGCACATGCACTTAAGGAGTATATAATGAAATCTTCAGAAGAATTATCTTTCGTGGTCGGCGAAAAATCTATGTCATTCTTGCCACTCGATGTTATGCTTGATTCTTACAGCGAGCCGCGCATCGAATCATATTGCACGATTGCAAAGATTCTTTCAGCAGAAAGCAGCGGACGAAATATCGGAGAGCTTGAACTTCATCATCACTGCATCGTTGGAGGAGATTGGACAAGTCACACAATTGAAAGCTATTCGTATTTTGTAAAAGAAGGTTCTGTTATCAAATTGCAGGACGCGGAATCTGGTGACCGATTCGACCTTAAGGTTACAAGCATTAGCGACAATGCTATTACGCTTTTAGTTCTGTAAACGGCGTTTTGAGAAAAAAAATCGGGAGTCTGCCTTTTTTGAGCAGAGAGCCCGATTTTTTTTGCAAACATACCGTTTTGTAACACCATTTTATTTTCTGAACGTGTTTCAAAGGTATGCTGTCATTATTTCACCTTGATGCAGGCGGCAGCGAATGGGCTGATGTTTCTTGTTTCAATGGACATCAGAAAAAAATTCTTGCATCAAGCGACGAAATGAAAAAAAGGAAAGCATACGTTTCATAATACCGCTGAAAATGCTTTTTTCTTCAAAAAAATATTCTATTCTTTCACGGAATGTATGTATTCTATCACAGAATCAGTATATTCTTTCACGGAATGTATGTATTCTATCACAGAATTAGTATATTCTTTCATAGAATGTATGTATTCTTTCACGGAATATATGTATTCTTTCAAGAAATCAGCACATTCTTTCAAAGAATTGATATATTCTATGAGAAATATATTGTATTCTTAGGAAGAATAATATATAATCAAGAAAGAATTCTATTTGAAGGAGATTGAATTATATGGCAACTTCATTTGCACAAAAGCTGACAGCAGCAAGATTGATGGCGGCGGGATTGAAATCCCACGCAGACGATGTTAAAAAAGTGGGTTTTGATGAAGCGAAAATCGCGGAAATAGAAAAATTGTCTTTGGAAGCACAAGAACTCGATAACGAACAGGAAAGCTTAAAGGCAAAGCTCAAATCCTGCACCGAAAAGCTCAATAAAACAACAGAGGCTTTAGATGTTGCGCTCAACGACGCAAAGAAGACGGTGAAGTTTGCTATTTCGCAATCAGAGTGGAAGGCATTCGGTATTTCCGACAAGAAATAAGCCTTTTTTCGCGCAAAAAAAAATCGAAGAACCGCTTTTGATTCTTCGATTTTCTTGCAGTGCGCTAGAACGATTTTTTTACCACGATGTCCACTTTTTTCCCCTGCACACCGACGCGCACATCGTCGGCAATGTTTGCAATGATGGATTTTTCCAGTTCGTCCCAGTTTTCGCCCTGCTCTTCCTTGGCTTTTGTGCGATATTCCATCAAACTCCACGCCATATTGTTGAACGTATCGCTCGTTATGCCGTGTGTATAAAACGGCGCGGTAATCGTTGCGCTCTCGTCAAAATCGGCAAGCATAAACTGCGCGGCAAGGCGGATTTTGTTCATCACTCCCACGGCGGCTTCGTTTTTGCCCGAAGTGGAAAGCGCTAAAAGCTCATCGCGGCGGCTGGAGGTCAGCGATTCATCGGGCTTGAGCGAAACGTGAATCTCGAATTTTCTGCCGTCGCTGGTAACCCAAAACTCTCCCGAAGAGAACGACAGCAATTCAGGCAGCATACCGATGAGTTCTTCGGCAAGCAAGCGTAATCTGCCGCTTTGTTTTTTATCCAGCCCGTGTATTTTGCCGACGTTTTCTGTCACGCTCAAAATGCGCTTTAGTGAATCTTTGTCTTTGGACAGTGCCCAAACACCGTTTTCTCTTGGCTCCATAGCAGTTCTCCTATGCAATGTTCAAAATGTCTTTAAAGCCTGTAACTTCAAAGATGTCAAGAACCGTTTCATTCACATTTTTCACCGTCATTCCGCCCTTTTTGGCATACGCTTTGTGAGTAGACAAAAGCAGGCGCAATCCCGCCGACGAAATATAGTCAAGATTTGCAAAATCCATAACGAGAGCATCTGCGCCCTCGATTGCGTGAATTTCCTTTTCCAAATCAGGCGCGGTGAGAGTGTCCAATCTTCCAGAAACGCACATCGTCATCGTCTTGCCGTCCATTTTCTTTTCTATAGTCATAAAAGACCCTCCTGTATATATTATGTGTTTTTCCACACAAATTGAAGCATTGTAATATCGTCGAACTGCTCGGCAGAGCCAACGAAATCATCAATATCAGCGCGAATTTTTTTGAGCGTATCAGGCGCGCTCAAATCCTTCGTGTCGTTCATCGCGCTCAAAAGCCGCTCATCGCCGAAAAGTTCTTCGTTTGAATCGGTGGCTTCGGTAACGCCGTCGGTGTAAATAAAAAGACGGTCGCCTTTGCTGAGTGTAACGGAGTGTTCTTTGTATTTTAAGCCCTCCATTCCGCCCAGAACGAAATTCGGTTTTTCCTTGATGAACGCAAACGCACCGCCGTGATACAAAACAGGATACGGATGCCCCGCGTTTACGAATCGAAGCGTGCCCGTGCTGAACGTAAAAATACCGAGCCAGCACGTTACAAATAATTCTGATTCATTGCCCGCGCACAATTTTTCGTTTACAATCCTAAAGATTTCCGCAGGCGGCAACCCCAGCATCGCGTAGAAGTCCAAAAGCACCTTGCATTTCCCCATAAACAGCGCCGCCGGCACGCCCTTGCCCGACACATCGCCCACGATGAGCATTAGGCGGTCGTCGTCCAAAAGCAGATAATCATATAAATCGCCGCCCACCTCTTTTGCGGGGTGCATTGACGCGAACAAATCAAAATCCGTGCGCTCAGGGAACGCGGGATAGTTTTTCGGCAGCATATCACTTTGGATTTTTGCGGCAAGATTCAGCTCAAGACTGATTCGCTCTTTTTCCGCCGTAATCGACACAAGGTCGGCAATGTAGCGATTTAATCGCTCCGTCATATCCTGAAAGCCCTGCGCCAGCACTTCCACTTCATCATCGGTGTGCTTTTCCCACGAAAACGAAATGTTGCCGCCCTCAATTTGCTCAACCTGCTCCGTGAGCCGCTTTATCGGGTCAGACAGATTTTGCGCCAGCTGCTTTGCCGCCAGAATGAGCGCGATGATGATAAGACACAGCACCGCCAGCGTGGAATAAAATGCGTGGCGCAAATGCGAATCCGCCACCGAAAGCGCACGATTTCCGCCCGCCTTCAGCGTAGAAACCAATTCCCGCGTCGGCTCAAGCACTTTGGTTTTCGGCACCAAAACGATAAACGACCAGCCGACCGTTCTCATCGGAGAAGCCGAAACAAAATATTCCTCGCCGTCGATGGTCAACTGCGTAACGTTGCTGAAACCGCTCGACGCAATCCACGCAAAATTATCCGAAAGCTGTGCATTTTCGGTTTCCGCACCGAGAGAACCGCTGGAGGCAGACGAAAAAAGGATTTCGCCTTTTCTGTTTACAATGCACGCCGTGTAATTTTTGTCTATCGACGCGTGTTGCACAACGCCGTCAAAGCTGTCCAGATAAATCCCCGCGCCTGCAACACCCTTAAACTCGCCGTTTTTGTAGAACGGAATTCCGCACATAACCGTTTTCGTTCCCGTGTGCACATCGGCAGTAACGCTCGTAAAAAACGGCTTCCCCGTTTCTTTTGCACCGATATACCACGGGCGTGTTGCGGCTTCAAAGGGCATCACATTCCCGTCTTCGTCAAATTTTGCGCCTGCAACGTAATCCGCTTGCAACATCAGACCAGATTCTGTGGCAACGTAATTAGAAGCCATAATGGAAGAACGATTGTTTGCCGCATACAGCACCGCCGCCGTGTTCGCAATCAAGCCCGCTTCTTCTTGGATTTCCCTGCTTGCCTTATTCACACGCGCTGAATAAAGCATTTGCACCGAAAGCGTCCCGTCGTTGCGCTTCTCGGGCGGAGCATAAGGTTTGTCGCGGTATTTTGCGGGATTGGAATACAACTCGGTGGTAAAATCTGCCAAAAGCTGCACGCGCGCCTGAAACGAAAAAAATGCGTCATCAATCAACTGCGCCTTATCTATCGCAAGCTCCAACAGCCGTTGAGTAATTTGCGCCGTTGTGGCGGCAGAAGACGCGTCGGAGGTCTGCTTGGTCAGAGTACGATTGCTTTCGGCGATAACCGACCGCAGACGAATCATATGAATCGTGTTCACCGAAGCCGTAAGGACGAGCATTATAAGCGAAACAAGCAAAAACGAGCGAAAGATTTTCCCGCTGAGCGTTTTCTTAACGATTATGGCAGCCACTTTTTACTCCCTGCTCCACAGCGCGCAATAGGCTTGTGTGCGAGCGGCAAAACGGGCAGATTTCAACAGAGAGCGAATTTCGGCTTTGCTGTACCACCGCGCTTCAATTTCTTCAAACTCCGAATCGCTCGGCATAATTTCGCCCGCCGCCGAACCGATAATCACACTATTTTTTTCGTTTGAAATCCCCACCGCCGCATAGCTTTCGCGCCAGACATCTTCAATGCGCGTGAGCGTCAGCCCTGTTTCTTCCCGAAGCTCGCGAGAAGCGGCAGTCTCGGCATCTTCGCCCTCGTCGATAAGACCCGCGGGAAAATTGTATACCCACTCGCCAACCGCCATTCTAAATTCGCGGCTCAAAAGGATTTTTTCCCCCGTGCTGTCAGTGATAATCATCACAACCGCGTCCACACGAGCATCGTGCAAATCCTCGAATGACGCAATGTTTTTGTTGCGGCTCACCATTTCATACGTTTTTTGCTTTCCGCTGACGGTTTCGTATGCAAGATTGTAGCGCGTAATAAAGCGCCCCTCGTTTATTTTTTCAATGCCTTTGAATTTCATTTTGCCCCTTTCTGTCTATCTTAACGCACTTTTTAGAATTTTCAAATTTTTCTCCCTTTTTCAAAAATCTTAAAAACACCTTGAAGAAAGTAACTGCGGTGAGCCTTTGGGAAAACTCCAAAAGGCAAAAAGCAACTGCGGCGAGGTCTTTGGAAAACTCCAAAAGGCAAAAAGCAACTGCGGCGAGCCTTTGGGAAAATGCCAACAGGCAAAAAGCAACTGCGGCGAGGCTTTGGGAAAACTCCAAAAAGCAAAAAGCAACTGCGGCGAGCCTTTGGGAAAACTCCAACAGGCAAAAAGGAAGTGCGGCGAGGCTTTTTCCTTTTTATACGCAGTGACGTAGCAATGGGCTTAAGCCCATTGTTTCCTCTGAATTGTTTTGAAAAGACCTGTTTTTGCGCTAGAGGTCGTCGCGCTCGCAGAGGACGCGGGCAATGCGGTGAGAATCCATCTGGGTGACCGTAAAGCGAATATTGCCTTCGCGCACCGAATCGCTTTCCTCAGGGATTCGCCCGAGGCGGTCGCAGATAAAGCCCGCAATCGTTTCGTTGCCGTGCGACACCAGATTTATGCGAAGCGCGTCGGCAAGGTCGGAAAGTCTAGTTGAGCCGTCGATTTCTTTGCCGATAAAATTTTCTTCGCTCGTAAAATCGTCTTTTTCGGGGTCGGCAAAATCGCCGAAAATCTCGCGCGAAATGTCTTCGCTCGTCAAAATGCCGTCCGTGCCCGAATATTCGTCAACGACCACCGCGAACGTCTGCCGATTTTCAAGCAGCATCTGCTGAATCGAAGTCATTTTTTTTGTGCCGAGGATAAAAAGCGGCGGGCGCATCACGTTGCCCAAAATGAAGGACTGGCGGTCGTTGGCATAAGAGAGCATATCTTTGATGTAGAGCACGCCGATGATGTCGTCAAGGTCCCTCCGATACACGGGGAAGCGCGAAAATCGCTTTTCCCGCGACAACTGCACGATAGAATCGTAATCCAGCGAGCACGACACGCCCACAATATCGCGGCGCGGCACCATAATGTCCACGGCGGCGAGGTCGTTGAATTTGAACACGCGGTTCATCAATTTTTTTTCGCCTGAATCCAACACGCCTTCTTCACTGCCCACGTCGATAAACGTTTTTATTTCTTCTTCCGTGAACGATACCGCTTTTTCTTCCGATTTCATTCCCAAAACATTGAGCAGACTGCGCGAAATCGCCGTAAACACCGCCACGAACGGAGTCATCACAAAAACGAGCGCAGAAATCACGCCGCTGACCGCAAAGGCAAACGATTCGGGGTATCGCGTGGTTATGCACTTCGGGGTGATTTCGCCGAAAACGAGCAGCAACAGTGTTACCACAAACGTGGCAATGCCCACGCCTGCCGAGCCGAAAAGCTCGAGCGCAAGCATTGTTAAGATGACCGAAAGCGCGATATTCGCCAATTCGTTTGACACCAGCAAGGTGTTGAGCAGCTGTTCTTTGTTTTCAAGCAATTTTGCGGTGCGGATTGCACGCTTGTCGCCCTTGTCGCGCAAAAAACGCACGCGGAGTTTGTTTGCCGCCAAAAATGCGCTTTCGCTGGCAGAAAAAAGGCTCGACAAACACACCAACACTATCGCAATCACGACGAGCACAATGAAATTCGGGGGAGGCTTATCCATTAGTTGTTTCCTTTTTGTTCGCTTTCGTTTTTGAGCATACTTTCAACCGCTTCAATCGTGCGTTTTACGTTTTCGGCTTCCTCGCCCTCTGGCAAGGACTCATACGATAATTTGAGATAATCAAGCACCCGCGCATCATACGTTTTGGACATCGCAAGAATATAAGACGCATTGTAATACGCCTCTTGAATCTGCGCGGAAGACAAATGCCCCTTCAAAACCGCGTCCACGAAGCATTTTGCCGCGTCCTCGGCGTTGCCTGCGTGAAAAAGCTCGATTGCCTCGGAATATGCCGTCTGGAACTCAAATTTTCCCACCAGTCCCGTCGTGTTGTCGGGGTCAAGGCTGCTCACCTCGCGGCAATAATCCAAAAGCAAAGCGCGGTAGCTTTCCTCCGTGGCATCAAAGAGCGCATTGATTGCCCGCACGCGATACACGCCCTGCGATTCTTCCACCGCCCGCACCAGCGAATTATACGACGCGGCATTTTCTTTTTCGCCGCCGAGCAGTTCCACATAATGCGCCACGCTGTTCACCGCGGGGTCGTAATTGAACGCCTTAATCACAAAGCCTTCTTTGGTGAGCATATACAGCGCAGGCATCGTTTCCACGCTGTATGTGTCCAAGATGTCGAGTTTTTTTTGGAATGCACTTTTTTCGCTCTCGTCTGACTGGCTTTCGGTGTATTCGCTTTCTGTTACCGAAATGTTCAAAAGCGTAAAATCAGGCGAAACTGCGGACACAAACTTTTTTTTGGCAAACACATTTTTTTTCAAATCGTCGCTCACACCCTGCGCATCGTCCGTGCTGAAAAACACCAAGATATTTTTGTTTGCTGACTGCGCTTTTTCTTTTGCGATGTCAAAATCTGTTTCCCACGCCGAAAAAGCGTCCGAGCCGCACCCTGTCGCGCATACGGCAAGTGCAGAAAAAAACAAAATGCATCGTACTGATTTCAAAAGTTGTTTCATCATATTTTCTGTTCCTTTCTGCAAAAAAGTATACTAAAAATCCAAAATAATTAACAGAGGGAAAACAAAAAGCGTTTCCCGCAGAGCGAAAACGCGCAAAAAAAATTCCTTGAACCTAAGGGGTGAAAGTTCAAGGAATTAAGAAATTATGATTTAGATTTTACTCTTTTGCGATTTTTATCACTGATTTCACAATATTGCTTTTGTCTTTCACGCTCTTGTCCATCGCCTCTTGCACATGGTCAAAGTCAAAAACATCGCTGACAATGCCTTTGAGATTGATTTTTCCGTCAGCCACCGCCTTGATGGCAATCGGATAAATGTGGCGATAACGGAACACCGTCTTAATCGTCAGCTCTTTGTCAAGGATTTTACTCACCGGCAGCGTCATCTCACCGCTCTTGGAATACCCCACAAGCACGATGTTCGCACCTTTTTTTACCACATCAACCGCCGTCCGTGTCGTGATTTCCGTGCCCGCGCACTCAATCGCAAGGTCGAAGCCCGCGCCGAGCGTAATGCGCTTCATTGCCTCAATCACGTCCTCTTCCTTGGAATTGATAACGCCCGTTGCACCCAATTCCAGCGCTTTGTCCAGACGCTTCTGCATAATATCCACCACATACACGTCCGTAACGCCCTCGGCTTTGAGCGCCATCATCGACACTAGACCAATGCACCCCGCGCCGAACACAATCGCCGTCTGCCCAAGATGCGCTCCGCCCTGAATTGCCGCGTGGAATCCCACCGCAAGCGGTTCCATCAGCGCACCACTCATCGTGTCCACGTTGTCGGGCAACTTAAAACACAGCGCCGCTTCATGCGCAACGTATTCCTGAAACACACCGTCCACAGGCGGCGTGGCAAAAAACACAACATCAGGACACAGATTGTACCGTCCCGTTTTACAGAATTCACACTTTCCGCACGTTTTTCCCGGTTCAAGCGCAACCCTGTCGCCGACTTTCAGATGCGTTACCGCGCTTCCGACCTCTACGACCGTGCCTCCCGGCTCGTGCCCAAGCACAAACGGCGGTTTTACGATATAATCACCGATTCTCCCCGTTTCGTAATAGTGCATATCGCTCCCGCAAATACCAACATACTCAAGTTTGACAAGAACCTCGTCCGCCTTCACTTGCGGGATTTCGCGCTCGGTATACGCAATTTTTCCCACTCCCGTCATAACCGCAACTTTCATTGTTCCATTCATATACAGCACCTCTTATTAAAGAACTTTTGTAAACATCTTTAATAATAAATGCTGTTAGATAGTTTGTCAAATATTTTTTAAATCTTTTCGATAAAGTTATTGATAAAATGTATTGCGGCTCCTGCGGCAGCCCCCTCAGCCTTGTATGTGCAGAGCAAAATATCGTCCGTATTTTCTTGGAACGTGTCCATTTTTACCACTCGGCTACGGATTTCTTCTATATATGGCGCAAGATAGCTGCCTACATAACCGCCCAAAATTACGGGAATATTGAATGCAGTGCGCAAATTGCAAATCATTAACGACAAATAATCAAGATATTCACTGAAAATTCGCTCGCATTGCTCGTCTCCCAGCTCCAGTCGCTTGAAAAAGGTTTCAAGGTTGCCGCCCGTATTTTCTGCAAGAACCAGCGCTGAACAATAGCTGTCAAAATGCCCTTTTTGCCCGCAATAGCAGATTTTTTCGTTGCTAGTCGTTATGCGAATGTGTCCGAATTCGCCCGAACGCATTGAGTTTCCCAAAAGAACTTTGCCGTCAATGATGATTGCGCCGCCCACACTGTTGCTGAGGGATAAAAAAACAAAATCTGCCAGATTTTCAACCGCAGAACATTCGGCGAGACTTGCCGCTGTTGCGTCATTAAAAAAATAGGAAGGAACGCCCAGCATATCTGAAAACTGCGGACGGCTCGGTGCCGTTATGCCAAGCCGGTGCGAATACAAAAGCCTTTCGCCATTCAAATTAACAATTCCCGGAAACGACACACCTACCCCCAAGATTTTTTCTTTTTCGATACCGTTTTTTTGCACAAATCGCCAAAAAAGAGATTGCACGTCATTGCTATATCCTTCGCAGTCCGAAAATTTTTGCGAAAGCCGAATGAAAGCGAAAACTTCTTTTTTTAGATTTACCGCAGCAAAAGCGACGTGATTTTGCGTTATGTCAATACCGATTGCAATACGCGCATCCGAGATTGCCGACACTACAGAAGCCTTTCTGCCGCCGGTAGACGACATTGTTTCATCGCCACGAATAAGCCCTTCGTCAATAAGCTCTTTTATGCTCGAGCCAACGGTCGGTAAACTCAATCCGAGCTGTTCAGCAATTTTCAGACGAGGAATCTTGTCATTACTCAAAATACTTTTATAAATATTTTTTTTATTTTGCTGTCTCACATCAATATTGTTAATTGCCATAAAATCCTCACTTAAAAACAAGATAGCTTTATATTAGCATAAAAAACAATTTAAAACAGCACTTTTTTGCAATCATTATGCATTAATCAATTATAAAACACCTTTATAAAAGTTCATAATTGTTTTGCGAACACATTCTGTTTATGTGATTTTGAAAGAAACCGATGTAATAAAGTTTTTTTGCGTATCAACTCTAATATTGCTTTTCTCAAAATGCAAATTTAAAAATAGTGAAAATTTTTCTTGACAAGCAACCAGTCTGTGATAAACTTTACTTAGTAAAATACTTTTAATAAGTTGTTTTACAAAAATTTCTCAAACGAAGGAGTATTTATGAGAAAAATGACATCAATTATCGCGGCGGCGGTGTGTGCGCTTTTATGCTTATCGGGGTGCAAAGAGGAGAAAAAATCCGAAGCAGTTCTCGGCGCAGAAAAAAGTGCAGGGCTGAAAATCGGAATGACGGTGCAAGATTTGAGCAATCAGGTATGGTCAAGCACCGCTGTGAATCTTTCAAAATTGGTCAGCGCAGACGGCGGAAAACTCACCTATTTGGACTGTTCAAACAACTCTTCAACGCAGATTCAGCAGCTTGAAAATTTTATTGCCAACCGAATGGACGTGATTATCGTTCACCCTGTGGACAAAAATTCGCTGGAGGTTACCCTTGCGAATGCGCGAAAAGCAGGCATTAAGATATTCTGCTGGGACGAAGATGTGGAAAATGCAGACCTTTGCTGGCTTATTGACAACTACGCAGAAGGAAAAATCGTGGGCGAATACGCAGCGAATTGGATTAACGAAAAACTCGGCGGTTCTGCAGAAATCGCAATTTTGGACTATCCGCAGATTGAAATCTTGCTTGATAGAGCAAACGGCATTGTTGATGCAATCAAGGAAAAAGCTCCCAATGCTCAAATTGTGGCGCAATCAAGTGCAATAAATCCAACGGAAGGTATGGAAAAAATGGAAACCATTTTCCAAAAAAATCCAAACGTCAAAGTGGTCGCTTGCATTGGCGGAGGCGGCGCAATGGGCGCGGTTGAAGCGGCAAAAACGTCGGGCAAGGTAGATGACACATTCGGTATTTTTGCGGTAGACGGCACCGAAGAAGAGCTTTTAGCGATTAAAAACGGCGATGGCGAGCGTATGTCCATTTTGAACACGGGTACTCCCGAAATTATGGCGCAGGTGATTTACGATTTGGTAAAACAAATGCAAAAAGGTCTTATTTCCGAAAAAATTGTGTACCGTCAGGCAATCCCTGTAACAACCGAAAACGTTGATTCCTATTTGAAAAAATAAAAACACACATTCCTGTGCCAAACGTAAAAAATGGCACAGGAAATACCCTTTGTAAAAATAAAAAAGGAGTTTATATGGCTCAAACCATTTTGAGATGGAACGACATCTCAAAAAATTATGCCGGCGTTCAAGCTCTCAAAAATGTTTCCATTGCGATTGAAAAAGGCGAAGTGCACGCATTCGTAGGCGAAAACGGTGCAGGAAAATCCACGCTGATAAAATGCGCAAGCGGCGCAATTTCGCCCACATCGGGCAGCATTGAAATTCAAGGCAAATCGTTTTCGGCGCTCACACCAAAGGCTTCGGCAGAAAACGGCATTGCGGTCATTTATCAAGAATTCAATCTTGTGGGGGAACTTTCTGTTGCAGAAAATATTTTTCTCGGCAAAGCACCCCGCAAAGGAAATCTTGTTATTGACCGCGCGAAAATGCGTGAAAAAGCCGCGGCAATTTTCAAAGAATTGGAACTCGATATAAATCCTGATGCGCTCGTAAAAACACTGACCGTCGGTTATCAACAACTCATAGAGATTTCCAAGGCATTATCGCAAAACGCCAAGGTTTTGATTATGGACGAACCAACAGCTCCGCTTTCCAAAAACGAAGTTCGCGTTTTGTTCAAAATCGTAAAAAAACTCGTATCGCAGGGCTTGACGATTATCTATGTATCGCACCGAATGGACGAAATTTTTGAGTTAAGCAATCGTATCACCGTGTTGCGCGACGGGCAAACGATTACCACGCTGAACACCAAAGAAACCAATTTGGACGAAGTGCTTCGGCTTATGGTCGGTCGTCCGATTACCGAACAATTTCCGCAGCGGGAAAGCAAAATCGCATCAGAAGCACTTTTTGAAGCGAAAAATCTTTCGGGAAACGGCGTTACAGATGTTTCATTCAAAATTTTCGGCGGTGAGATTTTGGGGTTTGCAGGTTTGGTGGGCGCAGGACGCACAGAGACTGCGGAACTCATTTTTGGGGTCAAAAAACGCGAGCGCGGCGAAATGCTGTTCAAAGGCAAACCGTATTCGCCAAAATCACTCAGAAATGCAATCGAATCGGGAATTGCACTCGTGCCAGAAGACCGAAAACATCAAGGCGCATTGCTTTCGATGGACATTCAAAACAACATCACCCTCGCCATTTTGCAGCGTTTATCCAAATTTTTTGTGATTAACAAAAAAGCCGACAGGGAAATGGGCGAAGACTTCAGGCGCGACCTGAAAATAAAAACCCCGTCGTTAAAGCAGCTGGTAAAAAACTTGAGCGGCGGCAATCAGCAAAAAGTCGTTGTGGCAAAATGGCTTGCAACGTGCCCTGATTTAATCATTTTGGACGAACCGACACGCGGCATTGATGTCGGTGCAAAATACGAAATTTACAAACTGATGAACGAATTGGTAGCGCAGGGAAAAACGATTTTGATGATTTCTTCCGAAATGGAAGAATTGATTGGAATGGCAGACAGAATAGCCGTATTTGCCGAAGGGCGCATAACCGGCTTTGTGGATAAAAAAGATTTCAGTCAAGAACTTATTATGCGCTATGCCTCAAAAAGCGCAGGATATAAAGAATAAAAGGAGTTAATTATGGAATTATCTGTTGATGGTATGAAAGTTCAAGCAAAAAAGTATGCGATGTTTTTTGTGCTGCTGGTGCTCATCGTGTTTTTTTCCGCAACATCAAGCGCATTTCTCAACCCTGCAAATTTGCTCAACGTAGCGCGGCAAATCTCGATGCTCGGCATTGCGTCGGTGGGAATGACGTTCGCGCTGCTTCTCGGCGGCATCGATTTGTCTATCGGCTCAATGATTACGCTGGTAAATATCGTCGCGGCGTATTTGATGGTTCACGCACACGTCAATCCCGTGTTAGCGTGCCTTTTGTCGCTTCTGCTCAGCACCGCGCTCGGTTTTTTGAACGGGCTAGTGATTTCCAAAATCCACATCGCCCCGCTCATCGTAACGCTTAGTTCAATGACCGTCCTTGAAGGCTTGGCATACATTATCTGCAAAGGCGTGCCTATTTTCGGCTTTCCCAAATCGTTTTCAGTCATCGGACAGGGCTATCTTGGACCCATTCCCGTCCCCGTCATCATTATGATTGTCATTTTGGCACTCGGCGCATTTATCTTAAACAGCACCTATTTTGGCAGATACTTTTACGCAGTAGGCGGCAATGCAGAGGCTGCAAAACTGTCAGGCATCAATGTTGACGGCATTTATTGCCTTGTGTATGCGCTCTCAGGTCTTTTTGCAGGACTTGCAGGCATTGTTATGCTCTCGCGCACCAACAGCGGACAGGCACTTGCGGGCAAAGGATTTGAGTTTGAATGTTTGACGGCTGTTGTTCTAGGCGGCGTGAGTGCAAACGGCGGTTCGGGCAAAATCTCGAACGTAGTGGCAGGCGTACTGATTATCGGAGTCCTTTCAAACGGAATGGTATTGCTCAACGTAAGCCAGTATGTACAGATGGTCATCAAAGGACTTTTGATTGCCATTGCCGTCGGCTTCGACTGCATTCAACGCCAAAAACAACTTGCGCACTAATCGAGGCACACTATGAGAGAAATCAAAGCACACACACTGACCGCGGACAATTTCAAAGATTTTGGCATTTTTTATGATTTTGTGAATCCCACCGGACACACACTGGGCACCTTTTTTCACGACCATATTTTAATGAGCATTTCTGGCGGGCGGCAACTAGGATTTTCGTCGATGGTCATCGAAAAAAAAGAGCGAATGATTATCACCCGCTCAGAATTTCACAATAATGCAAGCGAAGCCGTTCTGCCGCTCGACAGCGACATCGTGATATACGTTGCGCCGCCGTCAAACGAGCCGTGCCCCGCACTTACCCAAGCATTCATCGTCCCGAAAGGCACGATGGTATTGATGAACGCAGGAGTTTGGCACTGCACGCCATTTTCCGCAGGGCTTCAGACAGCCCACGCGCTCGTTGCCCTGCCTGAGAGGGTGTATCACAACGACTGCACGATAATCGACTACAGCGAAAATGATTATATGGAAATAACCGTATAAAACGACCGTTTCAAAATGCGGGAGAAAAAAAATTAAAGATGTTATGCTGAACTCGTTTCAGCACCTCACCTTGACCCGATACATTTTTTTCGCTCATTGCGCGCAGAAAACGCAAAAAAAATGTTTTTTCGGCAATTATGACACCATAAAATGCAAACTAAATATTTAGTCGACGTTTATTGTTCCATAAAACGCAAACTAAATGCTTAGTCTGCATTTATTGTATCATAAAACGCAAAACGAACGCTTATTTTTGCATTTATGATACAATAAAGACTCAAACAAATGCTTTTTCGTGCTTTTATTGTATCATAACCGTGCAAATTTTATCTTTTTTCGCTCTTTTTGCATAAAAATCAGCAAAAAAAGACAAAATCGCAGAAAAAAAATGCTCTATTTTGCTTTCAAAAACTGCTAGTTGCCGAAAAGGCGAGAGACAAACCCCGCGATTGTTTTTACAAACGACGCACCCGCCACAAATGTACCAAGCGACGAACCGAGGGACGACAGCAAAAACACCAGCAAAACGCGCAAAATGCGGTTCTTGTAAAATCCACGCAAATTGCAATCCGCCTGAATCGACTCGAGGTCGCTCACTTTGGGCTTTACCAGCGCGGCTTGCACCACGCCCGCCACCATTCCGCAGCCAATGAGCGGGCAAAGCGACGTAATCGGCGCACTCACCGCCGCCACGAGCACAGTAAGCGGGTGAGCCGCCGCCGCTGCCGCGCCAATGCCAGCCAAAATCGCATTCCAGATGACCCACGAGCCCATCATATTCCAGCCGTTTTTTTGACCGCCCAAATAAAAGCCCGCCGCAATCAGCACAACAATCAGCACGGGGATTGCCCAGAGCATAATTTTGCCGCCGAGTTTTTTTTCGCCCACGCGCTCAATTTCGGAGGTATCCGCCGTTTCTTTGCCTTCAGAAAGCGCATTCAAATGAGCAATCACGCCGGGAATGTGCCCCGCACCGAGCACGGCAAGCACTTTTTCGCCAGTGCAGTTCCAGATTTTGCTCGCAAGATACAAATCGCGCTCGTCAATCAGCACCGTCTTCACCGCAGGCAAATACCCCGAAAGCTCGCTCATCATATTGTCCATCTCGGACGAATTTTTGAGGCTCTCGATTTGCTCGCCCGAGACCTCTTCCGTGTCAAAAACTGACGCAATCATCAGCGACAGCAACTTGCATTTTCCGATAAACGAATTTTTTGCCCACGCGCGCCGAAGCGTCGTCTGCACAGGACGGTCAACCATCGCAGTCTGAATGCCGAGCGACTGCGCCGTTTCGTATGCCGTGCGCATATCCTCGCCGGGTTTTACGCCCACGTTGCTGCCCATCTTTTTCTGAAACGATGACAGCACCAAATTCGCCAAAAGCACAAATCCCTGCTTTTTTTTCAGCACGCTCGCGATGTCCAGATTCTTCCACGACTCCGCCTCGGTCATCGTCTTCAATCGCTGCTCATCAAGCTCAATTGCCACGCAATCTGGCTTTTCGTTTTCCACGGCGGCTTTCACTTCGTTCACGCTTTCGGCAGAAATATGCGCCGTGCCAATCAGCACGAATTCCCGCCCCGAAAGATTCAATCGATGTTCGGTTTGACTCATTTACTGTGTGCTCCATTCCGCAAGACGATATTCAAAAAACAGCGGAGCGGCAATGTTCGTAACCTGCGAATACAGTTGTTCGGCAAGTTCTCGGCTTCCTTTCATATCATAAAAAAGCGCAAGATAAAAATACATTTTTCCGCGCGTTGTTTTGTTGGTTTCAGCCTTCACCGCGCGTTCAGCCGCTGCCTCCGCGTTCACGCCGCCCCCGTTTTCCAGATACATTCGCATCACCGAGTAAATCGCCTTGTTTTCGCGGAAATTCTTGAGCACCGTGTTCAAATACGTCTTGCATTTTTGATAACTGTCTTTTTCGTTTTGGCGATAATACGTCGCCGCAACCATCATCGGATACGACTCATTCTTTGGATTGTAGCTCGCAGCCTTGAGGAATGAATTGCGGCTGTTGATAAACTCGCCCTTGTGCCAATACAAAATGCCCATCGCCTCGTATGCGTAAAAATACTTCGGGTTTGTTTCCACCACTTTTTTCCACATCGAAAGCTCGTTTTCAAAGCGCTCCTGCTCGTCGTACAAGCCCGCCAAATAGGTGTACGCCAAAAAATAATCGGGGCGCAAATCCACAGCGATTTTCCACTGCTCCTCGGCGACATCTTTTTTGCCGCGCGTTTTGGCATACGAGCCGTAATCAAGGCGATAATCGTAATTATTCGGCTCATATTCCACCGCCTTTACAATGTACGCTTCGGCATCTTTATAATTGTCGTTTTCGGCGGCGAGTTTACCCAAATACGCGTGCGCTGAAGCGTTTTTCGGGTCGATTTTCAACATTCGCTCAAACGTGGTTTTTGCGCTGGAAATATCGCCCGTGTAATAACTCGTCTGTCCGTAACCAAAAAGCGCGTCGGTATTCGTCGGGTCTTTGAGCATTGCGTTTCGGTAGCATTTTCGGGCGCTTGCATAATCTTTTGAAAGCGCATAATCTTCGCCAAGCTCAATATTCGCCTGCACATTCTGCGGGTCTTTAGAAAGAATTGCCTTCAAATCGGCGGCGCGTTTTCTGGTATCGCCGCGGAATTTTGCAATCATCGACCGCAATTCAAGCACGTCCAAATTGTCGCTCTGCACCGAAAGAAGCCGTGTGCAAAGCGCATCTGCGTCGTCTAATTTTCCCGCAGAAAAAAGAATCGATGCTTTCAAGAACAAGATTTCAAAATCATTTGCAAGGTCAGATGAAAGACCGTCAAAAAGAGCAAGCGCACCAGCAAAATCGCCAGCATCAAGATATTTTTGGAGTTTAGCGGCAAAATCGCTTCGGGCAGCGGGAGTGGCAGAATTCAATGTAATCGGAGTCTGAACCGCAGCGAATGCGGTTGGAAAAGCCGTAAACAGCATTGCAGATACTGTCAGCGCGGCAAAAGTTTTGCTAGAAAGTTTCATTTTTTCCTCAAATAATGGTAATGCCTTACTTTATCATTCTATGAACGATAAATTCAAGTGTACGATTCAGATTTCCGTTTTGTCATACTGAACTCGTTTCAACATCGACTACAAAAAGAAGAGCATACGTTTCGTTCCCCCATCACCAAAAAACGCCAAAAAACAAAAAAACGGAAAAATCCAATAATTCTTATGATATTTTTGCACGGCATAAGATACTATTATTCTTGAGGTTAGATATGAACGCACAAAATACGTCAGCTCCGAAAAAAAATTTAGGAAAAGAAATTCAGCGACACATCTCGGTATACGCGCTTCTCGTGATACCAGTGGTATATTACGTTCTGCTGAAATATCTGCCGATTGTAAACGGGCAGATAGCATTTAAGGATTATTCCGCACTTGACGGAGTATGGGGAAGCAGATGGATTGGAATGAAAAACTTCGTCGATTTCTTCCATTCATATTATTTCTGGGAACTTTTGAGAAACACCATCGGCTATTCGATTGGAAAACTCTGCATTTCCGTGCCGCTGTCAATCATTTTGGCGGTCTTCCTGTACGAATGTACGCACAATATCCTCCGAAAAGTCGTTCAGACGATGGTCTATCTCCCGCACTTTTTGAGCTGGGTTATTATGTACGGTATTTTGCTCACGCTGCTTGCAAAAGGCGACGGTCTTATTAACGACATCATCACGTTCTGTGGCGGTCAGCGCATCGACTTCCTTGTGAACACTCACGCATTCCCTGTGGTCGTTTTGCTCACAGACGCTTGGAAAGAGTGCGGTTGGGCGGCAATCGTGTTCATCGCGGCACTGATGGCGATTGACCCGTCGCTGTTTGAAGCGGCAATGGTGGAAGGAGCCAGCGCAGTTCAGCGCGTGTGGTACATCACGCTTCCGTCGATTAAGCCTGTCATCGTGACGGTTGTGTTGCTCAAACTCGGCACCGTTTTGGACGCAGGCTTTAACCAGATGTATATGTTGTATTCAACGCCGGTGTATTCCGTTGCGGACATCATCGACACGTGGGTGTATCGGCAGGGCTTGCTTGATATGAAGTTCGGCTTGGCGACCGCGGTCGGCATCTTCAAGGGCGTAATCGGCTTGCTTTTGGTTACGGCTTCAAACAAGATTGTCAAAAAGATTTCTGATTCGTCATTGATGTAAAGGCAGGTGAAAAGATGGATAAACCAAAGACAGTTCGACTTACAACGGCGGACAAGATTTTTTACGGCGCATTGGATACCTATTTGGTACTGCTCTTTATCGTGATTGCAATCCCGATGTGGAGCACGATTACACTGAGCTTTAAGCCGCAGGCGTTCCTCGGCACAAACTTCGAGCTGATGTTCAATCCCGTGTGGAAATGGAGCCTCGAAGCATACAAAGCATTGCTCGGCAACAACGGCTTTTTGCTCGCGTTCCGAAACTCAATCCTGATTTTGATAATGGGCGTATTCTGGGCATTGTTCCTCACCATTCCGATGGCATATTGTATGTCGGTCAAATCACTGCCCGGACGCAAAATCCTCAATTATTTCGTGCTGATTCCGTATTTGTTCAACATCGGTATGATTCCAACATACCTTGTCATCACAAAGACGCTCCACTTAACCGACACACTCTGGTCAGTCTTTATGCCGGGCGCACTCAGCACCTACAACTGCTTGATTATGCGAAACTTTTTTGACAACATTCCCGAATCGCTCAAAGAAAGCGCACGCATCGACGGCGCGGCAGAATGGAAAGTGTTGATTTCGATTATTATGCCGCTTTCAAAGCCGATTATTCTCACGATTGGCTTGTATTACGGCGTGAATTTCTGGAACGATTACTTCCACCCGATGCTTTACATCAACAAAACGGATTTGCAGCCGCTCCCGATTCTTTTGCGCAACATCTTGATTGGAAGCGGAATGAACGAAGTCGTGGAAGTCAACGCATTCGGTTCTGCACCGATTGAGTCAATCAAAGCGGCGTCCGTCTTTATGTCGGCAATCCCGATGGTCATCGCGTATCCGTTCATTCAGAAATACTTTACCAAAGGTACAATGCTCGGCGGCGTTAAAGGCTGATTTTTTTCATAAACACTCTCCTTACGGGACTGTCAAGTTTTGGCAGTCCTTTTTTTTCCGCCCATTCGTCATTCCGAGGAATCTATACCCGCTGTCCATTGAAACAAGGGGTTTAAACCCCTTGCTGAATTGTGTAGGCGAAAAAAGATTATTCACGTCAAGGTGAGATAATGACAGCATACCATATTCTTTCTCACACACACGTTCTCAAAAAGCCGCGCCCGCTGTATGATGTCCGAAAAAGAATTTTGAATGTCCGAAAAAGAATTTCTGATATCTGAAAAAAAGTTTTGAATGTCTGAAAACAAATTTCTGACGTACGAAAAAAAGTTTTGAATGTCCGAAAAATAATTTCTGACGTGCGAAAAAAAGTTTTGAATGTGCAAAAAAGAATTTCTGACATCTGAAAAAAAGTTTTGGACATTCAAAAACAGTTTTCTCACCTAAAAATCCCCGTGCAAAAAATAGTAAAAAGCCGCTCAAGTCCCGCCTATCGCACGTTTGAGCACTCTGACCTTATTTTCAGCATTGAGGCGCATTGTGTCAAGCACAAAAACAGCGCACCGCATTTGTTTCGCCTTCTTTTTCAGAGAAAAATAAAAAACACGCACTAATTACATACTATGTTGCTAGACTTTTAAGAAAATAAATAGTATTATAAACACGAAATCAACAAGAAAATCCATTTTATTTTTCGCATACAACGGAGGTACTATGAAAATATCCACGCGCGGACGTTACGCACTGCGCTTTATGATTGACCTTGCACTGCACAACACAGGCGAATATACCGCCCTGAAAGACATTTCCGAACGCCAGCAAATTTCCATAAAATACCTTGAGCAAATTACGGCGTTGCTGAGCAAATTCGGGCTGCTGCTCAGTGTGCGAGGTCCTCAGGGCGGCTACAAGCTCGCAAAAGCGCCCGACGCCTATTCTGTGGGCGAGATTTTGCGCATAACCGAGGGCAATCTTGCGCCCGTGGCGTGTTTGGAGCAAAATCCAAACTCGTGCGAAAAGCGCGAAAACTGCCCCACGCTCAAACTGTGGGAAGGCTTTTACAAAGTGGTCAACAATTATTTTGACGGCATTACGCTTGCCGAATTGGTCAATCAAGCCGCGCCCGAATCGTATTTCGATTACGTCATTTAGCGCACTGTTTTTGCATTCTGTCATTGCCGAAATTGTTTCGCAATCTCTTTCTTGGGCAAAACACGCTATGCGTGAGATGCAGAAACAAGTTTTGCATGACAGATTTTTTTGATTTTTTACAACATCTTCAAGGTTCAAAATCATTTTTTATAAAAACATTTTGAAAAATAGAGTATACTTCTATTTCAAAAAATGATACACTAGAAAGCATCATGGGAAAGGTATTTGTTTTTGTGAACCAAAAAGGAGGCGTGGGAAAAACGACTTCCGCAATAAATATCGGTGCATATATGGCACTTGCAGGGAAAAAGGTGCTCCTCGTTGACTTCGATTCTCAGGGAAATATGTCGAGCGGCGTGGGGCTTTCTAAGGAAAAACCGACCGTCTATGAACTTCTTGCAGGTTCTGTGTCTGCGTCCGAGGTAATTCGGCAGACAAGCGTAAAAAATCTTGACGCAATAGCCGCTTCGATTGACCTTTCTGGTGCGGCAATAGAGCTTGTTGACCAAAAAGACAGGGAATATTTTTTGAAAAACGCCCTTGAAAGCGTGCGAAACGAATATGACTACATTTTAATCGACTGCCCGCCGTCTTTGGGCATTTTGACGCTCAACGGGCTTGCCGCAAGCGATGCGGTGCTTGTGCCGATGCAGTGCGAATATTTTGCGCTTGAAGGAATTACGTTGCTTTTGCAGACCGTAAAAAAAGTGCAACGAAGCATCAATCCGAATCTTTCTATCGGCGGCATTTTCTTTACTATGTACGACAGCCGAGTTCGATTGGCGCACGATGTGGTTTTGCAGGTGAAATCGTATTTTAAGGAATTGGTTTTTGAAACGATAATTCCGCGAAATGTGCGATTGTCAGAAGCGCCGTCGCACGGGCTTCCCATCTGCGAATACGATACGTCGTGCTTGGGCGCAAAG
The DNA here is from genome assembly GCA_937893155.1 of uncultured Treponema sp. Taxonomy (GTDB): domain Bacteria; phylum Spirochaetota; class Spirochaetia; order Treponematales; family Treponemataceae; genus Treponema_D. The sequence continues at coordinate 7,457 of CALBGU010000168.1, read as the reverse complement.
AGCTACGAAAAACTCGCAGAAGAGGTTATGAACCGTGGCTAAACTGGGGCTTGGAAAAGGTCTGGGCGCTCTTCTGGACGAAGAAAATACAGAAACGGTGCAAGAGCGGAAATTGCCTGCGGGCGTGGAGGCAGACGCTGACGGTCAGCTGTGGATAAAGCCTGAGCTTTTGAAGCCGAATCCGCACCAACCGCGTCAGGAATTCGATGAAGAATCGCTTTCGGAACTCGCCGAGTCAATTCGCGAAAACGGCATCGTGCAAGCCGTTACGGTGGAAGCGGCAGACAACGGAGATTTTTACATCATTGCGGGAGAACGGCGCACCAAAGCCGCGATGTTGGCGGGGCTTGAGAAAATCCCCGTGCAGTTGCGAAAATACAGCGACGAAAAAAAACTTGAAATTGCGCTCATCGAAAATATTCAGCGCGCAGATTTGAACCCGATTGAAGAAGCACAGGCGTTCAAAAATCTGATGATGATGGCTGGAATTACGCAGGACGAAGTTGCGCGCCGCGTGGGCAAAAATCGCTCCACCGTGGCAAACGCGCTCAGGCTCTTGGAATTGCCCGACGACATTCAGGGCGCGCTCGTGGGCGGAAAGATTTCTGCGGGACACGCGCGGACGATTTTGTCTGTGGACGGAGATACCGACCGCCATGTGCTTTACGGGCGAATCGTGGGCGGAGGGCTTTCAGTGCGCGAGGCAGAAGCTGCCGCAAAAGAAATGAACGGCGAGGGGACAGCGCAAAAAGCCGACAAGAGCAAAAAAAGCACGTCGATGAACATTGCGCCGCAGAATCCCGAGATTGCCGCGCTGGAAGCCAAATTCCGCGAGGCGCTCGGCACCAAGGTTACCCTCAAAGGCGCGCTGGACGGCGGTTTTTTGCAAATCGAATATTTTAGTGCCGCCGACCTTGACCGCCTTTACAATCTCATCGTGCCGAAAACTCAAACCGAAATCTGAGCCAACACCTTGCCGATTGAATCGTGAATCGCTAATGCCGCGATTGAGTCAGCAGGAGACGGGTCGCGGTTTATCAGAACCAGATGCTTTCCGTGAAAATAATTGACCAATCCCGCCGCGGGATACACCGTGAGCGACGTGCCGCCGATGATGAGCATATCGGCGGCTTTTATTGCGTCTATCGCGCCGTCAACCGTGTCGTTATCAAGCCCCTCTTCGTAAAGCACCACATCGGGCTTTACGATTGCGCCGCATTTTGTGCAATGCGGGATTTTGTCCGCCGCGTTTTCGCTCTGTGCAATAAAATCAATGCCGTAGCTCGCATGACACGCCGTGCAGAAATTGCGGAGCGTGCTGCCGTGCAATTCAAACACCGCTTTGCTCCCTGCCGCTTGGTGCAAGCCGTCAATATTTTGGGTGACCACCGCTTTGAGTTTACCCGCGCGCTCAAGCTCGGCAAGTTTCAAGTGCGCCGCATTTGGCTTAATGCCACTTATGATGAGCTTTTCGCGATAAAATCGGTAGAACTCCGCAGGCTTTTGGGCAAAAAAGTGCGCCGAAAGGATTTCCTCGGGAGGATAATCCCACTTTTGATGATACAAACCGTCCACGCTCCTAAAATCGGGGATACCGCTTTCGGTTGACACACCTGCACCGCCAAAAAAGACGATGGACGAGCTTTCGTTAATCATTCGTTGTAATTCTTCGATTTCCTTTTCCATAAAACTATGATAATCCCCTTTTCTGCTGAAAATCAAGCAGATTTTTAGCCCCTTTTGACTCTCTTTCGTATAAATAAATGTAAACGAAAAGCAATCGCAGAAATGCGATTAAGGAGAAACAATATGAAGACAATCGAAATGAATGAAAAAGAGTTGGAGAAGGTAAACGGCGGCACAAATAACACAAACTTTACTGTATCGACCCCATTTTCTGGAGATGATTCCAATGTATCGAGTGTATTTCCTTCCCTTTCTAAAGAGTTCGCAACAAAAAAGAAAGAAGTGCCTGAAAATATTTGCGCACAAGGTATATTATTGTGGCCGTAGACCCCCTGATTTGCACCATTTTGCTCACGGTGCATTTTATGCAAAGCGATTTTTGCTGATTTTCACGCGCAAAATCAATTTGCATTACCAGAAAGTTGCGCTATAATTTTAAGTATGATTGAACTTACTGTAAATTCCAAAAATCCTGCCGCCATTTCAAATGCGTTCAAAAAAATCGCAGAAATGGCAAAATCAGGCGCAATAGAAAAAACGACGCTCGTGCATATCATTTTGGGCGCGGGCGTGTACACCGAATTATTAAACTACAACCTGCAAAATCCGCTGATTATGGAAGCCGCGCATGGCGTGAAGAGCGAAAACTGCGTCGTGCGGGCTGAAAACTGCGAGGCATTTCACCGCGACACCGAAAACAGAGCCGTGTTCGTCATCGGTCCGTCGGCGACGAACGTGACGCTGCGCGGGTTTTCGATTCAGAACACGCACGTGAAGACGCTGGGGGACGAAAAACTCGGAAATCAAGCCGAAGCCCTCTGTTTTCACAACCAGCGCGGCGTGCTGAAAGCGGAGCGAATGACGTTCCAGAGCCATCAAGACACGATTCACGTCAAGGGATTTTCGCATTTCGAGGATTGCGTGATAGAAGGCGACGTGGATTTTATCTGGGGCTATTGCGACACGAGCCTGTTTGAACGTTGCTCCATTCGCGTCATCGAAGACAACCGCGGAGATTGCCCCGCCTACGTTTTACAAAGCCGCGCACTTGCAAATCGCCCGGGGTTCGTCTTTATGGACTGCGAATTTTTTGCCGTTCCTCGACAAACTGCGCCCATTTTCCTCGCGCGCTCAAGCGGCACAGGAAAGGCAGACAGTCGAGACCGCTGGGATTCCGTCGCGATTATCAACTGCGCTATCAGCGAGCATTTTTCAAGTGCGCTTTTCACCGACGAAGACGGCACGCGCGCGGTGTTTCCCAAAGGCTCTGCGCTCACGGGCTGGAGGGAATACGGCACGAAAACGCGCACGGCAAGCGGAAAACTCGTGAAGGCTGACACGTCGGCGCGCTACAAAGCCGATTACGTTTTGAGCGAAAAAGAATACAAAGAACACTACGCCTCTGCCGATATGCTCCTTCGCGCATTCCCGAAACTCCCGTAACGCGCGCTTTTTCCCCGCCGCATTTTTTTGGAAATGACCACTTTCACGAGTGTTTTTGCCTTTGGCAAAATGGAAATTGCTACTTTCACAAGTGTTTTTGGCTTTGGGAAAAAAGAAATTGGCACTTTCACAAGTGTTTTTGGCTTTGGGAAAAAAGAAATTGCCAGAAACAAAGTTGCGACAACCTTTTTCCCGCGGAAATGCCCAGAAACAAATGTGCGGCGGCTCATTTCCTGCGGCAATGACTAGAAACAAAGTTGCGGGAGGCTTTTTCCAAAAAACAATGAGCAGAAACAAACGTGCGACAGGCTTTTGACAATGGCAATGCGCAAAAACAAAAGTGCGGGAGGGCTTTTTTTGGAAAATACGGGTGGACACAAAGGCGCGGGCGGGCGTTGACGGGAAAACTATGCAAACATATGGGGCGCGTCCTTGCTAATTATAAGAAAGGGATTATAATAATAAATGGGAGGTGTTTCAAAAGGTATGCTGATTTATAAGTCTGTCATTCCGAACTTGTTTCGGAATCTCTATTCTGAGATAGATGCTGAATCAAGTTCAGCATGACAATTATTTTTACAAGCATACTTTCCGTAACACCACCAATAAATGAAAATAATTTAGACAGAAATCTTGGGAGGATATTATGAAGTTGCAAAGCCTGCAATTCAAGTTGATGGCACTCGTGCTAACCATTGTGTTTATTTCTAGCATTTCGGTTGCGTTTATCGCGCGCCGCATTGCGTCCGACACTGTAAAAACAACAGTCAACAACACTATCGAAACCGTAGTAGACAACGTGTCGGGAACAATCAAAGCAGAAGTCGACAAGCAATTCACAGTGCTAGAAACCGTCGCACACACCGATTTTGTGCAAGACCCTGATATTTCGTTCTATGAAAAAGCGGTTCGAATGAGAAATTACGCAGATTTATCTGATGATTACGAAAACATCGCTTTTTACAACGAAGAAGGCAATTCCGTTACGATGAACGGGCAAATCATAAAAATCTGGGATTATGTGGAAACCGATGCGGAAGAGGCGTTCCGTCAGGCTTACAAAGGCACCCAGACCGTCATTGTGCCCAAGATGAACTCGATTGCAAAAGTCATCTTTCAGATGTACAACGTGCCTGTAAAAGATTCGACAGGGCGTGTTATCGGCGTGGTTACATCAAACGTATACGGGAACTGTTTGAGCAACGCGATTTCGGCAATCGACATTCCCAAAGGCTCAGAGGTTGCCGTGGTGGATAGAAAAACAGGCATTGTCGTTGCCTCCACAATCCAAGACATCGTAAAGCCTGGCGACCCGTTTGTGCAAGGCGAGCTTCCGCCGCAATTCAAGGCGATTGTGGACGCAATGATGAGAGGCGAAAAGGGCGGCGACGTTTTCGTAGACCCGTCGACGAAAATACTGCGCACAAGTGCTTATCGCCCGATTGGAGATACTGGCTGGTCGGTAATTTATATGTGCCATTGGAAAAACTTTTTCGGCGGTCTTACCAAAATGCTTCACGCGATGATGACTGCGCTTTGCGTCGTGCTTCTTATTTCGATTGTGCTTAGTTTTATCGCGGCGGCAATCACGGTGCGCCCCTTGCTTTCGCTCAAGACGGCAATCGCAGACATTGCGACAGGTGAGGCAGACCTCACGCGGCGTATCGCTACGAGCGCGAAGGACGAAATCGGCGATGTGGTGAACGGATTTAACACATTCACGGGCAAACTGCACGATATTATGGCACAGCTCAAGACCTCGAAAGACAATCTCGGCGAAGTCGGCTATGACCTTGAAGCAAGCACTCAAGACACCAGCTCGGCGATTTCGCAGATACTCGCGAATATCGAGGACGTTCATTCGCAGGTGGAAAATCAGAGTCACAGCGTGAATCAGACAGCAGGCGCGGTGAACGAGATTGCAAGCAACATCGAGAGCCTTGAAACGATGATTGAAAAGCAGTCGTCGGGTGTGTCGCAAGCGAGCGCGGCAGTAGAAGAGATGATTGGCAATATTTCGAGCGTGAATCAGAACGTGGAAAAAATGTCGGATTCGTTCGAATCGCTTTTCCAAAGCGCACAAAGCGGCACTCAGATTCAAAGCGATGTTAATGCGCGCGTTGAGGAAATCAAGGTGATGAGCGAAACGCTGCAGGAAGCGAACAAGGCGATTTCTTCTATCGCAAGCCAAACGAACCTTTTGGCGATGAACGCGGCGATTGAGGCGGCGCACGCTGGGGACGCAGGCGCGGGCTTTGCGGTTGTTTCCGACGAAATCCGAAAGCTCTCTGAAACCTCTGCGGCTCAAACGAAGACTATCGGCGAGCAGCTCAAGAATATCAAAAACGCGATTATCAGTATGGTTGCCGCATCGGAAAAATCCACGAGCGCGTTCCAGAATGTTACGGAAAAAATCCGCGAAACTGACGAAATTGTGCGCCAGATTAAAGGCGCAATGGAAGAGCAAAACGAAGGCTCAAAGCAAATCAATGCCGTGCTTCATTCAATGAACGACAGCACGCTCGAAGTGCATAACGCAGGCAAAGAGATGGCAGAGGGCAACAAGATGATTTTGAGCGAAGTGCAGACATTGCAAAGCGCAACGAACGAGATTCAAAGCAGTATGAGCGAAATGGCAACAGGCGCGAGAAAAATCAGCGAAACAGGCGAGGCTCTCAAAGGCATTGCCGAGCATGTGAAGCAGTCGATAAACGAAATCGGCGGTCAAATCGACCGATTCCGCGTGTAAACGCCGATAATGATAGATGAGACTTTATTCGCAGAGGATAGTTTTATGGCAAGAGAAAAGAAAGAGCTAGACCGTTTTGACACCAATGCAAAACGCGGCTGGCAGATAAAATCGAAGCTGATTACCATATTTGTGACAGCTATTGTCGTTTGCATTGTGGGAACAATGGCTTTAACGCTGGAAATTTTTAATCGTCTTTTAACCAAAGACACCGAAACCACCCTGCAACATACAGCCGCAGGGTGCTTCGAGACTCTTTCCGATTGGCAAGGCACACTCGAAGGCTTTTCCAATTTGATTTCGCACCTGAAAGGCTTGGGGAAAGCATTAACCGAAGGCGACTCGCGTACGCTCTTGGATATGATAGACGATGCTGGCGGTTCTAGCGGCGTGGATTTCGTCGCCGTAATCAATAAGAACGGCGTAATCGTGAATGGCTCTTTTGGTATTATGGCAGGACAAAACGTGAGCAACATTCCCGCCGTGCAGAACGCACTCCGCGGCAACAAAAGCTCTATCACCAATGAGTTCGCTTCGAGCGAATTTGCACTGGTTTCACTTTCGCCGATTGAATATCACGACAATATCGTTGGCGCGATTGCTTGCGGCTACGATTTGACTAACGGAAGTTTTACGGAACTGACAAAAGACAGTTACGATGTAGAATGTACGATTTTTTCGGGAGATACGAGAGTTTCCACAACACTCGGCAAAGAGCTTATCGGCATAAAAGTCGACAATCCCGAAGTGGAACAGGCAACACTACGCGACGGAAAGAATTTTGCGGGCATAGTAAAAATCCGCGGCAAGAAATTCTACAGTGTTTATTGCCCCATAAAAAGCGAAGGCAAGATTTCGGGTATGCTTTTCGTTGCAAAGAGTATGGAAATCGTGTCGAGCGTGCGAAACCATACGTTTGCGATTGTCTGCCCGATTTTGACGATTTTAATTCTTATTTTTATTGCCATAACGTATACGTTTGTGCATTGGCTGATGTGGCGTATTTACAACGTTACAAACTTCTTGACCGATATGGCGACGGGCGAGGCTGACCTCACAAAACGCTGTAAACTCTTTATCCGCGACGAAATCGGCGACCTTATCATCGAGTTTGACGCGTTCCTCGACAAACTGCAAAGCATTATCAAGGAAGTCAAGCAGACAAAGGACAGCCTTTATGTTTCGGGCAAAGACCTCAACGATTCTAGCCAAGACACGTCGCGCGCAATCACCGAAATCATCACGAACATCGACACCATAAATCAGCAAATCATCGGGCAAAACGATTCCGTCCATCAATCAGCGGCGGCAGTTGACGACATTTCCGACAGCATTACGAGCCTGAACTCGCTCATTAACACGCAGGGAATGAGCGTTTCACAGGCTTCAAGCGCGGTGGAGCAAATGGTGGGCAATATTTCAAGCGTAAATACTTCTGTAGACAAGATGGCTTCTTCTTTCAACGAGCTTACGAGCAACGCAAAAATCGGTATCGCAAAGCAAAACGATGTGAACGAGCGAATCAAGATGATAGAAAGCCAAAGCGAAATGTTGCTTGAGGCGAACACGACGATTTCTT
>CALBGU010000167.1 GCA_937893155.1 uncultured Treponema sp. | reverse complement strand
CACAACGCTCGCCGTCATCATATCACTTTCTCCCAGCCCAGCGCCTCTTCGCGCACAACCTCATCATCGCTATCGTAGCGGATATCAAAAGCAATCCCGCACATTTTTGCGCGCTCTTCATACTGCGCAATCACCGATTTCCTGATTTCGTCATTACCCAAAACAATGCAGTCGTCTTTTATGCAATCCTGCGACTGCACACAAAAAAAGAGAAAGATTTTCGCATTGTTTTGCTCAACGCAGTTGTTATGCTCAACGCCGTTTTGCTCCATGCAATGGTTCAGCGCGTATTCCAAAAGCAATTCGCTCACACCGTTCGGAAACTCCACGATTTCACGTTCCGCCCAGCCGTCCGCAACGAGCGTTTCATACATACGCGAAAGTTTTTTCTGTCTGAAGCCTTCTTTTGCCGCACCGAGCAAAAACGCACACCGCGTCAACACAAATCCCCCGTTTTTATAACGCTATTGCGCTACAACAAAGAAATATACACTGTTATTGCGCTAAATGTCAATACTTTTACAGCGCGATTGCGTTATAAATATCGTATGCCGTCATTTGCAGATAGATTACGAGAAGAAATTGAATACATAGGGATTTCCCAGCGGGAGCTTGCGGAAAAAGCGGGGATAAAAAAGCGCGCGCTCGATATGTATTTGGGCTATCGGGCGTCGATGCCTGCCGTTGATGTCGCCGTGAAGCTCGCGGAGGCGCTGAATGTGTCCGTGGAATATCTGGTTACAGGAAAAACGACGCTGTATCGGCGGGAATGTGCAAAAATCAGCAAATACAAAAAGATAGAAGACGATTTAACGTCGCTTACGCCGCAGGTGCTCAAGTCGGTGGAAGATATGATTCACTCGCTTGCCGAGCGCGAAAAGATGTTGCAGACAGTCATAAACAAGCCCGCTTCTGAATCATAATTTTTTTTGAAACACCTCCAAAAAACATACTGACCGTATCGGTACGCGCACAAAACGGAGATGCCGAAGCGGATTCCGCATGACAAAATTTTTTTTTTGCTTTCGTTTCGTGTGGATTTACTAAAAAAAAATTTTTTTCGCTCTCACTCCGCGTGGATTTACTAAAAAAAAATTTTTTTTGCTCTCGTTTCGCGCGGATTTACTAAAAAAAAATTTTTTGCGCTATTTCCGCCAATCAAAAGAGCCAATCAAGAAAAAAAAGCCCGACGAATCGGGCTTTGCGCTATTGCATTAAAAAAATTGTTGCACCAATCGTTTAGAGCCGAGAGGCAATCTCGTCGATGAACTCCCAGCTGTTCACGATTTTGGAGGCTTTCGGCGTTGCCAAACGCGCAAGGTCGCCCGTCATAATGCCGTCTTCAATCACGCCAATCGTGGCGCGCTCAAGTTTTTTGGCAAAATCACAAAGTTCTGGTGTGCCGTCCAGTTCGGCGCGTTTTGCAAGCGCACCCGTCCACGCAAAAATGAGCGCAACAGGATTTGTGCTCGTCTTTTCGCCCGCCTGATAGCGATAATAATGCTTCTGCACGGTGCCGTGGCTCGCCTCGAACTCAGATCGGAAGAGCGTCGTGTAGGGAAAGAGTGGAGATCT
>CALBGU010000166.1 GCA_937893155.1 uncultured Treponema sp. | reverse complement strand
TTTTCTTTTGTGGACGGGAAAATCTAAAATTTTTTTGGTCATTTTCTTTCAAAAAACGTCAAAAAAAATTTGTTTTTCTGTCATTTTCTTTCAAAAACTGTCAAAAAAATTTATTTTTTGGTCATTTTTATTTAAAGACACCGAAAAAAATTTCCCATAAAAGATAGCACCTTCTTGATTCAGAATCTTTTTTTGATAGCGAAAATAAAACATTGAATGAGATGCAGAAAACTTGTTCAGCATAACAATTTTGCGGCATTTTGGGGGTCTGTTGCAAAAATACGAGCGAACGTTTAGAATTGTCCGTATGACTTCCGACGAAATCAAGGAAACTGTTTTTACCGTAAAAGAACTGACGCTGCTCGTCAAGGATTTAATCGAGGGCACTTTTCCGTCAGTTACGCTTGAGGGCGAAATCTCGAATTGCCGCCCGAATGCTTCAGGTCATCTTTATTTTACGCTCAAGGATAACGAAGCGCAGATTTCTGCCGTGATGTTTCGCTCGCGGGCTTCTCAGCTCACGTTTGTGCCAAAAGACGGTATGAAGGTGCGCGCAAAAGGCTCGCTGTCGGTGTATCAGGCGCGCGGGAACTACCAAATTATCGTGTCGTCGATGACGGCTTCGGGCGAGGGCGATATTCTGCAGATGCTCGAGGAGCGAAAGCGAAAACTCGCTGCCGAGGGGCTTTTTGACAGCGAGCGAAAAAGGGCATTGCCGCGATTTCCGCGCACCATCGGGATTATCACGAGTGCGACCGGCGCGGCATTGCACGATATTCTCAATATTACGCACCGCCGCAATCGCTCGATAAACATCGTGATTTTGCCCGCCGTGGTGCAAGGCGACGACGCGCCAAAAACGATTATCAAGCAAATCCGTCTTGCCAATCATTTTGCTCTTTGCGATGTGCTTATCGTGGGGCGCGGCGGAGGCTCGCTCGAAGACCTTTTGCCGTTCAGCGACGAGGGCGTTGTGCGGGCGGTTGCCGCGTCGAAAATCCCCGTGGTGTCTGCCGTGGGGCACGAAATAGACTGGGCAATCAGCGATTTTGCCGCCGATGTGCGCGCGCCCACGCCGTCCGCCGCCGCCGAATTGGTAACGCCTATCAAAGCCGACATCGAGGAACAAATTCGGTTCTTGAAAGACGATTTGTATCAGTCGATAAAAGCGAAAACCGAGCGCGCGAAAATCCTCGTGGAAAGTTTCGATACGGAGCATTTGGAGCTTTTGTTCCGCGCAATCGAGCAGCCGCTTTTGTCGCGCTTGGATAGTGCAAGAGCCGAACTGGAAAGCGCAATGAAAGCCCGCTTGGACACCGTGCGCGCCGCCGTAGAAAAAAATGCGCAGGTGCTTGAATCGTGCAATCCCGAGAATATTCTTGCGCGCGGCTATTCAGTCGTTCGCGAAAAAACCTCGGGCAAAATCGTGCGAAACGCCGCCGAAATCCCGCTCGGCACGGTTCTGGAAATCATACCAAAACAGGGAAAACTCAACGCAACTGTAACAGGAGAATAGCAATGACTTTTGAAGAAAAACTCCAGAAGCTAGAAGATGTAACGAATGCTGTAAAAAACCCCGAAATCTCGCTTGAAGACGCATTGAAGGCGTTTGAAGAGGGCATCAAAACTGCTCGGGAACTCGAAAAAGAAATCGACAAAATCGAAGGCAAAGTGCAGATTTTGATGAACGCCCCCGATTTTGACGACAGCGAAAATTCCGCCGATAAAACTGCGGAAAACGAAGAGAACGAAGAGAAATCCGCAAAGAAAAAGCGCGGAAAAGCAAAAAAAGCCGCGCACGAACCGCCGTCTACCGCACCTCAAGATGATGCAAACACAATTTACGACACGTCATCTCTTGAGTTCGCTCTTTTTGATTCCCCCGAATTAAACGATTGATTTTTTTACTTGATTTTTAACTTTTCCGCAAAAAAGGAAGGCTGAATATGGGAAATCCCGTAAAGATTTTGAGCGCGGAAGTGGCGCGGAAAATCGCCGCAGGAGAGGTCATCGACCGCCCCGCATCAGTGATTCGCGAGCTTTTGGACAACAGCGTGGACGCAGGCGCAAAGAATATCAGCGTGGAAATAACGGCAGGCGGCATTGAAAAAATCCGCGTGGTTGACGACGGCTCGGGGCTTTCCAAAGCCGACCTTGCAGTGTGCGCCCACGAGCACGCGACGAGCAAAATTGAGCGCGAAACCGATTTGCTCCGTCTTTCCACGCTGGGATTTCGCGGCGAGGCGCTTGCGTCCATTGCGGCGGTTTCGCGGCTTTCAATTACAAGCGGCGGGTGGAATATGCGCGCGTCTATCGTGGAAGACCACGTTATCACGCCCTGCACGCCCGTCAACGGCACCATCGTTACGGCAGACGGGATTTTTGAGAATTTTCCTGCACGCCGTGTTTTTCTCAAACGCCCCGCAAGCGAAGCCACCGCCTGTCGCGCCATTTTTTTGGAAAAAGCAATCGCACGCCCCGACATCGCATTCCGCCTCAAAATCGACGGCAAAGACCGCGATATATTCCGCGCTGGGCAAACGCACGCAGAGCGGTTCCGCACGGCGATTTCGGCAACCGAGCCGCCCGAGTTGTTCCGCGAGATTTCGCTTTCGAGCGACGACGATTCGTGGCAATTCACGCTCGTTATCGGAACGCCCGACGTGAGCCGCAGCAGTAAAAAAGACATCTTCGTGTATGTCAATGCGCATCGGGTGCAGGAATTTTCGCTCGTTCAGGCGATTGAATACGGCGCGCAGGGATTTTTTCCGAACGGGACGCACCCCGCCGCCGCGCTTTTTGTGCAGATGAGAGCCGATTTGCTCGATTTCAACATTCACCCCGCCAAGCGCGAAGTGCGTTTCAAGGACATTTCTGCGCTTCATCACGCACTCAGCACGGCAACACGGGATTTTTTCAAATCGTACACGCTCAAGGAACTCGTGGGGAGCGAAAACGAGCGCTCGCAGGCATTTTTTCCGCGCGCGCTCGGCAACTACGGCACACAGTACGAGGAGGATTATCCCGAGGACGCAAGCGAAAATGCCGAAAGTGCGCTCTACAGCGGTTTTGAGCGCAGTGTTTCAAAAGACATCGATACGCAGCTCAAAGCGATGAGCAAAACAGCGTTTTCTTCCCGCGATTATGATTTTGCGTCACATCGATTTTCTGCAAATCCGTCGTTTTCTTCGCAAAAATCGGCAAAAGGGAGCGAAATGCGCGCTATAAAAAGCGTTTCGTCAGACAAAGTTTCTCCCGCTGGCATTTCGCTTCTGGCGCGTTTGGCGGCGGCGGACGACGATTTTAGGTACATCGGTGCGGCGCTCGGCACGTTTTTGCTTGCCGAAAAAAACAGCACGCTCTACATCATCGACCAGCACGCCGCGCACGAGCGGATTTTGTTCAATGCGATTATGGAAAACGCCGGCGAAAAGCAGCCGCTTTTGATTCCGCTTCAGCTTAAAACGCAGTCAGACGAGGAGGACGACTATCTTGAGTCGGTGAAAACGGAGTTGGCAGACGCGGGGTTTGAGCTTGAGCGCGCACAAGACGGCTGGCTGATAAAATCCGTGCCGATTCGATACAAGGGCAACGAGCTGGATTTTTACGAAGACATCGTGAAAAAGCACGTTGAGCCGTCTCAGATTTTGTATCACGTTGCCGCGTCTACGGCGTGTCGTGCGGCGGTAATGGACGGCGATATTGTATCACCTTCCAAAGCCGAAGAAATCGCACGGGGCGCACTAGAGCTAAAAGACCCGCATTGTCCGCACGGTCGTCCCGTTTTTCACAAACTCACCCGCGCCGAGCTTTTTTCGCTCGTCAAGCGCACCTAAAAGCACAGCCGCTTTCTTGCAAAAATCGCCATTTTTTCTATTTTCGCTCTCCGAGTGTTTGGAAACAGAAAATAGACGGTGATTTTCGCTCTCCAACTCTTTGGAGGCAAAAATAGACAGCGATTTTTGCTCTCCAAAGAGTTGGAATCAAAAAATAGACGGCGATTTTCGCTTTCCAAGTCTTTGGAGGCAGAAAATAGACGGCAATGTTGCCCGCAAACTCTTTGGAATCAAAAATTACACAACAATTTTCATTCTCCAAGTCTTTGGAAACAAAAATTGCGTTTTTTTACAAAAAAAGCGAATTTTGCGCGGCAAAAAATTTCTCAAAAAATACCTATTCCACCGTTTTTCTGATTTCATCGGTTATCAGGATTTTCAATTTTTCGGCAAGTTTCTCTGATACGCCATTTATGTAGTCTTCTTTGCTGAATTTTTTTATATTTTGCGGCGAACCGTTTTCATCAAAAAGCTGGGCTGGCTTTATTTTTAAAACATCGCAAATGTGTTCAATAACATCAAACGACGGAAGCATTTTCCCCTGCTCCACACTATTTATATAATTGTAACTTTTATCAATCGCAAGGGTAAGTTCATTCTGTGTCATTCCTTTTTGCTTGCGATAGAATCTTAGATTATTTATAAAAATTTCTTTTAGCTGCATAAAAGAAATATGGAATTTTATGTGCAATTAAAAACAGTTTTACACTGCTTATTTTCACAAAATATAACTTTACTGAATAGTAAAACTCTGTTATAATGCTGATTAAAAATATGTTTTTAGATTACTTTAGACATAAAAAACATATTTTCAAAATGTAAAAAGGCAAAAAAACTCTTTTTTGCAAGGAGATATGAGTTATGGCTACTGCGGTTTATGTGAAAGATGGTGATTGCTTTAAGCATTTTGTTTGCTTTGCACCAGAGGAGAACAAGACAGTCGATGTTGCAGAAACAGTTGTTAAGCGGGAAGCATTCAAAGACGCGGACGGCGTGGAGTATGTTTCATTTAAAAAGTGTGAAACTGTGGAGCAGTTCGCGTTTGAGGATTGCAGGGAACTGAAAGCGGTTGTGTGGGGCAAAGCGAGCAAAGATAACACAAATGAAAAAGGTCTTGTTGGTGTTTCTGTTTCTGAGGTTGCAAACCTCACAATTCAAAGCGAGGCTTTTAAGGATTGCACGAAATTGCAAACAGTGATTTTTCCGAAAGTAAGCGGAAAACTCGTGATTGAAAAAGATGCATTTGCAGGCTGCAGTAATTTGCGGACGGTTGTTTTTCCAACTTGTGCAGGAGAAGTTGAAATTAGAGATGATGCATTTCACGATTGCTTTAAGGAGATGCTTCATTTCGTTGTAAGTAAAAAATCTGCCGCAAAAAAATATGCGGAAAAATATGGTTTTGAGGTATTCAATGACTGAAACAATGGAAGAGCGAGCGATGCGCATAAAAGGCTATTGCTCTGATAAGTCACGAATGACTATGCCGAAAGTTTGTAAAACGGCAGATGGTCATATTGTAGAGCCTATTACTGTCAATTCAGTATCGGACTATGTAAAGGTCATATCGGGATTGGACAGTACAGTGTCAAATCCTGTTTTTTATCATGGTCACGCGAATGCGAATTATTATATGCTTCCAACTGTTATGCGCTATGATATGGAAAACGAAAACAAGCTGTTCAATGAATTTCGTAGACGCTTTCCGAATGAATTGAAATCGAGCGAGCATACTATCGATAAACTGAGTTTTATGCAACATTACGGGCTTCGGACGAGATGTTTAGATTTGACGGAGAATCCTCTTGTCGGATTGTATTTTGCCGTTTGTGATATGGTAAAATTTAGGGAAAAAGTTGACGCAAACAAAAATGAATGGGGAGACTATCATTTTGGAATAAACCTTCAAAGAGAATTTATCAAAAGAGGATGTCCATCAAAAATTCAATTACTGGATGACTGGGAAAAATTAGATGATGGAATATATGACATTGTTATAGTGCTAAGAGGATTATCAATATACTCACCAAAGTCACAGCACTACAATGTAATGTGGAACATATCCCATCCTGATGATATAACATTTGGAGAATATGAAAAATATGACAAGGTATACATAGCATCAACATACTGGGCTGAAAAAATAGATGAACTTGTAGATGTGGACGTGGAAGCATTGCTTCAATGTACAAATCCCGAACTGTTCCATAAGCAATACAGCCAAGAATATGATACTGAACTGTTATTTGTCGGAAACTCTCGACTAATATATAGAAAAATCCTTAAGGACCTGCTGCCAACAGAACATAAACTGGATGTTTATGGAGCAATGTGGGAAGGATTAATAGATGATGAATACATAAAAGATGAATACATTCCAAACAATCAATTAAACAAGGCATATTCATCAACAAATGTATTGTTAAATGATCATTGGGATGATATGCGAGAAAAGGGATTCATATCAAATCGTATATTTGATGCAATAGCATGTCAGACGGTAATATTAACTGATCATGTTCGAACTATAGAAGATATATTTAATGATGCAGTAGTATACTATGATAGTCCAGAACAGTTGGAGGATAAAATAGAGGAAGCATTGAATATAAAAAGTGTAGATTCAAAACTAATAGAGGAACATACTTTCTCTAAACGTGCAGAAAAAATAATATCCGATTATAGAAATAGTATAGAAAAAGTTATGGA
>CALBGU010000165.1 GCA_937893155.1 uncultured Treponema sp. | reverse complement strand
TGTAAAGCGCAACTTTCTTTACCATGCTGTCATCTGGCAGCAAATCCAATTCTTCTTTTTGCGTCAAAAGTCTCATACACGCCTCCTAAAATCAAAGATAATTCTATTCTATCACGAAAATAGCCCTTTGTCGCTCACTGCCCAATGCAAAAATACCGCAAACTTTTCTTTCAAAATTATATTTAAGCAGAAAAAAAATTCCCGTGCCAAACACGGGATTAACGTATTTTATAGAATAGTTTTACATAGACTATTTCTTTTTGTTATGAGCCAATACGTCATTAGACTGCCAATTTGATTTTCTTCCATTGATTTTCCTGTCTAGCTCTGCTATCAGGTCTCTTATTTTCTGAATTTCTTCAGGCTTTAAGAATTTGCTTTTTTGCAGCATACCTCTCAAAAGCCTTCGGTCATCTTCCCATTTTTTTATTTTTAATCGAACAGAATTACCTTTGTTCATATTCAAAATAACCCTAACAAGCAAAAAAGATTAAAAATAAATTACTTCACACTATCAATGAAATAATTTATTTTATCTTTCTCAAAACCAATATTGTTGGTTCGGATTTATCAACACTTACCGAATAATGCGTTGAAAAACGACTTTTTCCTTCTTCTCCGAACAATTTTCCTAAATGTTCTACAGAAGCTATATCAACACCACCAACAATCTTTCCTTTTACTTCTTTTCGTTTAATAGAAATAGAATCTTGAGTATTCTCTTTCAAAAATCGTACTCCGTATTCTGTTGGACGTTTTGATTTATCTACAAGTAATTCTGCAAACTTGTAGTTTTCAAAATTTTCAATCAAATTACAAGCTGCTACGTTTAATGATATTCTTCCATATCCTACAGTAGCTCTTGGAATTCCTCGTACAACTTTAGAATCGTCAACTTTTACGACTTCCCAAGCCATGTGTTATACTCCTTTAATTATTTTCATTGTAATTTTATTCATTATTATTCTTTTTGTCAATTATTATTTTTATTCTTTTTGTTGATTTTATTATTCTTTTTATTCTTTTTGTTGATTTTATTATTCTTTTTATTCTCATTAAAACGAAAAATCCCCTCGCACATTGCAAGAGGATTTTTGAAAAACGGGCTGTGCCTTACAAATCAGCCTGTGCCTTACAAAGCGGGCTTTGCCCGTTATTTCACTTTGCCGTTTTTGTAAAGCTCGGCGGTGAGGAAAGTGCCGTTTGCGCCGATTTTCTTGCCGTCAACACACACAAAGCCGTCAGCCGTGCAAAGATTCATCTCTGCAAACTTATCCGCTTTCACAAAGCACATCTCGCCCGCGTCGTCTGGCACTGCAAATCCCTCTGGCTCTAAGATAGTGCCCACCTCGAACTGCGGCGCAAAAATCACCTCGCACGTTTCTTTGTCGCTAACCGCACCGTCGCTCGCCGCAAGCAGCATACCATTTGACCGCACTCCGCGGAAGTTCGCAGGCTTCAAATTGTACACAAGCACAATATTTTTGCCCAAAAGCTCTTCTGGTTTGTAGAAGTTCACGATTGAACTCACGATTTGGCGCGGCTCTGAATCGCCCGTGTTGAGCGTGAGAATATAGAGGAAACTGCCGCTCGGGTGAACCTCCACTTTCTCAATGCGGCTCACTTTAAGCACAACGCGACGGCTGAAACGCTCTGCTAACGGCAATTTGTCGATTTCGGCAGGCGTGAGCTTCTTGTTCTGCGCCTTTTTCAAAAGCTCTTCCGCTGTAACGACTTTGACGTTCGGCAAAATCTTTTCGAGCTTTGCCTTGCCGATAATGCGCATAAAGCTGCCCAAGCGCGGACCTTGCTCCTTGCCGACCAAAACCGTGTACAGCGCGAGAAAGAGGGCTTTCGGCTCTAATCCCTGCGAAGTCGCGATGTCGTAAATTGCCTGCTGACAATCTTTGTCGGTTTGGAATGTGTCGATTTTCGGCACGACGTTTTCAAGCACGAGCTTCACCGCATCCGCCAAATCCTGCGTCAACTCGGCTTTCGTTCCGTCAGCGCGCAGAGAGAAGCACATATCGCTCGCGCAGTCGGGAGCACTTTCCTTAATCCAATACCACGCACACGCACAGCGGCGGCGCAATGTTTCTTCCTGCTCAGGCTTTACATCGCCCAAAGATGCAATCACCGCGTCCACATCGCCTGAATACGTCTGCAACAGCGTCGTGAGCAAGCGGAACGGCACTTGATACGGCATAACCTTCGGAAGCCCGTCAATCTGTGAAAGCTCATACAATCTCTTTTCGCGCAAAAGCAACTGTTCGCGCTTAGTCGGGTCTTTTTCTTTCGGCTCTTCCACGCCCCACACCAAGCGTTCTGTGCGGTCATACGCCTCGTAAAGCGTCAACACATCGAGATCGAACGAAATCGAGAACTCGTGGTCAACCTTGTTCGATGCAAAAATGTAGCGCAGCACTTCGCCTTGATACACTTCGAGCGCGTCCACGAGCGAAATGACTTTGCCCTTTGAAGAAGACATTTTCCCCGGCACGCCCTTCAATTTCACGAAATCGTATTTCATCGTAACAGGAGCGTCCCAGCCGTAGAGTTTTTTGCTCACGAGCTTTGCAGTGTCGTAGCTTCCGCCCGGGCTGATGTGGTCTTTTCCGCCTGGCTCAAACACAACTTTTTCTTCGTTCCATCTCATCGGCCAGTCAACTCTCCAGCCGAGTTTGAACTCTGAACTTGTGCGCAAATCGCCTTTTTCTTCGTGTCCGCAACTCGTGCAGCGATACGTTACGCCGTATTCGCCGTCGTAATCGATGATTTCGGTGGTGTCTTTGTTGCATTTTGCACAGAACGCCGCAATTGGATAATACACATCGCTGTCTTTCATCTTGTGCTCATCGTCGCGATACGCGTTGAGACATTCTTTGATGACATCGCGCTTTTGCATTGCGATTTTCATTCCCTCGGCGTAGCGGTGTGCGCGATAGCGAGAAGCCTGATACAAGAACTCTGGGTGGATTCCCACGCGCGGCAACTCGTTTTCAATGTCTTTTTCGTGATGGCGCGCATAGTTTTCGTCGCGATTGAACGTGTCTGGCACCATCGTAATCGGATAGCGCAGGTAATTTTCGAGGATTTCTGGGTGCGGCATATTCGCAGGCACTTTGCGGAACACGTCGTAATCGTCCCACGAATAGATGAAGCGCACATTCTTGCCGCGAGAGCGGAGGGCGCGGACGATGAGGTCAACCGTGATGATTTCGCGGAAGTTGCCGATATGCACTGTTCCCGACGGCGTGATGCCCGATGCACAGGTGTAAAGCGGCAAATCGCCCTTTTCCTTTATGATTTTTTCAGCCACTTGGTCAGCCCAATGGCAAAGCTCTGCTGTATTTCGTTCGTTACTCATAGTGCGAAGTATACTAAATCCCGCCGCTTTATGCAATTACAGGCACTTTATAAAAATGCCCTTGTATCTGTGCCGTCTTTCAATTACAATACGGAGAGGGCTGTTTTTCCGTCATAGACGGTTTTGCAAGAGGCACAGCCTGTTTTGCGG
>CALBGU010000164.1 GCA_937893155.1 uncultured Treponema sp. | reverse complement strand
CCAGTATGCCATCAATTTTGCAACTTCAGAAGGTGATGTGACCCTCGTGCTCAATGTAGATCCTGAGGCTGAGAACTTCACCAAGATTCCTGCAGGTGAATACCAGATGGATGCCAGCGGCGAATATGCTCCCGGCACATATTCTATCATTTGCGGAGACGGCAAATATGTCACCACAGTCGTTTCCGGCGACAAGGCTATGGAGGTTATCGACGGTACCATCACCGTAGAGGATAAAGGCTCCAACACGGCCATCGTTGCAGAACTCGTTGATGTCGCAGGCACATCCCACCTTTACAGCTACACCGGCGAGCTCGTGGCAGAAGATGCATCCCTCGGTGCTTCAGTTTATACTGCTGATGGCTATTCCAGCCTCAAGGGTAACTACAATACCTACTTCACCACAAAGGCGTTCGAGACAGCATTGTTCCTGCATATCAATAAGGCTCTTGCCGGAAATCAGGATTGGATTTACGGCATCGGACTCAACATTTACACCGACAGTTCAGACGGCACTGTCCCTACGGGCAAGTTTATTTATGCTGTGCCTGATGTCAATGCAGAGCTTGGATACAAAAATGGTGTAACGGTTGCCAATCCCGGGACTTTCGACATCACCGGGGTATATGCTTTTGCTCAAGATCCCAATCACTCCACATCTTGCGAAATCAAAGAAGGCACAACGCCAGCGCTTGAAATAACCAAGCAGGACGATGACAGATACACTGTTGTCGTAAGTGCGACAGTGGTTATTTCTGAGTACTATTATGACGATAGTTGGAATACGGTTGACGTCGGTACTAAAGAAGTTGAGCTCAATGCGACATTAAAGGATGTTTATGGTCCCGAAATCCCTGAGTCCGGAATGGTTCCTCATCCCGACGGAGACTACAATTTCACCAAAACTAGTTTAAGCAATCAGTATATGCCTTTCTGGTTCGGTGATGCATACAGCACCGGCTGTCAGGTAATGCGTTTTGGCTGGAACTATGTTGACCAGGACTACAACGTTCAGATTGCCCTGAACGTCAAGGATGATGACTGGAAGTTCGAGCAGAACTTCTCCCGTTTTTGCAATACTCCTTTCAAGCTCGGTACATTCACCTTCTCATGGACGCCTGGAGAGAACACGATTCTTCCAATGAAGAGTTATCATCACATTATCAACAGCTATACAGGGCACAACTACAAGATAATCGGAGGCTCAGTTACTATGGATAACAGCAGTATAACTTATGATCTCACAGTTACCTATGGAGATCAGACTTTCCACATTGGCGGAGGTCACGCAGCCTCTCTTTACTACATCAGAAATTCCTCCACTTCTGCGGCACCTGCACTTGACACAGAAAACTAGCTTAATCTGCATGGATAATCAAATCGCCGGAAGCTTCCCGCCTCCGGCGATTTTTATAGTGGGGGTGATGCCCTTCTTGCCCGGCATGCCGGGCCATATCCAGAAGAAGAGCATTTCGGAGAAACTGCAATAGATTTCGCTCTGTTTCCTATCTGTTAGTTTACCGATTAACTAATATTTTTTTACCTTTGTGCGTCAAATTAAGAAATAATTTGAATATAAACAAGATAATATGGCATCAGTTGTAATTATGCCCAAGCAGGGGCAGAGTGTTGAGAGTTGCATTCTCACCGAATTCAAGAAAAACAAAGGCGACAAAGTGGCGGTAGGGGATATCCTCTTCGCATACGAGACCGACAAGGCATCTTTTGAGGAGGAGGCAAAAGTAGAGGGCGAGGTTCTCGCGGTTCTCTACAACGAAGGCGACGAGATTCCCGTGCTGGCCATTGTCAATGAAGTTTATTTCCGCATGGCTTATGATTACGACACGCTTTTTTCTCAATTCAAGCGCAAATTAAATGAAAAGGTTTCTGCCCTTGTCGATGGCACATACAATCTCGGCTCTTTTAGCGAATTCGGTCTTCGCCGCCGTTTGTCTGAAGAAGCGCAGGATTTAGCGGTGAAAATGCTTAAAGAGCGAAACGCAGAGTTCAAAGATTCAAAGTTTGTCGGAACAAGCAATGTGTATCTTGCTAAAAAGTACGGCGTTACCCCTGTCGGCACAATGGCGCACGAATGGATTATGTGTTCAGGACAAGGCAATCACAAGCACAATCCAGCCTATTCTAATTGGTATGCGCTTGACGCTTGGGTAAAAGAATACGGCATTTTAAACGGAACAGCTTTAACCGACACAATCACAACAGACTGCTTTTTGAAAGACTTTCAGCTCACTTATGCAACGCTCTTTTCTGGCGTGCGTCACGATTCTGGCGACCCGTATGTATGGGGCGAGAAAATGCTCTCTCACTATGCAAAGCTCGGCATTGACCCGATGACAAAAACTCTGCTTTTTAGCGATAGCCTTGATTTTGAGCGGGCAAGTGCGCTCTATGCGTATTTCAAAGACAAAGCGCGTGTTGCTTTTGGTATCGGCACATACATTTCTAATGACACCGATGTGCCGCCACTTAACATCGTGATGAAAGTTACGAAGTGCAATGGGCAAGACGTAGCGAAGATTTCCGATGTTGAAGGCAAAGGAATGTGCAAGAATGCCGATTATGTCGATTACCTCAATCGTTGTATCAAGTGGCGTATGGAAAACGACTGCCATAGGCAGCTTTAGAAGCCACAGTCGGCTTTAGAAGGCACAAGCAGCTTTAGTTTATAGGAAGTGTTTCAAAAGGTATGCTTAACCGTCTGTCATACTTGTGCAGTAGTAAGCCCCTTACTTGTGCAGGAGTAAGCCCCTTACTTGTGCAGGAGTAAGCCTATTACTTGTGCAGGAGTAAGAGGCTTACTAGACCTGTTCACAAACCTTATGTCATTGCCATACTTGATACGGCAATCTATAGTAATATAGGCGAAAAGATTATCGGGTCAAGGTGAGATAATGACACGCTTTTTCTAGCATACCTTTTGTAAATGATATAGAGGAACAATATGAGGACGAAGAGTTTTGGTGTTACGACATTGCAGTTTGCGCTTGCAGTGTTCTTGCTGGTGAGCGGCATTGCGGGGATTATCACCGACAATGCCCCTGAAAATCTGATTGCGGAGCAGTTTTTCCGCTTCTCTGGAATGGGCAGGGAGATTAACGAAATCATCTCGTTTATCATCAGCACGGTCGAGGTGATTTGCGGCGTGGTGCTGATTTTGGAGAAGTTCATCAACAAGGCGTTGTTTAGCGCGGTGTCGTTAATTTTGATTACTATCATTTGGCTGTTTATTATGATTGTCATCGACATCTTGGGCGAAAAGGGCTTGGTCGGCGGCGATGTGTTTAAGTCGATGGAAAACACGCTCGGCTTTTTGCGTATGTTCGCGACGCATTTGCTCGTCTTCGGCTCGATTTTCGTCGTGATGTCGGAATGACCTCACCCCCGATTGAGAAACAGCCTGTGGCTGCCCTCTCCTAGAAAGAGAGGGGGAAAAAGAGCCTGTGGCTGCCCTCGCCTGCTAGGAGAGGGGACGGGTGAGGTCAAGAGTAGAAAATTGTCAAAGACGGGAAAAAACGTCGGCGACGTATAGGAGATATATTTATGGAAAGATTTGAAGTTGGTCAAAAGATTGATACAACCGTGGTTGCGATAAGCGGAGACACCGTATTTATCGATTTAGGTCTTAAAAGCGAGGGTATGATTGCGAAGGCGGAGTTTACCGACCGCGACGGCAATGTAAGTGTAAAAGAGGGCGACAAAATCAGCGTTTTCTTCTTGGGCGAAAAGCGCGGCGAAATGCAATTTACTACGCGGCTTGCGGGCGAAAATGCAGATACGGGAGTGCTAGAGACTGCGTGGAAGAGCGGGCTTCCCGTGGAGGGCAAGGTCGAAAAGGAAATCAAGGGCGGCTTTGAGGTGTTAATCGGCACGACCCGCGCATTTTGTCCGTATTCGCAGATGGGATACCGACAGAAAGCAGAGGCTGCGGAGTTTATCGGCAAGCATTTGACGTTCTTGGTGTCGGAATATAAAAACGAGGGCAAGAGCATTGTAGTGTCGAACCGCGCGATTTTGGAAATCGAAGAGAAAAAGCACCTTGCAAATCTTGAGAAAGAGATTGTTGCTGGTAAAATCGTTACGGGAAAAATTACGGCTCTGAAGGATTACGGCGCGTTCGTGGACATCGGCGGTTTTCAGGCTCTGTTGCCGATTAGCGAGATTGCACACCGCAGAATTGAGAATATTGAGAGCGTGTTGAGCGTCGGACAGGAAATCGAGGCGAAAGTTATCAAGGCGGATTGGCTGAACGAAAAAGTATCGCTGAGTATGAAAGCTTTGGAAAAAGACCCGTGGGACGATGTTGCTAAAACGTTCCCTGTCGGCACGAAAATCGACGGCACGATTAGCCGTGTTGCGCCGTTCGGTTTGTTTGTAACATTAGCTCCTGCGATTGACGGGCTTGTGCATATTTCGGAGCTTGATGTAGAGAAAAATACGAATCTGAGCAAGGTGTTCAAGGTCGGCGACACGTTCAGCGTTGTGGTTACGGGCGTTTTGCCGTCAGAGCACCGCATTTCGCTCAAGCCAGCCTCAAGCGTGGAGCAGGATAAAGAAGCAAAGAGTTTTTTGGAAGAGCAAGGCGAGAGTTCGTCTTATGATACATACAATCCATTCGCGGCGTTCTTCAAAAATAAAAAATAGCAGCATTGCAGTTGATTTTTAGGCAAAGGCTGTTTTTCAAAAAGTAAAACAAAAGCCGTATCGTTGTGTGATACGGCATATTTTTTGAGGGTAGAATGGAAAGACGTGTCGTTGTTACGGGATTGGGCGCGGTGTCGCCGGTGGGAAATACTGCGGAGGAGTCTTGGCAAAGCGTGAAAGCCGGAAAGAGCGGAATTGGCAGAATCACGCTTTTTGATGCAAGCGATTTTGAGGTCAAGATTGCGGGCGAGGTGAAAGGATTCGATATTGAGCGTTATGGGATTCCTCACCGTTCTGTGCGCAAAATGGCGCGCTTTACGCAATTATTTCTTGCGTCTACGGTGCAGGCGGTGTCTGACGCGCAATTTACGCGCGAAAATCTCAAGACGTTTAAGGCGGGAATTGCGACGGGCTGCTGTTTGGGCGGATTTGATGCAATGGACGACGCGTATAGCAAATTCTTTGATGAAAACATCGGTGCGTCGCGGCTTTCTCCCGTTACGATTCCGATGTTTATTCCCAACGAAGCGGCGGCAAATGCGAGCATTTTTTACGGATTACAGGGAATGGCGTGGACGGTTTCAAATGCGTGCGCTTCTGGCACCGATGCAATCGGGCTTGGCTTGGATTTAATCCGCGCAGGCAGGCTCGATGTGTGCGTGGCGGGAGGCACCGAGGCGGCGATTACCCCGATTTGCATTGCCAGCCTAACGCAGCTCGGCGCACTGGCACGGCATTACAACGACAATCCCGAAAAAGCGAGCCGTCCGTTTGACCGCGACCGCGAAGGCTTTGTGTTTGCGGAGGGCGCTTGCACGCTGGTGCTTGAAGAACGGGAACACGCCAAAAAACGCGGGGCAAAAATCTATGCGGAAATCGCGGGCTACGGCTCGTCTGCCGATGCGTTTCACATTACCAGCCCGCTTGAAGACGGCAGCGGTGCGGCTCTTGCGGCTCGTTCTGCGCTCGAAGATGCGGGCATTTCTGCCGACCAAATCGCCTATTACAACGCACACGGCACGTCAACTATCGCAAATGACAAGGGCGAAACGAATATGCTCAAGGCGGTTTTTGGTGCGACAACAAAATTGCACATTTCGTCCACAAAGAGTATGACGGGGCATTTAGTCGGTGCGGCAGGTGCGCTGGAGGCGATGTTCACGATTCGCGCGATGGAAGACGGCTTCATTCCGCCCACGATAAATCTTGAAAATCCCGACACGGCGAATGGGCTTGACCTTGATTACACGGCGCATACGGGCGTGTCGCTGGAAATTCCGTATGCAATGAGCGGCTCTCTCGGGTTTGGCGGGCACAATGGCTTTTTGGTGTTCAAAAATCCGCATTTATAGCGTGTGGCTGCCGTACTGTGATTTTGGCGGTCATTCTCTGCGTTCATACATTGACTAAGCGCGCTGTTTGTGTGAAAATGAGGGGCTATGAGTAAGTATATTTTCGTAGCAAGTGGTGTGTGTTCTACGCTGGGAAAGGGCGTAGCTTCGGCTTCTATCGGCAGTTTGCTTGAATGCAGCGGATTGAAGGTGGCGATGATGAAATGCGACCCGTATATAAACGTGGACGCGGGGAATATTAGCCCGTATCAGCACGGCGAAGTCTATGTAACCGAGGACGGCGCTGAAACCGATTTGGATTTGGGCAATTTTTCCCGATTCACCAGCGTGAAGGTGCAAGATGATGACTGCATTACCATCGGCAAAGTCTACGATAGCGTTATCAAAAACGAACGGGCTGGTCGCTATAACGGGCGCACGGTGCAGGTTATTCCGCATATCACGGACGAAATCAAGCGCAGAATTATTACGCAGGGCACTCGAAGCGGCGCGGACGTGGTCATCGTGGAAATCGGCGGCACGGTGGGCGACATCGAGGCAATTCCGTATCTTGAGGCGGCACGGCAGCTTATCCGTGAACTCGGTAAAAACGAAGTTCTTTCAATATATCTTACTCTAGTGCCAGTGATTACGGGCGGCGAGCTCAAATCAAAGCCGACGCAGAACGCCGTCAAGCTCTTGCAGGAAGCGGGAATTAGACCGGATATTTTAATCTGCCGCTGTGAAACGGAGCTGGACGAGGGGCTTCGCAAAAAACTTGCAATGTTCTGCAATGTGTCAATCTCGTCTGTTTTTACGTCAACTGATTTTGAAAAATCGATTTACGAACTTCCAATTTTGTTTCACAACCAAGGTTTAGACAAGAAAATACTTGACAAACTAGGGCTTTCTGAGCGTACAACCGATGTGTCGGAATGGACGGCGTTTCTTGAAAAACTCAACAATCCGTCGAAAAAAGTCTGCATTGCAATGGTCGGCAAGAAGGATTATCTCGACAACTGCTTTAAGAGCGTGCGCGAATCGCTTTTTCACGCGGCAGTTACGGCGCACAATGCCGAGCTTTTTATCAAGAAAATCGACGCGGAAACGCTGGAGCGCGCAGAGAATATCGCTCCGTATTTTGAAGGCGCGGACGGCATTATCGTGCCGGGAAATTACGGACAGCGCGGGTTCTTGGGGCTTTTGCGCGCCGTGCAGTTTGCGCGGGAAAAGAACGTGCCGTATTTTGGCATTGACCTTGGTATGCAGTTGATGGCGATTGAAACTGCCCGCAACATCGTGGGCTGGGAAGACGCGGATTCAACCGAGTTTATCCGCAACAGCTCTCATTCGGTGATTTCGCTTCCTGAGGAGCAGACGGGATTTCAGAGCGCAACCGTGATGAAACTGGGCGCAGAGCCGCTGACGATTTTGGGCGGCACAAAGCTATCGGCGATTTACGGCGGGCAGGAGCACATTAGCGAGCGTCATCGCTCAAAGTACACCTTCGACCGAAAATATGCCAAAGATATGGCAGAAAACGGGCTTGTTTCGAGTGCATTTGCCATTCCCGACAAGCAGACGGAAGCGTTTGAGTGGCAAAATCACCCGTGGGGCATCGGCGTGCAGTATCACCCCGAATTTGTTTCTCGCCCCTCAAAGCCGCACCCGCTCTTTGTTTCATTCATTGGCGCGGCGATTTTGAATCACAAATGATTTTTTTTGCACAACGATTTCGTTTTTTCACAGGGGGATTTATCCCCTTGCTTGTTTTTTCTCTTCTGTCCTGCTCGCTCAATTACGAAAACGATACCGAAACGGATACGGATTATCCCGAGTTTGCTTTTTACAATGCGTCGCTGGTGCGCTACGAAAATGCACGGCAGACGCTGCAGGTGAGTGCATCGCAAATCGAAAAATATCGCGGTTCAAGTGCGTCTTATGCCAAAAATGCCACATTCACCACGTGGAACGAGCAGGGCGAAAAAGAAAACGAAGGCTCCTGCGCGCTCTTGAAAGCGGATTCTACGGCAAAACAGTATGTGCTTCTTGACGGCATAACGCTTAAAAACGGCGATTTTGAAATCGAGGCGACCTCTCTGTTTTGGGACGGCGCAACCGAGCAGATGATAAGCGGCTCAGATGAAATCGTGGTGCTCAAGCGCGACGATGTGCAGATGGAGGGCAGGGGATTTTCGGCAAGCGGCAGAGACAAGAGCTTTTCGTTTTCTGGTATGGTTGACGGCGTTATCACGGTTTCTGGTGAAGAAAGCGAGGCGAGCAATGACGGCGAAAAATAACGGCAAGCGCGTTTTTTTTGCGCTGTGTTTTGTGTGTGCGCAGGCGGTATTTTCGGAGCAAATCTCTTTTTCGGCGGACGCGATGAGCGGCAAAACGGGCAAAGAAGCCGACAACACGACGCTTTTGGGCAATGCGTATGTAAAAACGTCGTCGATGGAAATCAGCGCCGATTCTATTAAACTGCACGGAAAAGATTTTCGCTATATCACCGCCGAGGGCAATATCAAAGGCGCAAATACGGAGTCAAAACTTGATTTTGAGTGCAATCAGTTGGTGTATGACCGCGAAACCAAAATCGCTACGCTGCAAGAAAAGGTCAGTCTGAGCGACCGCGAAAACGGCGTGAAAGCGAGCGCAGAAATCATTGAATACAATCAGAATCTTGAAATTGCGATAATGCAAATCAACGTGAATATCACGCAAAAAAACAACGTGTGTTCGTGCGCGTATGCCATTTACCGAAAGACTGCGCAGATGCTGAATATGAGCGGGAACAGCAGGGTGGTGCAAGACGGCGACACGTTTCGCGCGCAAGAAATTACGCTGAACCTTGACACGCAGGAAATCACGCTGGACGGCAAAGTGAAGGGCAATGTTTCCACGGCAGAAAAAACGCCCACGCAAGAAGAAAGCCCTGCCGCCGAAGAAAAAACGACGACCGAAGACGTAATTAGCGATTTTAACCGCGATGAAAGCGCAAAAAAAGAGGAAAGTGCAACGGCGGATTCCAAAAAAGACGGGGAGGAACAGTCGGCGGCTTCCGGCAAAAAGAAAAAGAAGAAAAAGAAATAAGTGCCGCTTATTATTGGCGCGAAAACGAAACGCCTTGAATCAAAATCGTGTTTTCATCTTTTTTGTCCACGGTGATTTTCAGATGCGGATTTCCAAAAGCCGCCGTTGATTCAAAAAAAGTGCGGTAGGGCATACGCTCGCCGTCTACCGCAATCGTATCGGTGATAAGCGTGAGCGTTGTGCCCTTGAGCGAATATGAGCCGAGAAGCTCAAACGTATTATCGCCGTAAAAAGCGCGCAGAGAATCGCTTGAAACCTCGGCAGAAAAGGAGTGGATTTTCTGTGCTTGAGATTTCACGGTGCGCGAAAACGTGCCGTCCTCGCGGAACACAAACGTATTCTCTTGCTGAATCTGCGCGATTGCAATTACGGTATCGTCATTTTGCCCTGCCAGTTCCTGCTCAAAGACCAGCACGGAATGCCACGAGCCTACGATGTTGACTGCGCTTTTTTGTGCACAGCCAAAAACAAAAAGCAACAGCGCAAAAAGAGCCGACACAGCACTTTTACGAACCATAACACGCACCTTCACTTATTTTTTTGCCGAAACGGTAAACACCAAATCTTTGCCCTGCGTTTTTGCCTCGCAATCAATCGCGTCTTTGTTGAGCGATACAATGCCGAAATAGCGATAATCCGCAATATTTGCAAACGTGCTCAGGCTCTTTGTGGACGGCTGACCGTTGACGTAATCGCCTAGTTTGACGATGCCGAGCGCTTCCCAATCGCTGTCTTTTTGCGCCTTTGCGTACACCGAAAACCATTTCCAGTTCAGAGAAGAAGATTTATTCTTGAGTTTCACGCTGCCCGAAGCGCGCTTTCCCAAAATCTCGCTGTCGATTTCAAAATCAATCGCGGGCGTGCCGACGGGAAGCAGCGAAATCACCAGATTATCTTCGATGACCCGCGCCGCCGCCGTGTACGAATTGCCAGAATCGAACGTAAGACGGACTTGCTCCACGCCCGAAAGTTTTCCCGTGTAGCCCAAGCCAAAGCTGATTTCTTTGCTCTGATTGACATCGGAAAACTTCGCCGTGCCGCGCTCCACCCATTCGTGCGTCTGCTTGGACAACAATTCCACTTTCACCGAAAACTTGTCGGTAAAGGTGCCGTTGATAAGCACGATGTCGCTGTCTGCATTCTGTGCGCGCTCAATATTTGAAACGTCAAGAATCGCCTCGCCTGACGCTCCTTCGACCTTTACGATTTCGTTCTCCGAGCCGCCGTAACTGCCGCTATCGTCTTCCGTGCCTGCCGTATCGCTTGAAGAAGCTGCTATTGCGTTCCCGCTGTCGCCTGTAACGATGGTCGTTTTCACTATGATAAGCCCTAAAATATTCGTGGTTTTTACGTCAATCGTTGCAATGCGCTTGATTCCGCCGTTTGCCGCCGCCGTTGCCGCGCTTAAGTCCGCTGCTAACGGCAGACCAAAGAGCCACACGCCGCT
Organism: uncultured Treponema sp.; assembly: GCA_937893155.1. Classification (GTDB taxonomy): domain Bacteria; phylum Spirochaetota; class Spirochaetia; order Treponematales; family Treponemataceae; genus Treponema_D. The sequence continues at coordinate 172 of CALBGU010000164.1, read as the reverse complement.
TGCCTCCCCGCGCCTGCCGATACGGGAACTATCGACGTACAGCCCGAAAATGCCAAAAGCGCCGCGCACAATCCCGCCGCAAAACAATGCCAAGAAAGAATCTTTTTCATAAAAAATCCTCCAAAAACGTCCGCTAAAACTGTCAGTTTTAAACGAAGGTTTAATAATGACA
>CALBGU010000163.1 GCA_937893155.1 uncultured Treponema sp. | reverse complement strand
CTAAATATTTTTTTAGACACGCCTTCCTTTTTTAAAAAGCAACGAATATCTATTTAAACACGCGCGTTTTTTTAAAAGGACTGAATATTTTTTTAGACACGACCTCCTTTTTAAAAAGCAACCAATATCTATTTAGACACGCGGGAAAAAATGGCAAAAAAAGTGTATGTCTTTATATTAACACGATTTTTGAAAATTTCAATGTGTCATTATTAAACCTTCGTTTAAAACTGACAGGTAAACGGGCATTTTTCGGAGGTCTTTTTATGAGAAAGATTCTTTACTTCGGTTCGGAACTTCAGAATGTGAGAATTGCAACAGACAAAAGCGATGTGTATGTCGGTGTATACAGTTTTGAGGAACTTCAGAGGCTGGAAAACAAAAAGTGTATGAATATTGGGCAAATGTGCTTGCAAACAAGGCGCTTGAGGAATACAACAACGTAAAGAAAAGCCCGCTTTTTGCAGAAGTGCAAGATAATACCGAGGAACAAAGCGAAGAAAAACAAGAATGAGTTTTTCTGACACAAAAAAAGCCACCCGATGATTTTTTTTCGGGCGGCTTTTTTATGCAATGCTATGCGAAAAACAGGATATGCCTATTTACCTGCGATAACAACAGTGTTCCAGTTGTTCGGGTCGTCTAATAATCCATACTGTCTGCCCTTGAGCAAATGCTGCAACTTGTGCGCCACAGGACCTTCTTTGCCGTCGCCAAAGACCACTTTGCGTCCGTTGAGGTCGGTGAGAGAAGACATCGGGCTGATTCCTGCCGCTGTTCCCGTAACAAAGAACTCCGCCGCGTTCTCAAACACTTCGTCCACGCTGACCGCTCGCTCTTCCACCTTCATTCCCGCTTCTTTTGCAAGCGCAATAACGCTCTTTCTGGTGATTCCTGGCAAAATCGTGTCGCCAAGCTCTGGCGTTACCACAGTGCCGTCTTTCATCACAAAGAAGATGTTGCAGCTTGAACCTTCTTGGAAATACTTGTGCTCTACCGCGTCAAGATACACACATTCAACGTATCCTGCCGCTTCTGCTTCGTGCTTTGCGATGGCAGAAATGACGTAGTTTGAAGCGCATTTGATGTATCCTGTGCCGTGCGGCGTTGCGCGAATGCGGTTCGTGATGATTGCGCCGTCAAGCCCTGCCTTGAAATACGCGCTCACTGTTGTAGCACAAATGACTACATACGGCTGTTTTGCGCACCCAACGCCGATTGCGCCTTCGGAGTTCATAAACGGACGCATATAAATGCTTTCTGCGTTTGCATAATCTTCTTTTTCCCAATCCGCATTATATTTCGGTACATAACCGAGCGCAGCGTTTCGCTTCACAAACTCAACGCTTGCTTTCACATACTGTTCAGGAGGGAAAACAGGGCAATACAGTCCTTTCATGCTGTTTGCAAAACGAGCTGCATTCTCTTCGGGGCGGAAAATCGCGACACCGCCGTCTTTTGTGGGAAATCCTTTCATTCCCTCAAAACAGCCGTAAGCATACTGGCTTGTGTAGCTCACCGTTGGAATTCCCATCTGATTGCGCTTGTCGAGCACAGCCTTGCGTTCTTCCTCGCTCATTTTCATAAGCTCATCGTAAGTAACGCTGTCAACTTGAAACCACTCTTCGTCCCACGCTTTTGTGTCGGGATTGTAGCGAGCAATATAAGTAATCGGGTACAAATTAAGACCAAATGCCATTGTTTTCTCCTTTGTAAAAAAGTTCTTTACTAATATAGCACTTTATGCAGTATTTGTACAGATTTTTGAATAAATATACCATTTTTTTCTGATTACAAAATAAAAAAGACCCTAGCATTTGCTAAGGTCTTTGCGCCCCCTGCTGGGCTTGAACCAGCGACACACGGATTAACAGTCCGTTGCTCTACCAACTGAGCTAAGGGAGCTTACTCACTTGCGTGAATGTGTTTAGATAGTAACTGGATATAAAAAAAAAGTCAATAGCATTTTGAAAAAATTTAAAGAAAATCAAGAAAATGGTTGACGGCGCGTACGGCAAAACGGGCGATGTGAGTAGCGAGTTCGACAGCGTGGTGAACCTTGCCGAGCGCGTGAAAACGCAGGAACTCGAGGTCAAAAGCGCGACGGCAAACCTTGCAGTCGATACGCGGCGCGTCATTGAGCAAATCAGCAATATCGGCAAAAAATAATTTTTGAGCGATATTTTGGCAAAAAAATAAGAAAAAGCGATGATTCTTGGCTGTTTTTGAATGAAAAAATGCAAAATCATCGCTTTTTTTTATGATTATGGAGCGGGAAAAGCAAAAATAAATGTTTAGTCTGCGATTTCCCGAGGAGGAAAAGCAAAAAAAAATGTTTAGTCTGCGATTTCCCGAGGGGGAAATGCAAAAAAAATGTTTAGTCGGCGTTTTCCCGTGCGGGAAATGCAAAAAAAAGCGTTTGGTCGGTGTTTCCCGTGCGGGAAAGAGCAAACCAAACGTTTTGGAGGCGTTTTCAGCGCGGTTTATTTTGCCAGCACTGGCACGTCAACGGCTTCGATTTCGGTGAGCATTTCAAGAACGTGTTCTATGGCGATTTGCGCCGCCGAAAGTTCCATTCTGAACTGTTTGTTTTCGTGTCCGCGAATGGTGTTGAGGTTGATAAGCGCGTCGTAGCGGGTGTCGAGCCGCTGGTTCATTGCGCCCGCGATGATTTGGTCGATAAGGCGGCACGCATTGCCGAATTTTCGGATAATAAAACTGATGTCGTTTTCCATATCGCTCATCAATGCTTCAATCTGGATTTCCGTTGCGGTGCTGTGAATGTTTTTGTGTTCAAAGCGCTCGAACTGAACGCCGTAATCGCCTGCCTGCATCACTTTTTTCTTGAACTCCGCGAGCGCTTTCGAGCACTCTTCCATTGCCGCCATTTGCTCTGAAAATTCGCTTTGATTGTCTTTTTGGCGGAATTGTCCCTCGAGCATCATAATTTTCATCGGCTTGAGATACTCAAGATATTGATTTTGAAAGAACCAATACAAAAATCCGATGGTCAATTCGTAGCGGAATGTGAGAGAACTCGACAGGTCTTTCCACGGCCGCACGGGGAAAATCGGGAACGAGGAGAGTTTGAAATAATCCTGCATACGAATGCGCAGTTTTTCTTTTTTGCACTCGCGCACCCACGATTCCCAGCGGCTGTCGAACACTTTTCGCCACTGTGCCTTGAACTTGACGAACCAATTTTCGCCGCCGCCGAACGCTTCCGGCTGCCATCTCGCGTTGTTGTAGACGATACAGCCGATGGTGCGCATAGGAATGGTGGAAATAAAGGTGTCTATCATAGAGATTTCGGAGTTTGCCCGCTTGATAAAATCCGCCGCGCCGCCTTCTTCGCTGTCCACGTCCAGCGCCTCGCCCGATTCGTTTCGCACCGAGAATAAATACAGCGATTCGAGCACCGCGCTTGGTACCTTGTAGCCTTTGACCAAAATGCGCGCGCATTGGGCGATTTCCGTATCAACCGCCGAGAACGGACAGGTATCCGCGCCCTCTGTAACGTGGGTAAACTTGGAAAGCAGGGTTTCCACGGGAAGTTTGACGAACGCTTTGAGCCACTCCATTGCCCGCGCGCCTGAATACATAACGGCGCGTTCGTTCGCAGGCAATTCTTTTAAGATGTCGTCCATTTTGTGAATCAGCGAAACGCGGAGTTCGCTGGTAATCTGGCGGTCAAACGGCATTGTGTACGGGTCAACGTGTGTGCCGATTTCGTTTTCCACGCCCGGCATAATGAGCGAGCCCATCAGCACCAAAAATGCGCCGTCATTTTCTTCGTAAAGCTCCACATACGGCTTGAAAAAATCGATACAGTGCTTTACTTCCACAAGGCTGTTGTAGAATGTTTCCAAAAGATATTTTCGTTTGTAATCAATCAGGTTCGGCACATTTCTTTGGAGGTGATTCACCATATCGTGAATCAGTTCGTTATTGTAGACATTCTGCACCGAATCGCTTTTGATGAGTGCTTTAAACCAGAGCCAAAATCTGAACCAAATCGGTTCTTTTTTGAGACTCGTTTCAAGGTCTGGTAGCTCTGTATCCACGATGGCTTCTACGCTTTCTGCGGTGTCATTGGAAGGCAGATTGGGCAATTCCTGCGATTGCATTCTGGAAAGCAGAGATTTTCGTTCTTCTTGGGAAATCCCAGAAACCATTCGGTCAAACGTGTTTGGAGAATCCATATTTTCAATTCCTTTTAAAAATCAGTCTACAATAGTTATAAATTCGGCGGTTTTGGTGTGCAAAAACACCTGCAATTTAGCGTCTTTGCGTTACGCCTCGGGAGAAAGCCCGTATTCTTCGCGCCGCTGGTGCAAATCGCTGCCTGTCGGCTCAATGTGAATCGTGACGGTGTACACGTCCGAGATTGCCTCGCGAATTGCCTCTTCCACCTGCTCCGAAAGCTCGTGCGCCTCAAAAAGCGTGAGCGTCGGAGCAGCCTCGATGTCTAAATCGATGTCGTAATGCGAAGCGATTTTGCGGATTCTGGCTCCGTGCGGATTTTCCACGCCCTGAACCGACTGCGCCGCCTGAAACAGCCGCGTATACAGCGATGAATCTGCGTTTCCGTCCATCAGTTCCATATTCATCTGCAAAAAAAGATTTGCCGCGTTTTTTATAATCCACACGCCCACCAAAAGCGCGACCACGGGGTCTAAAAGCGGCTGCTTGAAGATTTTCGACAGCGCAAGCCCCGCCAAAACCGCCGCGCTCATCACGATGTCGTTTTTCATATTCTGCGCGTTTGCTTTCACGATGTCGCTTTCGGCAAGATTTCCGTAATGGAACTGCAACAGGGCAAGCACCGATTTTCCCGCGATGGAAATTACCGCCGCCGCCACCGCAAGATTTGATTCTTCCGCCGCCGTTTCCCCGCCGAAAATGCGCGACACCGACTGAAGCAAAAGCTGTGCCCCCGCAAAAAAGATGATAAATGCAAGCGCCATCGTTGCGGTGGTTTCAGCCCTGCCGTGCCCCCACGGGTGCTCTTTGTCGCTCGGGCGGGCAATCACGCTTCCCACCGCGAGCGTAACGATGGCAATCAAAACATCGGTGCCGCTGTCGATGCCGTCGCCCATCACCGCCAGCGACCCCGAAAGATACGCCAGCAGGATTTTCACGAGCGCAAGTATTGCATTGCCCAACAGCGCAATGACACCCGCAACTTTTATGCAGTGCGATTTGTAATCAGAATAAGCCATTTTCTTTTCGCCTGCTTTTCTGCTCTATTCGGTGCGCACCTTTTCTTGAAGCACGGAATATTCAGAGTCAATCACGGAGCGCGATTCTTCAGATAATCCGTCGGCGCTCATCACTGCGTTCAAATACGCCCTCGCCATACTGTCCCACGAATCGCGGCTCATCGAAAATGCCGTAAACGCAACGTATTCATTGTAATATTTGTTTGTATTCCAGTCCCATATGCGATACAAAATCCAATGACTTTCTTCTTCCCGAAGCCCGCTTACCTGCACTTTTGTGCTTTTCATCACGCTTTTTGCCGTTTCTTTCTGCTCCCCGTTTAGCGACGAAAATGCCTCGCTTGCTTCAATCGTGGCGCGGAATTCATCTGCGATTTTCTCTGCCGCATTGAGCCGAGAAAGTGCCTTTGCCTGCTCCAAATCAATACTGCTCCCCTCGCCGCGTCGGCATACGCGCGAATACTCAATGCCGAATGCGTCTTTGAACGGGCGGTCGTTGCCCTCTCCGAGCTGGAAAACCCACGCAGGCATTTCCACCTGATGATAGTTCTTGTTCTGCCAATCCAGCGTGATTTTGTCGTGCTGCTCTTGAGATGCAGGCGCAGACGCACAAGAAACAAGCGTAAACACTGCCGAAACAGCCGCTGCAAAAAGAATGTTTGTCTTGATTTTCATAATCGTTCTCCTTTTCTGCTGCATTTTATTTTATACCCATTCTGGCTTTGAAATCTGCCGAAAGTTCTTTGCGAATCCGCTCTGCAAGCACCGGGAATGCGAGCCGTTCAGCCCTGTCCAGCGAACCTGCAGCCTTGCCGTTTGCCTCGTTCCATTTAATGATGTATGAATACACGGTTTTGCCCGTTCTGCCCACAATATGAATGCTCACATCAGGATAGATTTTATACACGGTGTCTGCGCTGCCCGTTTCGTTGTCGTTCACGGCGACTTCAAGCGTGTAGCGGGGTGCGGATTTTGCGACCGTAAGCCCGAGTTCTGAAAACGTGGTCGTTACTGCCTCGCTGATGATGCTGCCGTTGTCGCCTGTCACGGCAAGCGCAAGCGTGCTTTCAAGATTGTTCTGCAAAAGCAGTGCGGGGATTTTTGCGATATTTTCGCGGTCTGTTTTGTAAGCGGCTTCCTTTTGGTCGCTGATAATGCGGGCATATTCCAGTTTTTCAAGAAACAATTTTCCCGATTCCCACGCATTTCTTAGATACACGTTTGCTACCAACGGCTCGTTTTCTGCCTGCGCTCTGCTAAAAGACGCATTGAACGCCGTCCGTGCGTCTTCAAGTTGTGGCACAAAGCGGTTCCACGCCTCTTCGCGATTGATAACTGCCATTGCATACCACGTTTTGTTTGCTTTATCAAAATAAGATACGGGATTTTCCACGTTCAAAAGCGTAACCGTGCTAGAAATTTCGGTGCGGTTCTGCGTGCTGATTTCCTTGCTTGCCACCGCTTCTGCCCCCGCTCCTGTAACAATCATATTCGTGGAACTTGTTAAGTGCGAATCCACCTCGGTCTGAATGTAGCGGGCAATGCGAGCGTCTGCGTCAGCTATCGCATCTTCGCGGTTTGCGCCCTCTCCGCGTTGTGCAATGAACTCTGCTGACGGATACACGCTGCGGTAATTTACGACCCACAGAGGAGCTTCCCCGCTTGCCGCGCTGTCCGTCGAGGCACAACCGAATGAAAGCACTGCCAAAATGGCAATAGAAATGGTCTGAATTATTTTTTTCATATAAAACTCCTTGAGCATATACTAGCGATTTTTCGCACAATAGACAACAGAGCCAGCCGAAAATTGTCGCTTGTTTAAGCGCGAATGTCTTTTTAGAAAAAAAAATAAAAAATTTCCTTGACAGATAAAAAAAAGTCGTGGATAATCTATTTTTGGAAACGTTTCAGTGAAACGTTTCCAAAAATATTTCGTTAAGGAGTTTTGGAATGAAAAAGGGTTTTACTTCGGCAAAATTGGGTGCGGCTACGTTGTTGGCTCTTGCTACGGCGTTGTTTGCAAGCTGCGGCGGCTCTGCTAAGCAGGACGTGAAGGGAAAAGTTCGCTATTTGAACTTTAAGCCAGAGAGCGCGGCGGTGTATCAGGAATTGGCAGACATTTACGAGAAAGAAACGGGCGTAAAAGTCATTGTGGAAACGGCGGCGAACAACACATACGAGTCAACGCTTGCGGCGAAGATGGCAACTGCGGAAGCTCCGACGCTCTTTCAAATTAACGGACCGCGCGGATATGCGAACTGGAAAGATTACTGCGAGGATTTGACCGACACAGAGCTCTATCAGCACTTGAGCGACAAATCGCTTGCAATCACCTCTGGCGGCAAGGCGTACGGCATTCCTTACGTTGTCGAGGGCTACGGAATCATCTATAACAAGGCGATTACCGACAAGTATTTTGCGCTTGAGGGCAGAACAACGGATTTTGCTTCGATGGACGAAGTGAACAATTTCGACAAATTGCGCGCGCTTGCCGACGATATGCAGCGAAATGCGGCGGCGTTGGGCATTAAGGGCGCATTTGCTTCAACATCGCTCAAGTCGGGTGAAGATTGGCGATGGCAGACGCATTTGGCGAACTTGCCTGTGTACTACGAGTTCAAGAACAACAATATCGACCTTGCTTCTGAGGCGACAAAGAAAATCACGTTTGAATACGGCGACAACTACAAGAATATCCTTGATTTGTATTTGAACGACAGCGTAATTCCTGCGAAGAACGTGGGTATCAAGACGGTTACGGACTCTATGGCGGAGTTTGCGCTTGAAGAGTGCGCATTCGTGCAGAACGGAAACTGGGCGTGGGGTCAGATTGCTGGCGTTACGGGCAACAAGGTGCTGGCGGAGAACGTGAAGTATCTGCCGATTTACACGGGCGTTGCTGGCGAAGAGGCGCAGGGCTTGTGCGTGGGAACAGAGAACTTTTACTGCGTGAACTCGCTCGCTTCTGAGGCAGACAAAAAGGCGACAAAAGACTTTATCTGGTGGCTGTATTCAAGCGGCATCGGCAAAGATTACGTTACGAACAAACTCGGCTTTATCGCTCCGTTCGACACATTCAACGCATCAGAGCGCCCGAAAGACCCGCTTGCACTCGAGATTATCGATTGGATGAGCCGCGACGGCATTACAAGCGTTGCATGGAACTTCACGCTCTTCCCAAGCCAGCGATTCAAGGACGATTTCGGCGCGTCGTTGCTCAAGTACGCACAGGGCGCAAAGGATTGGTCAGAGGTCAAAGCGCAGGTCGTTTCTGATTGGGAAAGCGAAAGCAAGGCTTCAATGTAACAGGCACAGCCTGATTTATACACAGGCTTTTTTGTAAGGCACAGCCTGATTTTAGGCACTGCAATTTTGTCAATCAAAGACATTTTCTCTCCCTTCTCCTTCTAGGAGAGGGGACGGGGGAGAGGTTTGCAAAAGGAGGCTTTCCTAAACGTCAAGGACGTGTTCCTAAATGTTAAGGAAGGTTTCCTAAAGATTAAGGAGTGTTTCCTAAAAGGTTAGGAGGCTTTCCTAAAAGTTTAGGAGTGTTTCCTAAAGGGTTAGGAGGCTTTCCTAAATGGTTAGGGCGGCTTCCTAAAGGGTAAGGAGGAGATTGTGGAAAAGAACGTCATAAAAAAATATTTTCCGATATTTGTTTTGCCGACGCTATTGGCGTTTACGGCATTTTTTATCGTGCCGTTTTTGATGGGAATCGGTCTGTCGTTCACCAAGTTCACCGTCATCACGAACGCAAAGTTTGTCGGCTTCGATAACTACATCAAGGCATTTACCAGCGACAACGAATTTTTGCACGCGCTCGGCTTCACGTCGCTTTTCACGGTGGTGTCGATTATCACGGTCAATGTGTTTTCGTTCGCGCTCGCATTGCTTTTGACGCGGGGAATCAAAGGAACGAACGTGTTTCGCTCGGTGTTCTTTATGCCGAACTTGATTGGCGGAATCGTTTTGGGCTACATTTGGAATCTGCTGATTAATGGCGTTTTGTCAAAGTTCGATGTAGACATCACGTTTAGCGCGAAATACGGTTTTTGGGGCTTGGTAATCCTCACGAACTGGCAGCTCATCGGCTATATGATGGTAATTTACATCGCGGGCTTGCAGAATATCCCCGGCGACTTAATCGAAGCGGCAAGTATCGACGGCGCAAGCCCGATGACCGTGCTGTTCAAGATAAAATTGCCGATGGTTATGCCGTCAATTACAATCTGCACGTTCTTGACGCTCACCAACTCGTTCAAGATGTTCGACCAAAACCTTGCATTGACCGCAGGCGCGCCAGAGCGAACGACGGAAATGCTCGCGCTCAACATTTACAATACATTCTACGGCAGAATCGGCTGGCAGGGCGTGGGACAGGCGAAAGCGGTCGTGTTCTTCCTGATTGTCGCGCTTATCGCATACATTCAGCTTCGCTTGACGAACAAAAAAGAGGTGGAACAATGATAGAAAGACACAAGAATCTGTATACCAGCATTATTTTTGGTTTGCTGTGCGTTTTGGCGGCGTTGTTTTTAGTGCCGATTGCGCTCGTGTTTATCAATTCGTTCAAAAGCCGCCTGTATGTATCAAGCGCGCCGTTTGCCCTGCCGTTCGGAGAAATGGGTGTCGGGCTTGAAAACTACATCAACGGGCTTACGGCTTCGGGCTTCTTGCTCTCGTTTTGCCGCAGCGTGTTCATCTCGGTGGCGGGCGTTCTCTTAATCATCGTCTGTACGTCAATGACGGCGTGGTACATCGTGCGCGTCAAAGGCAAGCTGACGCAGGGACTGTATTATCTGTTCGTCTTTTCGATGATTGTGCCGTTTCAGATGGTGATGTACACAATGGCGTTCGTCGTCAACCGAATGCACTTTGATAACGTCGTCGGCATCGTGTTCGTGTACTTGGGCTTCGGCGCGGGCTTGGCGGTGTTTATGTTCACGGGCTTCATCAAAAGCGTTCCTCTGGAAATCGAAGAGGCGGCGAGCATTGACGGCTGCAATCCGCTCCAGACGTTCTTTATCGTCGTGTTCCCGATGCTCAAAAGCACGGCAATCACGATTTCTATCCTCAATGCGATGTGGATTTGGAACGATTATCTTTTGCCGTATCTCGTTTTGGGCACGCAGAAAAAGACCGTCCCTGTCGCGATTCAGCTGGCAATGCAGGGCGCATACGGCGCGACGGATTACGGCGGATTTATGGCGATGCTTGTTTTGGCGATAATCCCGATTATCATCTTCTATATTGCGTCGCAAAAGTATATAATCAAAGGTGTTATCGCAGGCGCGGTAAAAGGTTGATTATATGACAATAAAAGACATAGCGAGAGAAAGCGGGTTCGCGGTCGGCACGGTGTCGCGCGTGATGAACAATCACCCCGATGTCGCTGATGAAACGAGGCGCAAAGTGATGGAGGTCGTGAAAAAATACGGCTTTGTCTTGAACGTGAACGCCAAACGCCTGAAAATGCAGGAGCGAAAGACGATTGTCATCATCGTAAAAGGCACGTCGAGCATTCTTTTGAACTCGCTTCTTGAGCGCGTCTTGAAAAAAATCGAGTCTTCGCCGTACAATGCGAGCGTGATTTTCGTGGACGAATACGACAACGAGGCGGCAAAGGCAAAAACGATTTATTACGAGGAAAAGCCCATCGGCTTCATCTTTCTCGGCGGCTCTCCCGACTGGTTCAAGGACGATTTCGGCGTAATTGCGGTGCCGAGCGTGATTATTTCGAGTCAGGCGGACAACATCGAAAGCGAGAATTTATCAAGCGTCAGCACGGACGACGTTGCCTCTTCGCGCGCTATGGCAGAAATGCTTATCAAGCGCGGACACACGAAAATCGGCGTTATCGGCGGCGATTTGCGCACGAGCGAGATGACGAGGAAACGCTACCGAGGCTTTTTGCAGGCGATAGAGGCGGCAGGCTTGGCGTTCGACGAGGGACGCGGCTACATCGCGGCGAAATATTCGATGGAAGGCGGATTTGCGGCGGCGGAAAAAATCTTGCGCTACAACGAGGGCGTTACGGCGATTTTCACGATGGCGGACGTGGTGGCTCTCGGCGCAATCCGAAAGCTCGCCGATATGGGCTTGCGCGTTCCCGACGACGTGAGCGTAACGGGCTACGATGGGCTTATGACGAGCGAATATTTTTGCCCGCGCCTTGCCACCGTGCAGCAGCCGCTCGACTGCCTCGTGGAAAAGGGGTTTGCGCTGTTGACAGCCTGCATCGAGAAGACGGGAAAGGCGGAGCATATCCTTGTTCCGTGCAGCATTACGGCGGGCGAAAGCATTCGCAGTTGGCTGTGAGCGGCGAGGCGTGCGGACGGCGATAGCCAAGTTGGCTATGACGGTTTTTGAAAGAAAATGACAGATTTTGTGTTTGGCTATGCTCATTTTTGACTGATTTTGACGTAGCCAAATTGGCTATGGTCATTTCCTTAAAAAAATGAGCATAATCTTTAAGGATTGCCCCCATTTTCACGTAAGGACGCACATAGCCAAAATGAAGGAGGATAGTATGAGTTACGAAGCAGTTTTGACGCAGGTGCGGGAAGCTCCCGAGGAGTGCCTTGAAGAGATTTCCCAAATAATCCGCTATGTCGTGTTTCGCCACGAGAAAGAAGCGAGAATTGATGAGTTCAATACGCTGTGCGCACAAACGCAGGCGTGGGCGAAAGAAGTCGGAATGACGGAGCAGGACGTTGCGAGCAGTTTGAAAGAAATGCGCGCAGAAAAACGCAGGGCAGTTTTATGAAAATTGTAATTGATACGAATGTCGTGGTTTCTGCGTTGTTTTTCGGCGGTAAACCACTGCATCTGCTTATGCTTGCAACGGAAACAGACGAGCCTTGTACCGCTGTTGTTTCTGATGAGATTGTTTCGGAATATAATGAACTTGCGGAAAGAATGACCAAGAAGTATCCTGAAAAAAACAAGCGGTTTCCGCTGACGGACTTTTTGTCAAAATGTTCCGTGGTTTCGCCGACGCGAAAAATCGACGTGTGCCGCGACAAAGACGACAACAAGTTTCTTGAGTGCGCGGCGGAGGCGAAATGCGTGTATGTCGTGAGCGGGGACAACGATTTATTGTCGCTCGGCTCTTTTGAGGACATCGAGATTCTTACGGTCGCCCAATTCTTTGAGCGATACGAGAATTCTCTGCAATAGATTTGCAGAAGCAGAATATTTTTAAGCAGAGTGGAGAAAAATTATGGCAGAAGAAAACATTTTGAATACGAGAAAAAGCGGCGTGCTGTTTCACATTTCGTCGCTGCCGAGCAAAACGGGTATCGGAACACTGGGCGCGGAGGCGTTTGCGTTCGTCGATTGGCTCAAGAAGTATGGTCAGACGTATTGGCAGGTGCTTCCTGTCGGTCCGACGGGCTACGGAGATTCGCCGTATCAGAGCTTTTCGACGTTTGCGGGCAATCCGTATTTTATCGACCCCGAAACGCTTGGCGAAGAGGGCTATCTTGACCGCGCCGATTTTGAGGGCGAGAATTGGGGCGACAATCCGCGCTATGTGGATTTTGGCTTGATGTATCAGAACCGACAGAAGCTCTTTGCAAAGTTGCACGAGAACTTTAAGAAGAATGTGCCTGCCGATTACGCGGATTTTTGCAAGGAAAACAAGGATTGGCTTGACGATTACGCGTTGTTTATGGCGGTGAAAGATGCGCACGGCGGCGCGGCGTTCGTGAGCTGGGAAGCGGACATCAGGCAGAAGCAAAAGGACGCGTTAAAAGCGTGGACAAAAAAATGCGCGGACAGAATCGAATACTACAAAATGCTGCAATATTTCTTTTTCCGCCAGTGGAACGCGCTCAGAGCCTACGCGAACAAAAACGGCGTGAAGCTCATCGGCGACATTCCGATTTATGTGGCAGCGGATTCAAGCGATGTGTGGTCGTTCCCAGAGCAGTTTATGCTCGACGAAAACCGCCAACCGATTGAGGTGGCAGGGTGCCCGCCAGACGCATTCAGCGCGGACGGTCAGCTGTGGGGCAACCCTGTGTACAACTGGGAGTATCAGAAAAAGACGCATTTTGCGTGGTGGAAAAAGCGATTGCAGAAGAGTCTGCGGCTGTTCGATGTGATTCGCATTGACCATTTCCGCGGCTTTGAGTCGTATTATTGCATTCCGTTCGGCGACAAGACGGCGCGAAACGGAACGTGGCGAAAAGGTCCTGACGCGGCTCTGTTCGACAGCATTAAGCGCAGTATGGGCGATTTGCCGATTATCGCGGAGGACTTGGGCTATCTTACGCCTGAGGTGAAGGCGTTGCTCTCGCATGTGGGCTTCCCGGGAATGAAAATCGTGCAGTTCGCCTTTGATTCGCGCGAGGAAAGCGATTATTTGCCGCACCGATATATTCAAAACTCGGTGGTTTACACGGGCACTCACGATAACGACACGATTGAGGGCTGGAAGACGAGCGCGGCGGCGAGCGATGTGGAATATGCGGTGAAATATCTACGCTCATCGATGGACAATCTGCGCTTTGATATGATGATTGCGGCATTGTCGAGCGTGTCGAACACCTGCATTACGACGATGCAAGACCTCATCGGCTTGGGCAGCGAGGCGCGAATGAACGCTCCGAGTTCTGTCGGCACGAACTGGAAGTGGCGCGCGTTGCGTGAGGAAATCAGCGAAAGTGCAGGCGAGTTCCTTTCGTACTACACGAAGCTCTATTGTCGCCAAGCCTAACTTTTTATGCACATACAAACGCTCTCCGTGTGCGAGGGCGTTTTTTTGTAGGAGATGAGAAATGAGCATTGGAATGAAGCGCGGTGTGGTGTATCTTGAAAGCCATCAAGAAATCTGGGAAGAGAATGCGCGGCAGGTGATACGCGACATCAAAACGGCTCTCGGCGGCGTAAGCGTGGCGGTGGAGCATATCGGAAGCACGTCGATAAAGGCGATAAAAGCAAAGCCGATTATCGATATTGCGGTGGCGGTTCGTGATTATGATGCGGTGATTAAAAAGAATGAGGAGCTTGAAAAGGCGGGAATTATCTTCCGATTCGATGAGCGACCTGAACAGCTTTTGTATGTCAAAGGCGATTTTGCCGCCGACACGCGAACTCATCATATTCACGTTGTCTTACATAATAGTTCTGAATGGAATAATTATCTAAACTTTCGCGATTATCTCAATGCGAACACAACAGCGGCAAAAGAGTACGAGGCGGAAAAAGAAAGGCTCGCACTCCTTTTCCCCGATAACCGTGAAGCCTACGTTGAAGGGAAAGTCGCGGTTGTTTCAAAGTTGCTAGCGGAGGCACGGCGATGGCGAGCGGCTTAGATTATGCCATATATTTTTTGTTTTATATTGACATCAATTTTGCTTTTGTGATATATTTTAGTCCCCGTATATTGTATTTCGGTGAATGCTCATCGCCGAAAACGCCTGAAACAGATGCTATGTGAACGGCGCAATATTTTTTTGTTAAGGTACTATCGATGAAAACTATTTTCGTAAACGAAAGCGCACAGAAACGCAATTGGTACATCGTGGACGCAGCTGATAAGCCGCTCGGTCGTGTGGCTGCTGCTGTTGCTGCGGTTCTCCGCGGAAAGAACAAGGCTACTTATACTCCAAACCAGAATATGGGTGACTATGTAGTGGTTATCAACGCTGATAAAGTTGTTGTTAGCGGCAATAAGGGTGAGGATATGATGTATCGTCATCATACAGGCTTTGTGCATGGTCTTCGTGAGTTCTCTTTTAATGAGTTGGTTGCTCGCCATCCAGTTGACCCGTTCCGCCGAACACTCGCAGGAATGTTGCCGAATGGAAGACTTGGTCGTGCTTTGATGGATAATGTTAAGATTTATGCAGGTTCAGAGCATCCTCATGCAGCACAGAACCCTCAGCCATTGGAAGTTTAGTTTAGGAGTCTATCAATGAGTGTTAAGAATATTGCAATCGGCACTGGAAGAAGAAAGACCGCAACTGCTCGTGTTTTCGTGCGCGAGGGGACGGGAAAAATTGTCGTAAACGGAAAAGAATTGAAGGATTATTTTACCAGTATTGACCTTGTTCGTACGGTAAATCAGCCGCTCGTTGTTACTTCTAGCGACAACAAATATGACATTCTTATCAATGTTACTGGCGGCGGTTTGAATGGTCAGGCTTCGGCTTGTCTTCACGGAATTGCTCGTGCATTGACTCAGATTGACCCTGATTGCCGCACAGCTCTTAAGGCAAACGGATACCTTACTCGCGATTCTCGCATGGTTGAGCGCAAGAAGTACGGTCAGCGTGGTGCTCGCCGACGCTTCCAGTTCAGCAAGCGCTAAGTCGCAATCTATCTGCATGATTATTTGTGCAGTAGAGGAGGTTTCTTGTGGTTGTTTTAAACTTACGACTAGCGAGGGACCTTCTTTTTTTATTAGAAAATGTTATCTTGATATCGTTCCAATCGAAAAAATTACGTCGATGATTTTTTATGGATTATCCACCAAAATGGATTGTGTGGATTTTTCGGAAACGGAAAGTGACGATATTGAAATGGCGAGCAGGGCTTTTCTTGCAGAAAAATGTGCTTTAGGGTATATTGGAAGAGCAGAACATAGCAGATTTTTGCTTTCGCGAAAACTCGAGCAAAAGGGGTTTTCTGGCGTTGAGGCAACAAAAGCATTGGATTATCTTGAACAGTGCGGAATGGTATCCGATGAGCGCTATGCACGGGCTTTTTTGCATTCCCGAAAAGCTAAGAACGAAGGCAGAACGCGGCTTTCTGCAGAATTAAATGCTCGCGGGGTTCGAGGCGAGGCGCTGAAAAATGCCTTGGACGACTTTTTTGGCGAAAACGATGAAATCGAAATCTGCAAAAAAGCGTGCAAGAAGATTTCTGCGCATTGTACTGATGAAAACAAGTTGTATGCGCGGCTTTTTAGAATGGGATTTTCCGCCAAAGACATTCGTCTGTCGCTTGCGAGCCTAAAAAATGACAGCACAATCTAGAGGATATTATGAAAGACACTGGAAAAAAGCCAGAAAAATTGGTGTTATATTCAGCATTGGAGGTTTCTAAGTTTTGCGGTGTGGTGAATCAGACCGCAATAAATTGGATTCGCAATAATGCTATCAAGGCTTTTAAAACACCAGGCGGGCAATTCCGTGTGTATCCAGAAGACCTCGCGGCGTTTATGCGCAGCCGAAACTTGAGTGTTCCTGACGAAATCCTTGAGCAATGTAATCCCAAAATAATCAACACAGAACAGAGTTTGCTCATTGTGGACGATGATGAAGGGCTGAACTCTGTGATTTCCAAGTTTTTGAGCAAAAAATTTCCTGCAATGCAGATTTACCAAGCATTCGACGGTTTTGACGCAGGGGTGAAAATCTCCGAGTACCACCCGAAGTGTATTGTGCTCGACCTTGATTTGCCGGGTATAAACGGGTTTGACCTCTGCCGCCGAATGAAATCCGATGAAAATTTGGGTAAACCCGAAATCGTGGTTGTAACCGCACTGGACGACGATTCTGTGGAAAGTAAAATCACTTCCCTCGGAATCGTTCACTTTTTTCATAAACCACTCAGTTTGGTAACCCTTTCAGACGTGGTTGCCACTATTTTCCGCCGCGCCTAGTTTCCTGTATAAAGATATGCCGGGGACGAAATACACGGCATCAATTCCTGCACCGCTTTGGGTAAAATATCCTGTTTGGCAGTTGCGCCGCCCAAAAGTGACTTCGCATCAAGCAAATAATCCATAAATTTTTTCTGAATTGCTGGTTCATATTCTACCACTTCGTAATCAATCGTGCTTCCGTTTATATCTTGGTCAAAGGTATCCAATGCCTCGTTCCATCGTGCCACTCCGTCTATCAAGCCGTTTGACAGTGCCTGCTGTGCGCTGTACACTCGTCCGTCAGCCAACGAACGCACCGCCTCGATGTCCATTTTGCGACTGTCTGCCACGATTTGCGTGAACTGCTCGTAACATTCATCTGCCAGACTCTGCATAATCACGCGCTGTTCGTCGGTGAGCGGCGCATTGATATTGCCCATATTTTTATTGCGCCCTGCCGTAATCGTCGTGTAGTGAACGCCGTGCTTTTCCAAAAGTTGTGAAATATCGATTGACGAGCCTGAAATCACGCCGATAGAACCCGTGAGCGTGTTGCGATTCGCAAAGATTTTATCCGCGGCGCAGGCGATGTAATAGCCGCCGCTCGCCGCAAGCTGCTGCATATACGCATAGACGGGGCGACCCGTTTGCGCCTTGTAATCCATCAGCGCGAGATAGACCGCATCAGAATCGTACACCGTGCCGCCTGGGGAGTTTATCAAAAGAAAAATCCCGATGTTGTAGCTGTCGGCGGCGAGGTCGGAGATAGTATCCAAAAGCCACTGCTGGTCGTAGGTTTGGTTTTTGGTTTCAATCACGCCGTCAATGTGGATTGCGGCAAGGTACTCGCGCGGCGTGTGGAACACACTGAGCGGGGACGCGCTTTTGGGCGCTTTCGTATCTGCATTGATTGCGTCCATTTTTGAAATCGCCGAAATCAAAAGCGCAAACACCACAATCACCATCAAAACCACAAACCCGCCTTTCTTAAACGGCTCTCTGTTGTCGTTATCCTTTGGAATCAAATCGTACATCGTTATTTTCCCCCAAAATCCTCTGCTTCAAGAATATGTCGCTTCAATGCGGCATTTTTTATATCAAGATACGCGAAAGCCTGCGCCTCCGCCATATACGGAACTGTCCACAAAAAGCCGATTCCGAACGTCACGAGCGAAAATGCGATGAGCGGCAAGAAACTCAGGTGCATTAAAAACAAATCGGCTTTGTATCCATTCGTCAAAATGGCGCTCAATCGCACGGCGCGCGACGGCGAGAGCGTGCGGTGCTCCGAAAGCAAAAAGTACACGAACGAATATTTATACGCCGCCGTGAACGCGGGAATGACGAACAACAGCGCCCAGAGCGAAATCCTGATTGTCGTGAGAATCCCTGCGAGCGCGCCCCGCTGCCAATCCTCCAGCGCACCGAGATAATTGTTGAACGATATGCGCTGCTCCTTGCTCGACGCGGTGCACGAAAGAAATAGTGCCGCGAGCGCATTTGCCGTGATGCCCAGAATTGCCACAAACACGACGCACAGCAGGGCACTCCGCCCGTAATGCGCCGAAATAGCCGTCGGCAAAAACACAAACCACAGCAGCGCCGATAAAAACGTTGTGAACGCCAAAATCAGCCGATTGTGCTTGAGGTGCGCTTTTGCCAGCTTTTTGTATCTTTTTGATTCAAACATATCGTTCCCCGAATTGTTGTGTGAACAAGGGCGTGAACCCTTGTTTTACCCAAAAAATTTACTTGGAGTATTTTTTGACCTGCTCGTTTACCTTGTCGAACAGCGTGCCGCACTTTGACGCAAAATCCGCACAGCCGCTTTCTTTGTCCATCAGCATTGCGTTGAGATACGGAACGAGCGTGCGATTTACCAGCTCCAAAATCGGCTTTTTGTACGAACTCGCCGCCGCCGCTTTGCCCTCGAGCGTGTTGATATACGCATCATACGCCGCCGAAAATGCCGTCTGCGCACTCTTGAGCGCGTCCAGTTTTGCCGTCAGCCCCTCGAGCGCGGTGATGTTTTCAGCCTCGCCCTCTACCTCGCCGAAGAAGCTCTCCAACTGCGACGACTCCGCCACAAACGACACGTTTTTCAAGTTCGCTTTGTTGTATTTATCGCAAATGGCGCGCAAGGTTTTCGCCTTTTCGCTCAATGTGGGGACGGGCAAATCCGCGTATGCGCGCGCTGCCGTGCAAAAATCCGTGAACGCCGCATCTCGCGCGTCGTCAAGCTCGGAAAGATTGCTCAGCACCTTGTTTTGCAGAATCGACGTGTTCAACCGCTTGGAATAATCCGTCAAATCCTTCATCGTGCCTTTGATAAACGCATTTTTCTGCGCTTTCGCGTCCGCTTCATACAAGCGATTCAGGCTCTGCACCGTGCCGTCCAGCTCCTGAATCCTGATTTGAGCCTTTATCGGCTTGATTTTCTGTACACTCATCATAAAACTCCTGTTTTGTTTGTTATATATGTTCCGAATTTATTTCGGATTTTCTTTTTTTCCGCTTCGGCAAAACAGCCGAATGCTCACAATCTTATTTTTTGGCTTCGGCGAAATTGCCGAACGCCCAAAAACGCATTTTTTCACTTCGGCAAAATCGCCGAAAGCCAATTTTTGCACTTTTCCGACTTCGGCAAAACCGCCGAATGTCAAATTTGGATTATTCCGACTTCGGCTAAAATGCCGAGCCTCAAAAAACGTCATTTCTCATTTCGGCACTTTCGCCGCGGGGCAAAAAATGTTCTTTCTGTGCGGCGGCGCGAAAAAATCAGAAGAACATTTTTTTCACTTCGTCTTTGAACTGATTGCCGCGGTCGAACTCGTTTTTGAACATACCGAAACTCGTTGCGCCCGGCGAGAATACCACGGCGGTTTTGCCCTCTTTTATCTGCTGCGGGAGTTTGGCTTTCATCACGACCAAAAGTTCGTGCAGAGACGAGAACGGTCCGTTGTATTTTAGCCCGTTTTTCTTGAGGATTTCGATGAGGCGGTCGGTCGCCGTGCCGTCCAAAAGATAAATCTGCTCGGGGCGCGTGGAAGAATCGATGAGCGCGGCGGTAAGCTGGGCGAAATTCAAGTTTTTGTCCGTGCCGCCCGCAATCAAGACGACTGCTTTGTCAAACGACTTGAGAGCCGCGGCTGTCGCTTCGGGAACGGTGGCGCAGGTGTCGTTGTAAAACTCGATTCTGCGGCGGTTTCGGAGCCTGCCCGTGTCGGAAAGCACCCATTCGTGAAAATATTCAAGGCGATGTTCAATGCCGCCCCATTTTGAAAGCACGTCGCGCACGCTTTCGGGGGCAATGCCCATAAGGCGCAGGACAAGGGCGGCGTTGAGTGCGTTCAGCCGCGCGTGTTCGCCCAGCACGGCAAGGTCGTCAAGCACGAGTTCTTTTGTGTCGCCGCGCTCTATCGTGTGTTTGCTCATCAGCTCTTTTGGCAAGCGCACATAGCCTTTGCCTTCTTTGTCGAGCCACGCGCCGAGGTATTCTTCGTCTTCTGGCTCGTTTTTGCTGTAGCGCAGAACGACGTTTTTGGCGCGTTCAGAAAAATAGTTGCCCCAGTTCACGATGCCGGTGTTTTTTCCCTCTCGGTTCACGCCCGCCGAGAAATAATCGTAATCGTAATCAAAGATAGAGAACGTTTTTGGCGTCTGGTCGGCAAAAATGAGCATTTTGTCTGCGGCGTAATCAATCATATTGCCGTACCAGTTTTGGTGGTCGCTCACCATTTTGGTGATAAGCGCGATGTGCGGCTTGAGGAGCTTTCGCCCGCGCAAGTCCCTGAGCTGCCAGCTCGACAATTCAAGCACGACGGGGGTCATTCCGTCGGTTTCTTCCAAAAAGGTGAGCGGACTGACTGTGATGTTGCCGCCAAGGAACGCCTTGAAGCCCGATTTTTGCAGTCCGTAGTAAATGGCGCTCACCGTGGTGGATTTGCCTTTGCTGCCCGTAACTGCAATGATGGGGGCTTTGCTTAATTGCAGGAACACGCTCAAGTCGGTTTCTACGACTTTTGCGGCGGCAAGATATTTGTTGCCTTCAAAGCGAACGCCCGGGTTTTTTATTACGCAGTCCGCGTTTTCAAAGTCTTCAATGCGGTGCTCGCCCAAAACGTAGGTGAGGCGAGATGTATCGAGCGTTTCGTCCTCGCTGAGCGATTCGATGGTGGGCAAGAGTTCTTCTTTGCTTTTCATATCGGTTGCGATGACGTAGGCACCGTGCTTGAGAAAAAATCGCACAGCCGCTTCTCCGCCGCCGTTTAAGCCCAATCCCATTACGGTAATGTGCTTTCCTGCAATGTCGCTGAGCGAATGAAAATAGCAGCCCTCTGGATAAATATGCGGTATAATGGTTGACATAGACATCTCCTTTAGCGGCTTGTCTTGAGTTTAGAGCGGATTTTTGCGCGCGAAACGGCTTCTTCGAGCAAAATATCCATCAATTCAGGATAGCTCGTTCCCGCCGCCTGACAGAGTTTTGGAAACATACTGATTTGCGTAAAGCCCGGCATGGTATTGATTTCATTGAGATAGAGCGAGCCTGTGTCGCGGTCAAGGAAGAAATCCACGCGGCTCAATCCTGATGCGTCCACCGCCGCATACGCCTTAATCGCAAGCTGTCGAATGTTCTCGAGCATTTTTTGGTCCACGTTCGCGGGAATGAGCAAGTCTGCGCCGTTCGGGTCGTTGTATTTTGCGTCGTAGGAATAAAACGTATGGTTCGGCGCGATTTCGCCCGGGATATACGCGCGCACGTTCGCTTCGGTGCAGATTCCGTCTGCGATAACGCTGTTGCCCGTTACGGAACATTCGATTTCCCGCGCATTGATTGCCTTTTCGATGAGGATTTTGTCGTCCCACAAAAATGCTTCGTCGATTGCCGCCAGCAGTGCTTCTTCGTTCTCCGCCTTGTTTGCGCCGTCGCTTGAGCCTGCGCAACACGGTTTTACAAAGAGCGGGAAGCTGAGCGTGTCGATGATTTTTGCCACGATGGTCGAAAACTCATCTGTGTTTGCTTTGTCGCTTCGCTCAAGGCAGATATACGGAACGACGGGAAGCCCCGCCTGCCGCCAGACTGCCTTGGTTTTTTCTTTGTCCATCGTGAGCGCGCTCGACATCGTGCCACAGCCCGCATACGCTATGTTCGCCATTTCAAACAGCCCCTGAATCGTGCCGTCCTCGCCGTAGGTGCCGTGCAAAACGGGGAATGCCACGTCGCACGCAATCGCCTCTCCGCCCACACGGAACGCACCGTTTGCGCCGCCGCCCGGGACGACAGAAACCGCCTTGGTTTCATCTTCCACGATGATAAATCCTGCGCTTGCGTCTTTTTTTACGCGCTCAAGCTCTGATTCGCTTTGCAAATACCATCTCCCGTCCTTGGTGATGCCCACCAGCGCGATGGAATGTTTTGTGGCATCAATGTTGCGTGCTACAGCCGCCGCTGAGCGCAATGAAACTTCGTGTTCGCCTGATTTGCCGCCAAAAAAAATAATAACGTTCATCTCTTAACCTCTTTTGTATCCCGCTTCGCCGAGTGCAGTTTTAGCTTCGTTGATTTCATCATAAGGCATAACGCGGTCTTTGTATATAATTGAATTTTCGTGTCCTTTACCAAGAAGAAGCACGATGTCGTCTTTTTTTGCAATCGAAAACGCTTTTCGGATAGCCGCTTTTCTGTCGGGGATTAACAGCAGATTTTCGCCCTCGCGCTTTCCCTCCTTTTTTGCGCCCGTTGCAATTTCGCCCAAAATTGCCATTGAATCCTCTTGGCGCGGGTCTTCGTCGGTCAAAATCACCGTGTCGCAAAATTTCGCCGCAACTTCGCCCTGCAGCGGACGCTTCACATGGTCTCTCTCGCCGCCCGAGCCGAAAACGCAAATCATTTTGCCCGCGCACCGATTTCTCACGGGCGGGAAAATCGTCTCAAAACTCGACGGTGTGTGCGCATAATCCACGATGACTTCAAACGGCTGCCCCTCGTCAACCACCGTCATTCGCCCTTTTACGCTGGTCAGCTCGGTGCATTTTTGGCACACCTTCGCGGCGGCGATGCCCGTCATTCTGCTCACCGCAATAATTGCCGCGGTGATGTTGTACGCATTGAATGCGCCGTGCACGCCCGCTTTGACTTCAAGGTTCTTGTGTTCGTTCTGTTTATCGAACCCCTCGACCGCGTGAATGGTGTATGCAATGCCGAACCGCGCCGACGCGATGTTGCGGGCTGAATAATACGCGATGTTTTGGGGGATTGAGGGCAGGGCGTCCGCCGTGAGCGCATTTTCTGCCACGGCTTTTCCTGCCTTGCCCTCGGTGGTGAATCCCACGACGGGCACTTTTGTGGCTTGGATAAAATACGTTGCCGCTGGGTCTTCAAGATTGACAATCCCGAATGGCTCAATAATGCGTTCTTTGCCCAGAATCGTTTTGTTGTGCTCCACTTTGTCGAGCGCGCGGAACAGATTTGCCTTGTCGCTTTTGTATTGCTCGTAAGTGCCGTGGAACTCAAGATGCTCGAGCGTCACGTTCATAAAAATGCCGCAATCGAATGCTACATCGCCGAGCCTGTTCGTCCGCTCGGAAAGCCCGTGGCTGGAGGACTCCACGACCGCGTATTCACAGCCGTTTTGTACCATTTCGTATAACTCGCGCTGCACAATCGGAGCTTCGGGCGTGGTTTGGTGCTCGGGATTCGCAATCGCCTCTCCGCCGAACGAATATTGCACGGTGGAAAAAAATCCCGCCTTTTTTCCGCACAATCGGAGCAGCTGCCAGATAAAACTGACCGTGGAACTCTTGCCTTCCGTTCCCGTTACGCCGATGACCGCGAGTTTTTTTGACGGATAATCGTAAAAACACGCCGAAACGGGCGACATCGAAAAACGCGCCGATTTCACTTTGATAAAATACGGAGCTGCGTCCGTTTTTTCGCACGCTGATTTTATTTTTGCCAACAGATTTTCATCGAATGTATCAGCATTATTTTCAAAAACGATTGCCGCCGCGCCGTTTTCGATTGCCGCGGGGATAAATTCGTTGCCGTTCGCGTGCGTTCCCGGGAGCGCAAAAAAAAGCGCGCCGTTTTTGACCTTGCGCGAGTCAAATGCGAGCGAATTGATAGTGATTTCATCTGCATTTTTCGCAGATATGCCGTCTATTTTGATTGATTCATGTTCAAACGAGCGCAAAAGCTCAGAAAGTTTCTTTTCCATAGCACGATATTACATTTAATAGGTAGTTATTTCAAGAAAAATCACCAGTTTTTTATTGTTGAATGGGCAAAATATGCCAGAGCAACAACCGCGATTGCCGTCAGAATTGCCGCCCACACAAAAAGCCAGAGCACCAGCGCTGTTACGCACAGATTTTTGCCGATACGCGCCTGTTGCGCCCTCACCGATTTTCGACCTTTGTTTGAAAACCTGATGCCGATGATTGGAAAAATAATTGACAGCCCGACAACAAAACTCAAAATCCCGATAGCAAGGCTTGCGGTCGCAAACACACGCCCGTCATCATCATTTTTTGCCTCTTCGGTCTTTTTTTCGTTCAAAAGCCGCTCTTCTTCCTTGCGAACAAAATCTGCTTCTGTTTTTTCAACAATCGCAAGCGCCGTATTTTTGTTTTTCTTTTTGGACATCTCCCTTCTCCGCAGTGATTTTTCTTCATTAAATGTATCAAAAAAACGTATGTTTTTCCATAGGCGAGGAAAATGCGTTTTTTTTCTGTTTTATTTTTCACAGAGAGCGTAAAAATGGCAAAAAGTATCTTTATTTTGACAAAATATTTTTAGTTTAATTGAAAATATTTGCACAAAAACAGCAAAAAAATATTGACATTGATTCTCTTTTTAGATACGATAACGCCATATTTACAAGAGATTTGTGAAATATTGATAAAATTTTCACAATATTTCAGGTGAATAGAGCGAGGAGATGTGAAAAACGTAACAATGAATGAATTGCCAGAACGAACGCGGCGAAGATTGGTTCAACTTACGCAGTTGCTTGCACAACTTCCCGACGAGCAAACCTTAACATCGCTCGATATAGAAAAGATGACGGGCTGGTCAAGTTCTGTTATCAGACACGATATTTCGGTGGTGGGGTGCAACTGCGGCGCGTCGAATGGGTATCGTGTCAAAATTTTGCTGCAGCAGCTTAAATCAGCGCTTGGACACACGGAATTGCGCGAGAAAAAATGTTGCATCGTCGGTTTGGGAAAGCTCGGTGAAGCCCTGTTTTCCAGCGATTTGCTTTCGGGGACGCCGTTCAAAATCGTTGCGGGGTTTGACGCAAGCGTGAACAGAACTGAGGTGCTCAAAGCCGATTTTCCACTGTATCCGATAACAAATCTTGAGAAAATCATCAAAGAAGAATCCATAAAATACGCGATTTTGACGGTGCCAAATACCGAAGCGCAAGTTGTGGCAGAGCGGCTTTCCGGGTGCGGCATTGCGGGAATCGTGAATTATACGGGAATTATGCTTGTGCAGCACGAAAATGTTGCGGTCGAAAATGTGTCTTTAATCACGGCTCTTTCTGCGCTTGCGACGATAGAGCTTTAGAAAATGTGGATTTATTGTGAAAATTTCACAATAATGGCGTGTGAATATACAAAACTCAAGTATTCGGAGGAAAAAAATGAGTCGTGTTTATAATTTTTCAGCAGGTCCTTCTTGTTTGCCGGAAGAAGTGTTGCGCGAGTGTGCGGCGGAAATGATGGATTTTAACGGCACGGGACAGTCCGTTATGGAGATGAGCCATCGTTCAGCGGCGTTTAAGCCGATTATCGAAGATGCCGAAAAAATGGTGCGGAAACTGATGAACGTGCCGGATAACTATAAGGTTTTGTTTTTGCAGGGCGGCGGTTCAACGCAATTTGCGATGGTTGCGCTCAATTTGGGCAACAAAAAGGGAAAAGCGGCATACATCGAAACGGGTGTGTGGGCAAAAAAAGCGGCGGCTGAGGCAAAAAATCTGGGCGTTGCTGTTGATGTGATTGCATCAAGCAAGGATAAAAACTATTCGTATATTCCGCGCGTGGAAAAAATCACCGGCGATTATGATTATGCGTATATCTGTTTGAACAACACGATTATGGGCACGCACTACGAATATATTCCCGACACGGGCGATATTCCGCTGGTTGCCGATATTTCAAGCTGCATTTTGTCTGAGCCGCTGGACGTGAGCCGATTCGGTCTTTTGTTTGCGGGTGCGCAGAAAAACCTTGCGCCTGCGGGCGTTACGCTGGTTATCATTCGCGAAGACCTCATCACCGAAACGCCGCGCGCAGGCACTCCCACGATGCTTTCGTACAAAACGCACGCAGACGCGGATAGTATGTACAATACACCGCCGTGCTACACGATTTATGTGCTCGATAAGGTGATGCACTGGATTGAGAAAAACGGCGGCGCAGAGGGAATGTTGCGCTTGAATCGCGAAAAGGCTGATTTCTTGTATGATTATTTGGACAAGAGCGATTTCTATCACGCAACGGCGGAAAAGGGCAGCCGCTCGCTGATGAACGTGCCGTTCCTCACCAAAGAAACGGACGCAGAAAAAGCCGACGCAATCAACAAAAAATTCGTGAAAGAAGCGGCGGCGGCGGGCTTGGTAAATCTTGCGGGACACCGTTTGGTCGGTGGAATGAGAGCGTCGATTTACAACGCGATGACGCTGGACGGCGTAAAAGCCCTCGTTTCATTTATGGAAAAATTTGCAAAGGAGAATGCGTAAAATGTATAAAATTCAGACTCTTGACCGAATCAGTGCGCTTGGATTGGACAATTTTCCGCACGATTATTACGAAATTGCGTCCGAAATTTTGAATCCCGATGCTATTTTGGTGCGAAGCCACGATATGCTTTCGATGGAGCTTCCGTCTACGGTGAAAGCCGTGGCGCGCGCAGGGGCGGGCGTGAACAACATTCCGTGCAAGGATTTGGCGGAAAAGGGCGTTGTCGTTTTTAATACTCCCGGCGCAAATGCAAACGCGGTCAAGGAACTCGTGATTTTGGGATTGCTGCTTGCAAGCCGTCCCGCTGTTGCCGCAAACAAATGGGTCGATTCGCTTTCGGGCAAAGGCGCGGAGATTCCAGCGTTGGCAGAGAAGGGCAAGAAAAATTTTATCGGCTCTGAAGTGAAGGGCAAGACGCTCGGCGTAATCGGTTTGGGCGCGATTGGCGCAATGGTGGCGAATACGGCGATTGAGCTGGGAATGAACGTCATCGGCTACGACCCGTTTTTGTCGGTCGAGGCGGCGTGGCGAATCAACCACGAGGTAAAGCACGCGGAAACGCTGGATATGCTGTTTTCAAAATCGGATTACATCACGGTGCACGTTCCCGAAACGCCCGATACAAAGGGATTCATCAACGCGAACACTATCCGCAGTATGAAAAACGGCGTGCGCATTATCAATATCGCGCGCGGCGGGCTGATTAACAACGAGGACGTGCTTCAGGCGATTGCGTCGGGCAAAATTGCGTGTATGGTTACGGATTTTGCTGCCGAAGAATTGCTGAACAATCCAAAAATCGTGTGCTTGCCGCATTTGGGCGCGTCTACGCCCGAAGCCGAGGACAACTGCGCGGTGATGGCGGTGAAGGAATTGCGCGATTTCTTGGAAACGGGCGCGATTTCTAACAGCGTGAACTTCCCGAAAGCAAAAATCGACACGGCAATTCCCGCTGGCGGCACGCGGCTTTGCATTAGCCACAAAAATGTGCCTGGAATGATTGCGAATTTCACCACCGTTCTCGGAAATGCCAAGCAGAACATTTCGGGAATGATTGACCAAAATCGCGCCGAAATCGCCTATGCGCTTTTGGACGTGGACGGCAAAGTTGATAGCGAAACGCTTTCTGCGCTGGAAGAAATCGCCGGCGTAATCACCGTTCGCGCGATTTACGCATAAAAAAAAAGAGATTCGGAATGACAACCACAAGGAACGCACCTGTTGCGTTCCTTTTTTATTGCAGTTATCGAGTCAAAACAAAGTGAGTAAAGGCGATAACTCCAATTATCGCGAAAATCCGATTGCGCAGAAAAGCGCGGTCTGTTATGATAGTGAAATGACAATGACGGATTTCAACAGCAAGATTTTGTGTATCGGCAATGTTTCTGTGGACATAAAAGCATACAGCCCAGAATCAGATGGAACCGAAGCGTATCGCGAAGGCTCGATTGAGCTTGTGCCCGGCGGGGTTGCGCGCGGAATGGCAATCAATTTGAAGCATCTTGGTTTTAAGACATCGGTGCTGTCGATGGTGGGACACGACATTTTCGGCGATTATCTGCGCTGCGGACTGAGTGCCGAGGGCGTGGACACGCGGCTTTTGCGCACGAGCGAAAAACGGGAAACATCGCTGTTTTCAGTGATGGCGACGGCGGGAAAAAGCGCGACGTGCGTATATTCGACGGCGATTCTTTCTGAAATTGTTGTTGATGATGAAGTCCGTGATTTTATTCGCGACGAAAAAATTCGCACGTTGGTGCTTGATTCCAATTTAACCGAAGAAACGTATGCGGAAATCTATGCGCTCAAAAAAAACGAGAGCGATTTGTTTATTTTCCAAAATGCAACAGCCCCGGATATTGCGCGAAAAACAATGAAATACGCGCCGCTTATCGACCTTTTTGCGTGCAATGAGTTTGAAGCCGCGGCAATTTTGGGTGAAGAAGCCGTTCCCGATGTGCAGACGGCGGATAAATTTCAATCTCTTGGCTTTTCCAATTTCATTATCACATTCGGAGAGCGCGGCGTTATGGTCAGAATCGGGAAAGATACGTGGAATTCCAAACCGTACACACCGCCGCACATTGTGGACACCATCGGCGCTGGCGATGCATTTGCTTCGGGCTTTTTGCTCGGCTTTTTGGAAGGCGAAAGCGTAAAACGGTGCATTCATTACGGGCTTGCGTCGGCAAAAGAAACCTTGCTCACCAAACAGACTGTCAGCAGTGTGCTTTCGCGCGATTTTCTGGAGCAATACCAATCAAAATAAAAGCCTCAAGCGAACTGCTCAAGGCTTTTGGATATTTTGTGCTGCATATTTAAACAACAAGGGAGAATACGGCACCTGTCGTGAGCGGTACTGCGCCCGCAAGTCCGTACGGAACAAACGCGGCTGTTTTAACTGCGTCTTTCATTTGCGCTTGAACTGTTGAAATCATTGCGTCAAGCTGCGTATCGGTAAGACCCGATACATCTTCTTTTGAAATCGATACCGCTTCAGATTTACCGCTTGATACAGATAAAACTCGGTCGATAAGAGTATTCAAAATACTCAACCTATTTACTGGCACCCCCTGCTGACCATGCTGTGCACTTATGCCTGATACATGGTCAAACTGAGCATACCCGACATAATGACTGTTCACAGG
Organism: uncultured Treponema sp.; assembly: GCA_937893155.1. Taxonomy (GTDB): domain Bacteria; phylum Spirochaetota; class Spirochaetia; order Treponematales; family Treponemataceae; genus Treponema_D. The sequence continues at coordinate 8,957 of CALBGU010000163.1, read as the reverse complement.
AACGTACAACTTTCCTGAACCTTGCGCGACATAATTGCCGTACGACAACGGATTCAGCGAATAAAGCGACGTAGTCATATAATGCCTCCTTCGATGGAATATTCAAGCAGTTTCATTCCCCACATAAATCCACTGCCACCATTGAATTCATCGGCATTTATCTGCAAAATTTAAGTATTTATGCTAATAATTTTGCTTATTCCAGTCATCAAGCGCACTTGAAAGCGTTTCAGTGGAGTTTTTGGAGGTATCCGTTGCTTTTTCAAGGTACGGGATTATAACGCGCGCTTTGATTTGCTCCCATTTTGGCGGCAAAATTGCGGCGGTGTCCAAATATTCGCTCACGGGAAGGCTTCCCAGCAGGATTTCGTAGAACATTGGAAAATCTTTTTCGGTAACATCGCGCAAAGCGGAAAAACCGCCGGCAATGCCAAACGAAGCGGTGTTCAAATTCATATCTTTTGTGCGCTGCAAAAGGCTTTTCTGCGTTGTTTCCTGCATAAGCCACGTTATGAACGCTTCTGCCGCGGTTGTGTTTTTGGAATGTTTGTCGATTGCCACGGAAACGAGCGTGTCGGCAACAGGAATGCGCCGATTTTGATGAATCCAGCGGAAATCGAGATTTTGCAGGATTTCGCTGTTTAGCGAAAGCATTTCGTTGCTGGTGGTGTACGAAAAAAGGCATCGCCCAGACGTAACGCGCTTGTATTTTGGCGAATAGAGATATTTGAACGAAAAATCCTTTTCGTCTTGCGTTGAGCCGTTAAAATGCTCCGTCCAATCGCGAAGATAATGCACGGCTTGCAGCACCGCGTCATTATTCCACGAAAAAACTTCGCCGTCCTGCCGATACGCCGCGCCTGCGCCCTGCGTTACCAAATACAAAAAATTGCCGTCCCAGCTTGGCGCAAAACCCATTGCGGTGGTCTGCCCTGCGCTGTTCTGCGCGTTGAACGAACCTGCAACGTCGCGGATTTGCTGCACGGAAAGCATATACGAATCGGGGATAATATCCTCGTATTTTGAGTCGAAAATAACGGCGGGCATATTGAAACTCAGCGGCAAAAAATACTGCTTGTCGTCCAACTTGCCAGATTCCAAAAGCGACGGATAAAATCGCGTCGGGTCGATTTTGCGCTCGGTAAAAAGAAAATCGAGGGGCAAAAAATGCGTCCTCGTGCTTGTGTTTTTCAGAGCGGTGCCTATTACGATGTCGGGCAGTTCGGTATCGGCGGAATTGACCGTGCCGAAAAAATCCAGCGACTCGGCGGGATTTTCTCGGTATTGCACAACCGCCTTGAAATCGCTTTGACTTGCATTGAAAAGTTCGGTGCAAGAGGCGATTTCGCTGATGTCCGTCCAAATGACGATTGGTGTTGTTGAAAGAACTGACTGCGCTGAACGGCTTTTGCACCCCGTGAGTGCGATTGCCGTCAGCGCGAAAATTGCGATTTTACGCACGGCTTAATTCCTCGGCGGTGCGGTAAATGGCTGCATACACAACGTCGATTTTGTCTTCGTCGAGCGATGAAAATGCAACGCGCAATGTTTGAGAATCGATAGCAATCGTGCCGATGCCGTCCTTGTTTAAGAGCGACTGGCGCACTTCTTCGGCGTTTGCGCTGTTCAAATGGAACGACATAAAATAGCCCGAGTTGTACGGAAGCGGCTCAAGCGCAGTGCTTTTGTGCGAATCGGTAAATGCGCGGACTTTTTTGTAGCGGCGGCAAAGCAAATTGCGGAATGCTCTCTTTTGCGCCTCGATTTCGGGGTCTGAGAGCGCTTTGAGCAAAATGGATTGCGGCGGCGTTGACGCACAACTCACGGAGGAGCGGATTGTGCCCATCAGTTTTTTGATGAGCGCGTCGTAATGCGCATCGGTCAAATTTTTCCCGCCGAATGTCAAAAATCCTGCGCGGAATCCCCACACGAAATCTTCCTTTGTCGGTCCGTCGATTTTGACTGCCAGCAGATTTTCGCTCGCATCTGCAAGATACGCAAACAGCGATTGCTTTTCGATGTCGTCTTCGTAGTCCAGCCCGAAATACGCATCATCGCACCAAACGAGGACTTTCGCGCCTTTTTCGGCAACGTCCGTCAAAAATGCCACGATGTGTGCGGCTTCTGTTGCGGTTGGGCTGTAGCCGCTCGGATTCTGCGGAAAGTTGAGCAAAACGCGCACAAATCCCGATTTTGCTTCGTCCAACACGGCTTTTGAAAATGCCTCGAAATCAAAGCCGCCGTTTTTGAACATCGAGAATTGCTTGAATGCGGAACCGCGGCGGGTTTCTGCGATGAGCGAATAATTATCCCACGACGGGTCGCCTGCGATTAACGTTGTTTTTTCGTCCAAGAACAAATCCGAAAGATACGAGATTCCCGCCGTAAGTCCGGGAACAAGAACGGGAAGCGAAATATTTTTTGCGGCAAGCGACGGATTTTTGCGAATGATTTCATTTTTCCACGCTTGGCGAAGCTCTGGATTTCCCGCAGTCGGCGCATACGCCACGAGTTCGCGCGAGGATAACTCTGGCGCAGATTTTTGCACCGCCCCCAAAATGACGGGCACACCGTTTTCCACGGTCATTCCGATGGTGGCATTTGCGGTCTTCCCGAGCTTTTTTGCCTCGGCACTCTGCGCGATTATACCTTTCGGAAAGAAAATGCGCTTTCCGAAATCTGACAACAGGCAGCATGGGGTCGTGCCCTCAAGTGCGGCGTTTAATTCTTGTGCTAACGGATTCATCATAGCCTTAATTATTGTGAAATCCGCCTTTTGTGTCAATAAATAATTGCATATTTATACATTTTAATTGCATATTTTGTCATTCCGACTTTGTATTTTAGCCGTGCTATAAAACGTATGCGGTCATTATTGCACCCTGACCCGATAATCTTTTTTTAGACAATCCTATTCAAGAGAATAGCGGCAGAATCAAGCTCTGTGCGACAATCATCTGTTCTATTTTTTTATGTCCAACGAGTTGGAGAGTGAAAAACGGCGGTATTTTTTGATTCCAAAGACTTGGAGGGCAAAAATATCTGTCTATTTTTTGATTCCAAAGGCTTGGAGGGCAAAAATATCTGTCTATTTTTGATTCCAAAGGCTTGGAGAGCAAAAATATCTGTCTATTTTTGATTCCAAAGAGTTGGCGGGCAAAAAGGTACGGCTTACACGGCTTGCAACTTTTTTTTCTGACCGCTATGATTTTGCCTAAGGAGAATTCGTATGAAAATTGTAGCAAATGTGAAAAATGCGAATGCGCAGCAACTATTTCAGGATTGTGCAGCGCTTGCAAAACAGCGCGGAGAAACGCTCGGAGAGTACCTTCAGCCGCGGTTTTCGCACCTTGCCAAGCGTGCAGAAAATCTCACTGAAGCGATGAAGAGCGCGCGGTCGGTCGTTGGTCTTGAGGAAAAGGACGAAATGAGGGACGCGGCTTTGAAGACGCTTATTGTGGGCGTGAAAGGCTATACGGCATTGCCTTTTCCCGAAAAACAGTCGGCGGCGCAGGTGTTGCTGGAGGTGATTGAACGCCACGGCGGGCTTTCGATTGTCAATTTGCCGTACAAGGAAGAATCAGGAATCCTTGACAGCGTGGAGCACGAATTTTCTTCGGCAGAAAATGCGGCGCGGATAAAACTGCTTGACGGCGTGGGCGAGCTTTCGTCTGCGCTGTGGGCGGCAAACGCGGCGGTAAAAACCCTGAATCTTCAGAACACGCAGTCAAAGGCGGCTGACGGGGCGAGTGCGTACGAAATCAAAAAGGAACTTATTTTGTATTTTAATACTCAGATTGAGCCGTATCTTTTGCTGATGCAAAACGATGAACATCTTGGTTCTTTTGCAAGCGAGATTTTTGCCGCTGTTGCAAAAGCAAATGCCACCGCTCCTAAAAAGGCAAAGAAGTAAGTTCTGCAAGCGCATAAACAGCAAGGGGAGAAGCCTCCTTGCTGTTTTTTTTGTGATAAATCACCGTTATCGCTTGTTGCCCCAGAGATATTCGCCGCTTTGTGTGCCGTCAATCGTGGTGAGCGTGATGGTTTTTCGGGTGTTGCCGCTCTTTTTTGCCCAATCTACCGCATTGAGCGCATAGCCGCGGAATGTGCCTTGTGCAATTTCAATCACGAGTGAATATCCGTCGTCCCCGAGCGACCATTTTCCGCTGTACGCGCCCGATACGCTGCCGTCCGCGTTTAGCTTGACCGCCTTTGACGGCGTTGGCACGGCGTCGCACTGCGAAATATTCGGCACGGGGGTCGGCTGTCCGAACGGCTGAAAATCGCCCGTCTGCGTTCCGCGCACCGTCAAAATCATATCGTATGTTCCCGCGATTTCTGAAACCGAAAGCGGCTTGAGCGCCTCGGCTGTTTTGGCATCTTCGTAATATTCGTTTTGGTTGAGCACCGGCCAGCCGTCGTCGGTGAAAAACATCTGATGGACTTGCAAAAAGAAGAAATATCCCGGCAAAAAGTTCGTGCGCGTGTGGCAGGCAAAAAGGATTTTTCCGTCGTTTGAGCGCAAAATGCTCTGACCGCCTTGGCAGCGGAACTGATTTTCGCCTTCAAGAGCACAGCTTCCGATGATTTTTGAGCCGACTGCGTGATATTCCGTCCAGTTTTCTTTGGTAAAACGCATATTTTTGCCCGCGCCGTCAAAATACGGACCTTCCACATTTTCGGCTCGTCCCACGCCCACGCGGTATTCCCAATCCAGAGAGCCCATTGACACAAAGCAATAATAATAGCCAGTCTCGCTGTTGAAAATCACCTGCGCGCCTTCGTACGACGCACCGTAGCCGCCTGCAATGCACGTTCCGAATGCGCCTTCCACGCAGTCGGCAGGAACATCGAGTTCTTCGCCGTTTGCAGGATTTACAGGCTTGAGCGACACCGCGTCAAGATACATCAGCGCAATTCCGCCTTTCCACGAGCCGTAGGTGAATCCGTAGCATTTTCTGCCCGCGATGTCGTATTCCACATTTTTGCCCGTTGCCACGTCGGTGACAAATTCGGGGTCTATACCGCCGAAGCCGTCGAGCCAAGAAGATTGCTCATCGTACACTTGCTGTTGCGTATCGTAATTTGCCAGATTCAAACTGTGTGCGTTCGTGATTTTGGGGTCTTTTTGCGTTTCTGCGCGATTTTCCCAAGAATAACGCACGATGGTGGACTGTTTATATTCCACATCGAGATTTTTCAATACAGAAGCGATTTTTGCGTCCCGTGCGGCTGCTTCGCTTGCAGGATAAAACGGACCTTCGGGACTCGACGCAATGGTGAGCGTGATAGAAGCGTCTGGGTGCCCGGGGGAGCGCGAATCGACGATGATGCCGTGAATAAGATAATACAATCCATTTTGCTTGATAATCGTCGGTGCCCACGTTGACGCATTCAGCATCGTAAAATTGGTCCAGCGAAGCCAGTCTCGGTCCCATTTTCGCTGAATGGCTGATTTCCCGAGGCTCTGCCAATGCACAAGGTCTGTTGATTTTCGGATTTGAAGCCCCTTTTGCCCCTGCCCGCCGATTGCCGCGTCTGTGGAGTATACATAAAACGTCCCGTCATCGTCTTGGAACAGCTTTGGGTCGTGGCAGTTCAGCGTTTCCCAATTTGTTTGCCCCATTGCGTCGGGATTCGAGAACGCTGGCTTTGAATATTTTTCATAAACCGCAGAATCCACCTCTTTCGCGTTTTTTTTGTTTTTGCCGAGAGAAAATGCAGCCGAAAACGAGCAGCAAGCCATCAGTGCAACAACACCTTTTTGAATAACTTTGTTCATAAGCATCTCCGAATACCAATAAATATTGATACAATTTGACTTATCTCATAATAGTATACCACACCTTTCGTTATAAAGAAAGAAAAAATTGATATATACGCATTTTTTTTATAACACTTCGCTGTAAATTATGATACTATTGTTGTGTAACGGTAAAAAATCAATAGCGAGGCTGTGTATGAAAAAAATGAGTGCTGTGTTGTTTGCTGTTCCGTTGTTTTTGTGCTCTTGTGCGTCCACGAGCGTGGATTTTTCGAGGTGCAATCCAGTGGCGATAATGACGATTTATTCCAATCCTTCTGTGCCGTGGTACGATGAAAAAAACGACGCTCCGAACCAAGTGCAAGCGACTGATGACGGCATTTTGACGGGCGTTTTGAATCGTGCCATTAACCGCAACAATGCTGAATCCGAAACGGCACAATCGCGCATTGACGAAGCGTCCGAGCTTTTTTCGCGCAGATTGCGGGAAGCGGGGATTGCGGTGATTGACCCGACGGTCATTCAAGAATGTTCGTCTTACAAAAATGCAGGGAAAAATCTGTTTGATTATGTGGGGAAAACACTGCCTGCGGCGGGCTATGACGTGGTTAAGTCGTCTAACGGCAAACTGAACAAAACGATGTGCGAGGAAACAACGGCGAAATCTGTTTTATATGTACATTTTTTGTTTCAAAAGATGTATGTAAAGGACGGTGTGCATAATATCGGCGTTGCTCCGCGTGTTGTGCTCTCGGTGTACGGCGTGGATAGTGCGGGCAATAAACTCGTGAACCGCGAATATGTTGCCGTTTCGCCGCAATATGTGCCGTTGGTAAAAACGTCGAGTTATGATAAAGATGAGCTGTGTGCGCTTTTTCCCGAGGTTGTGAATGAAGTGATTCGCGCTTTTTTGAATGATGTAGTGCCGGCGGGAAATGCCGTCAGTGCAGAGGTTTCGCCAATACGATTGCCAAAATCGCAAGCGGCGGCTGAAGAAAATGCCGACGGAAAAAATGCCGTGTATGAGGAGAAAAAATCGCTTGCCGAAAAGTTGCTCGAGCGCGGTATGAGCGCGGAGGAAGTTTCGGAGCTGACCGAATTGCCTCTTGAAGATGTGGAACAGTTGCGATAATGCCATTTGCATTTTTCGCTGTGGCAAAACGACAAAAATCCCCGCGCGCGCTTTTGAGCAATCTGCACGGGGACGGGATAGAACTTGTTTATTACGAAAAAGGTCGCTGTTATTTTGCGTCGATTTCGAGAATAGAAAGTGAATACGGCGCGGCAGGATAGGTGAAATCTGAACTTACGCCATCGAATGTTTTTTCTTGCGGAACGATATTTTCAGGCTCGGCAAATGAATTTTCTGCATTTTTTTCGCCCTCCAAAACGGTAACTTTTGCGCTTGAAGAAAGCGAAGGTGCGTTCTTGAGCTGCACGTTCACCGCCTGCTCGCAGTCAGACAGATTTACGATTTTCACGATTATTTTGCCGTTGCAGATACCGGATCCCGTTGTTACTTCAACTTTGAAGACGCAGAGGACAAGTATTTTGAACACGGCTTTATCCATATCTACGGAATACCCGAGGGGCTTTCCGATGATGAATATGAGAAGATCTACAGCGGAAGCAGTGACAAGTGCATATATCTCGGAGAAATAATAGGAACGCTTATTCTCGGAAATCAGATGGCTGATGACGGAGAAAACTTCTTTGAATTGTGTGATGATATGAGCGCTGATCTGTCGTATGTGGCATCCTCGCTTATTTTTGAGGGCGCTATCGATATGAATATCGGTGTATTTGCTGATGTTTACTACCTATACGAGCTGAATATGGAGAAAGGCTACGACATTTTTGACCTTAAATGCGAAATTATCGAAAAGCTGCCATATATACTGTTTAGCTTGTATCATGTAAAGCCTGAATATCTGACATACTATCCGCTGCCGCTTGACAAATCGGACGAAAAAGCTCTGATCCCGAAACACAGCGTATCGCTGAAATTGGATCCAAAGGTCACAAACGCCGGGCTTGAGGCTATAAAGGCTGATATTCTCGTAAATGATGATCAACTTGATGTACTTACCGACAACCGTTCATTTGATGCACCTTATCCTGCTTCGGTAAAGAATGTTGTGCTATGGAAGCTTTATGAGACCTGCGGGTTCGAGGAAGCCGGAAAGACAAGGCTCTTATATAAGGCAGTCGATTAGATCTATACGGAGGAGTATATGCAGGAAGTAAAGGTAACTGTTCTCGGCGGAATCATTTCCGATGAGGAATTACAAATGTACATCAACAGAGGGCGAAGGCAGCAGCCTCGTAATGAACTTGTTGAGATCACTGTAAAACTTGACGGTGATTTTGTCGATATCGACTACAAGTATGCAAATCACATTATGCCGCAAAGATTTTCAATCGGCGGAGATATGATAATCGAGAATTTTGAGAGCCTCAACAGCGCGAAACAAGCAGAGTTCCTTGATAAAACGACGAATGATGTATCTGGCTGTGGCATTTTATAGAGTTGATTTTAATACGATAAATCAGACTTTAAAAAGCATTGAGATTATTTGCGTGGATGCCGGATCAACAGACGGAACACTGGAAGTGCTCAGGGAATATGACAGCATCGAGGCATTTGCGGGAGATTGCCTGCGCAAGTCTGACGGGGATATATTTTCCGGGATGGACAAGTTTGCGGAGAGGTTATCACGCAACAAAGCGGCTGGTTCGTTCTCGTTGATCTCAGCCCCTAAGGATGGCAGCGCATGTAAGAGACTGTTCTTGTACTTAAGGTGGATGGTAAGGAAGGAAGATGTAGATCCCGGCGGCTGGGAAGTCCTGAAGCCCAGCGAACTTATTGTGCCGACAGATGTGCACATGCACCGAATAGCACTTAAACTTGGCCTAACGTTGCGGAAAATCGGGGACATCGTGTCCGCTAAGCAAATTACTTCCTCTTTCCGCCTCTTCTGCCCTTCTGACCCCGTGAAGTTCGACTTCCCACTCACTAGGTTAGGCATCCGCGCTATTTCAAGTTCTTTCTCTGGATAGGCTTATTATACCACAAAAAAAATTAGCAGGCATGCAACCTGTCTCCAAGTTACACACCTGCTTCATCTTTTACCTTACCCCAGCAATCCCTTGCCGGTTATCGCCTTGAACTCCTCCGCACTCAGCTTCCCTT
>CALBGU010000162.1 GCA_937893155.1 uncultured Treponema sp. | reverse complement strand
ACGAAGATTTGCTCCAGAGAGAAAGGACGAAGGTGCTGTTTGTCAAACGGATTGAACGAAAGCGAATAGTATTTCTTATACATTTGGAGAGTGTGAAATAATTTCTGAAAAGGATGGCGCTGGTTATCATCGTGGGATTTATCATCTGTCTGCGCGGGCTGGAAAAAGGCGTGGAAAAAGCGTCCACCGCGATTATGACATCGCTTTTGTGCCTGATGATTGTGCTGGTGGTGCGGGCGGTAACGCTCGACGGCGCGCTCAAAGGCATTTCGTTTTATCTCAAGCCCGATTTTTCAAAAATGAGCGAACACGGCTGGGGCGAAGTAATTTTTGCGGCAATGGGGCAATCGTTTTTCACGCTGTCTATCGGTATCGGCTCGCTTGCTATTTTCGGTTCATACATCGGCAAGGAACGCGCGCTCACGGGCGAGGCTGTCAGCATTATTGCGCTCGACACGTTTGTTGCGCTGATGGCGGGCTTTATCATTTTTCCGACGTGTTTTGCGTTCGGCGTGAATCCGGGGCAAGGTCCGGGGCTGATTTTTATCACGCTGCCGAATATTTTTAACGCGATGAAGTTTTCGCGCGTGTGGGGAACGATTTTCTTTGCGTTTATGTCGTTTGCCGCGCTATCGACGGTCATCGCCATTTTTGAAGATTTGATTGCGTCGGTGATGGATTTATTCGGCTGGAGCAGAAAAAAAGCGGTTATCATCAATCTTGTTGCGGTATTTGTGCTTTCTCTGCCGTGCGCGCTGGGGTTCAACGTCTTGAGCGGTGTGCAGTTCGCTGCTATCGGCAACATTCAAGACCTCGAAGATTTTATCGTATCAAACAACCTGCTGCCGCTCGGTTCGCTGGTGTATTTGATGTTCTGCACCTCGCGCTACGGCTGGGGATTCAAAAACTTCATCGCCGAAGCAAATACGGGCAATGGAATGAAATTTCCCGTGCAGATTCGCTTTTATATAACGTGGATTTTGCCGCTGATAGTCCTTGCCATTTGGCTCGTCGGCTACGCGCAAAAGTTTTTCAGCTAAATCGCGCCAAAAAACTCCCCTTCCCGCAAAAAACGGCACGCAACACAATGACATTGCCCGCCGTTTTCCAAAATCGAGCGATGTCATTTTGACACGCATTGTTTTTGCTCAAAGACAGTAAATGTCACGGTGACACGCCTTCCTTTTGCAAAAAAATGGCGAATGTCATCTTGACACGCACTGCTTTTCCAAAAAGCCGCCGTGTCATTTTTGAAAACCGTCGAATTTCACCCCTTTTTTTCACATCGCAGAAAAAGGATTTGCCATTTATGCGGATTTTCTGCTATATTATGCAAATATGGCAGAAAAAAAAGCTATCTACGACGAATCACAGATTAAACATTTGGACGCTTTGGAGCATATCCGCCTCCGAAGCGGTATGTATATCGGGCGGCTCGGCAACGGCTCGAACCAAAACGACGGTATCTATATCCTGCTCAAAGAAGCGATTGACAACTCCGTTGACGAGTTCATTATGGGCTACGGCAAGAAAATCGAAGTGTCAATAGAAAACAATCGCGTAAAAGTGCGTGATTACGGGCGCGGTATTCCGCTGGGCAAAGTGGTCGCGTGCGTGAGCGAGATTAACACGGGCGCAAAATACAACGACGACGTGTTTCAGTTCTCGGTCGGAATGAACGGCGTGGGCACAAAGGCGGTCAACGCGCTCTCGGCTGAGTTCATCGTGCGAAGCGTGCGCGAGGGAAAGTTCTGCGAGGCAAGATTTATCCGCGGCAAATTGCAGGAAGAGCTGAACGGAGAGGCAGCCAAGGGCGAAAAGACGGGAACGTATTTTGAGTTCGTGCCAGACACGGAGATTTTCGGCAAATATGCGTTCAATATGGAGTTTGTGGAAAAGCGCATTTGGAATTATGCGTATCTCAACAGCGGACTTGAACTCATCTGCAACGGGCAATCCTACAAAAGCGAAAACGGGCTGCTCGATTTGCTCACTGCCGAGATGGACGGCGAAAAACTCTATGACGTGGGCTTTTATTCGGGCGACAAGCTCAAGTTTGCATTCACGCACACGATTAACGGCGACACAAACAGCAACACCGAAAGCTATTTCAGCTACGTCAACGGGCAGTACACAGCGGACGGCGGCACGCATTTGGCGGCGTTCAAAGAGGGCTTCTTAAAGGGAATCAATGCGTTTTTCAATAAATCGTATCACAGCGAAGATGTGCGCTATGGGCTAAATGCGGCGCTGCTCGTCAAGGTGAAAGACCCCGTGTTTGAAAGCCAGACCAAAAACAAGCTCGGCAACACCGATATTCGCTCGTGGATTGTCGCAGAAACGCAGGCGGCTCTTGACGAATGGCTACACAAAAATCCCGACGCGGCGAAGATTATGCAGGACAAAATCAACGCGAACGAAAGTTTCCGCACCGACCTCAATTCTTTGCGCAAGAAAAAACTCGAAGCCACAAGAAAGACCCAGCTCAAAATCGACAAGCTCAAGGATTGCCGCTATCATTTAGGCGACGGCGAAAAGGGCGCGGATTCGATGATTTTTATCACCGAGGGAGATTCTGCAACGGGGTCAATGGTCGGAAGCCGCGACGTGTCGTATCAGGCGATTTTCTCTCTGCGCGGAAAGCCAGAAAATATGTTCGGCAAAAAGCAGCAGGACATCTATAAAAATGACGAGTTGTGCAATTTGATGATGGCGCTCGGCATCGAAAAAGACGACAGCGTGAAAGACGCGGATTCTAGCTACATCGACAATCTGCGCTACAACAAAATCATCATCGCGACCGATGCGGATAACGACGGTTTTCATATCCGCAATCTCGTTTTGACGTTTTTTCTCACCTATTACAAAGAGCTGGTTACGACGGGGCACGTTTTTATTCTGGAAACGCCGCTCTTCCGCGTGCGCAACAAGAAAAAAACGGTGTATTGCTACAGCGAGGACGAGCGGGACAAGAGCCTGAAAAAGCTCGGCGCGGGCGTGGAGGTTACGCGGTTCAAGGGATTGGGCGAAATCAGCCCGAACGAGTTTTCGCAGTTTATCCACGAGGATATGCACTTAACGCCGATTGAAATCCAAGTGATGAAGAACATTCCGACGCTTCTGGAATTTTATATGGGCAAGAACACGCCCGAACGCCGCGAGTTCATCGTGAACAACTTGAGCGACGACATCGACGCTTGACACGCCAGCGTGTTTTGTAGCCACAGGCTGCTTTGTAACATCACCCCGCCCCTCTTCTAAAGAAGGCGAGGGAGTTTTAGGGGAGCAGCGAAAAGATTGAGGAAATCTTCCTAGACTTTGAGGAGAAAAAAATGCTTGCAGTAAAAGGATATTATGACGGGAAAAATTATATAACTGACGAAGCCGTTTCGGTTAAGCCGAATCAGCGCGTTATCATCACGTTTTTAGATGAAAGCGAGCCGCTTACGTCTGACGCGGTTTTTGAAAAGCAGCAAAGAGCCGACAGCGAAGTAACTCTTTCTGCACACGATTCGAGAATACAAGCAATAAATAATGTGTTCGGAATGTTGTCGCACGAGGAAGCCGAAGAAATCCGCAGCAATCGCGTAAACTTCAAGGAGCGTTTTTGATGGTGTATATGCTTGACACAAATATTGTCAGTTATTTGCTTGAGGGAAATGAGGAGGTGCGAAATCGGCTGTTCGCTATTGTAGGGGCAAATGAAATTGTTTTGCCCGAAATGGTGTATTATGAAATTGAGCGCGGACTTTTTGCTCATAACGCAAAAAACAAACTTTCTCGCTTCGAGGCGTTCTGTGAGTTGTTTCCTATCTGCTTTATGACACGGGAATCGCTTCTGTGCGCCGCTCGCATTTATGCTGACCTTAAAAAGCGCGGACAGCTTATCGAGGACGCAGATATTTTTATCGGCGCAAGTGCCCTTGCAAGCGGTGCGGTATTGGTAACAAACAACGAGGAGCATTTGGGGCGAATTGATGGTTTGTGTATTGAAAACTGGGCAATTTGAGCCAAGCGAAAAGGAAAAAGAAAATGGCATTTGTAAAGGATATTTTTGAGAAGAATTTTATAGATTATGCGAGCTATGTTATTCGCGACCGCGCGATTCCAGAGCTTGCGGACGGCTTGAAGCCTGTGCAGCGGCGCATTTTGCATACGCTCTTTGAAACGGACGACGGCAAGTTTAACAAGGTGGCGAACGTCGTGGGGCAATGTATGAAATATCACCCGCACGGCGATGCGTCGATTTACGGGGCGTTGGTCGTGCTGGCGAACAAGGAGCTGTTCATTGAAAAGCAGGGGAATTTCGGCAATATGTTCACGGGCGACAGTGCGTCTGCTCCGCGATATATCGAGTGCCGCATAAAGAACCTTGCGCGCGACATTCTCTTTAGCCCGACGGCGACGGAATATGTGCCGAGTTACGACGGGCGCAACAAAGAGCCTGTTACGTTCCCTGCAAAACTGCCGCTCGTGCTGATTTTGGGCGCGGAGGGTATCGCGGTCGGTATGAGCACGAAGATTTTGAGCCACAACGTCAAGGAAGTCATCGACGCGGAGAAAAAATGTTTGCGCGGACAAAAGTTCCAGCTTTTCCCCGATTTTGCGACGGGCGGTCTGTGCGACGTGTCGGGATACGCGGACGGCTTGGGCAAAATCGTAACGAGGGCAAAACTGGATTTGAGCGATGAAAAGAAAATCGTGATTACGGAATTGCCGTTCGGTTCGACGACGGAAACGCTGATGAACAGCATTGAGAGCGCGGCAAAGGCGGGGCGCGTGAAAATCTCTGCGATTAACGATTACACGAGCGACCGCGCGAATATCGAGATAAAGCTGCCGCGCGGCGTGTATGCAAAGGACGTTGTGCCTGCGCTGTATGCGTATACCGAGTGCGAGCAAAGCGTGTCGTGCAATCTGCTCGTTATCCGCGACAATATGCCTGTGCGAATGACGGTAACGGACGTGATTAAGTATCACGCGGAGGCTCTCAAGGGGATTTTGAAGCGCGAACTGGAGGCGGAGCGAGCCGAGCAGCGTGAAAAATTGCATTTGCGAACGCTTGAGCGCATTTTTATCGAGGAGCGCATTTACAAGAAAATCGAGGAGCAGACGACGGCGGAGGATGTGGCGCAGGCGGTGCGGTCGGGATTCACCAAGTTCAAGAAAGAGCTTATCAGAGAGATTACCGACGAGGACATCGACCATCTTTTGAAAATCCCGATTCGGCGCATTTCGCTGTTCGACATCAACAAGAACCGCACCGAAGTTACGGCGATTAACGCGCGCATTGCTGAAATCGACAAGCTGTTGAGCGACCTTGTGTCTTACGCGATTGCGACGCTGAACGCGATTGACGCGAAAATCGACAAGTCGCTAAAAGTCCGCCGCACCGAGATTACGACGTTCGAGCAGGTGGACAAGAAAGCGGTGATTCGCCGCGACACTGCGCTCAAGTACGACGACAAGGGCAATTTAGGCACGAAGGTGTCTGGCGGAAAGACGCTGTTGCAGGTGTCGCCGTTCGACCGCATTTTCTTTATGCGGCAAAACGGTATGTATTCGATTACGTCCCAAGCGCCCGAAAAACTGTTTGTGGGCACAGGGCTGTGGCATTGCTGTCTTGGCGACAAAGAGAGCCTCTCTTCTGTTCTTTTCACGATTATCTACAAGGATTCAGAAACCAAGTGCGTGTATATTAAACGCTGCCGTATCGCAGGCTACATTATGAACCGCGATTATACGATTGTGGGAGACGGTGCGGAGATTCTGCACGTCGATACGAGGGAGAATTTCGGCTTTACGCTGAACTTTGCGCGAAAAGGCAGGTCAAAAGCGGCAAGTGTGCGCTATGCGGCGGCGAGTTTTGCGGAGAAGGGCTTAAAGGCGCAGGCGGTGCGTGTGTCGCCGAATCCCGTCGCCTCGATTGAAATCACGGACGACGCTCCGCCTTTGGCTTTGCAGAGCGACAGCGCGTCATTATTCTAAGCATATAGTCGGCGGACTTTTAAACGCGGAGGGATTTATATGTCAGAGGCTGCATTTTCAGAATTGGCACAAAAAGCGACATCACTTGATTATAATCACCGAGTGCTGTTGCTTACGCTTCTTGCACAGAGTTTGCATAACGAAGAAAAAACTGCCGCCAGCACAAAAAAACGGCAATTCGGCAGAGAAAAAGGCAAATTTTCTTATCCCATCAATTTTGATGACGACAACGAAGAAAT
The DNA here is from genome assembly GCA_937893155.1 of uncultured Treponema sp. Classification (GTDB taxonomy): domain Bacteria; phylum Spirochaetota; class Spirochaetia; order Treponematales; family Treponemataceae; genus Treponema_D. The sequence goes on along the minus strand of CALBGU010000162.1, from coordinate 31,907 downwards.
TGCCAAACTGTTTGGAGTGCTCTAATGCGAATATTAGCCGACACACATATTTTAATCTGGTATATCACAGGCGATGAGCGGCTTTCTATAGCAGCACGGGATTTAATAAACGACGAACGAAATACGGTTTATTTTAGCCTTGTGTCTCTATGGGAAGTCGCGATAAAACATTCGAGGAAGCCACAAAGTCTTACGCTTTCAGCAAAAGACTTTGCAACCTATTGTGAAAACCAGAACTTTATCGAATACCCACTGTATCAACGCCATATTTTTGCGCTTGATACACTGTCGCGAAACGATAACGCGCCTGAACATCACGACCCGTTTGACCGTTTATTGATTTCGCAAGCAAAGACAGATAATCTTACATTTATAACCCACGATTCATTGATTCCCTATTACAATGAGCCGTGCGTTTTAAGTGTTTGATATAAGCATATAGTCGGCGGACTTATAAACGCGGAGGAATTATATATGGCAAAGTATACGTGGACGGGTATGTATCGCCCGAATATGTTTACTCCAGACAACGACAAAGACCAACTCGTTGAAGTGCAGATTGTTTCGAGTGTCAAAGACGATGACATCGTGAACGACATTATCGAAGAGGGCATTGAAATCAACAAAGCAACAGTAAGCGACATCTTAAAGCGCTATCAAGCCGCGGTCATTAAGAGAGTGCTCAACGGACACGCCTATTCTAACGGCTTTGTGCAAATGCAGCCGCGCGTATCGGGAGTGTTTGAAACGTGCACTACCCCATTCGACCCCGCAATTCACAAATGCACGGTCGATATGAACATCGGCAGTGCGCTTAGAGCAGAACTGGGCAGTGTGAGCGTGAAAATCAACGGCTCAAAAGATGCAGGCGGCGCGAAAATCGGCTCGGTTACCGACACGGAAACGGGCGATACTTCAGGAACTGTTACGATAGGCGAAATGGTGTCTATTGACGGCATAAAAATCAAGATTCAGGACGAAAAAGACGAAGAGCAAGGCGTGTTCTTCATCGACTCCGAAGGCGAACACCGCGCGAACAGCCGCCTTGCCGTCAACAAGCCCGCTCAGATTATGGTAAAAGTGCCTAAGGATTTGAAAGAGGGCAACATTGCGCTTGTGATTCGCACAAAATATTCAAGCGGTGCACAACTCAAGTCTATTCGCGAAATCCGCTACGCATATAATTTGACTGCAAAAAAAGCAAATTAGAGACTTTCTCATCTGCCAAATGAGAGAAGTGCCGCACGAGCGATGAGAGAAACACCGCGCGGGCGATGAGAGGTATCTCACTCGAACGAGCGGCACACTTCTCATCGCCCGTGCGCTAAACATCTCATCGTCAGAGTAAAAGCGCACGTTTTGTTATGTTTTTTGGGACGTGTTTCAAAAGGTATGCTCATTCTTATGTTATTCTGAGTGCTTATCTTTATGTCATTCCGAACTTGATTCGAAATCTATTTTCCGCACAAGATTACGACGAAAGATTATCGCGTCGAGGTGAGATAATGACAGCATACTTTCCGTATCACCGCTCACAAAAAAGGTCATTCTGAGCAAAGCGAAGAATCTGCAAATTGAGATATTTCGCTCCGCTCAATAAGACAAATTACAAGCCAATCGACTTCATTCATCGACAACGGTCAGCTCTTCGTCAACATCGTACATATAATTGCCGCAGTAGAACATAATCCATTCTCCATTAGGAATGGTTTCTGTTTCTTCATCTTCGCCATATTCTTTTCGAGTAATAATAACGGTAGCTTTTGCAGAAATGATGCCGCTTGCGTTCGTAAAAGTACCGTTTGATATTGCTCTCTCATGATAACTACCGTCAGAACCTGTGTCATATATTGAACCTGAAAGGCTTCCGTCTGATGAAAGCGTCATAGTCGCTTTGCCATATTCGTTGCTTCCATGAGAATAACCATCTGTAAAGGTGGAAAACAGAGAACTTCCAGAATTGGTAAGGCGATTGTTTACAAGATAGATTTTTCCGCCGTACGTTATAATATACTCGTCAAAATCATCATAATCAGGATTTAACACCCCTGTGGAAGACGAGTATTCAAACGTTTTTTCGCTTTCGGTCGAAGATGCATCTTCGTTTCTTACGCCTCCCGTTGCGCTTGTAAAGTGATAATAATGTGTTCCGTCATAGAGAACATCGCCCTCGCTTGCTTGATAAAAGCCTACCGTCGTTGACTCTTCGCTGATTGCGCTGGAACTTGAAGAATCATCGTCATCATCGCTGTCGCTGGAGCAAGAAACGAAAACCAATGCCGAAGCAAAAAACAGCAGGGCAAGTGCCGCTGCACAAAAAATCTTTTTCATAGAAAGACCTCCAAAAAAACGTCCGCAAAACTGTCAGAATTAAACGAACGTTTAATAATGACACTTTGTTTTTTTGAAAAGTCGTGTTAGAATAAAGAAATACACTTTGTAAAAAGTGTCAACTTTAATCGTTGGATTAAAAATGACACTTTTTTCTGCTCGAGCTCGGGTTTTAATAAAAAGCCCGACTTTCGATAAGTCGGGTTAAAAAAGGTGTAAGAAAAGAAATCCTTTTATTTGCTTTCATTCACTGCGTCTGACAATCGCAATAACTCGTCAATCGTCAGCTGTTCCGCCCGCATTTTTTCGTCAATGCCCGACTGGGAAAGTGCCGCGCTCGCCCGCTCCGCCGACGACAAAAACGCACTCAGGTTGTTCTTCACGGTCTTTCGGCGCGAAGAAAACAGCGCGCGTTGCATTTTCATAAACACGGCAGGATTGGAACAGCGCGGGAAATCCTCCCGCCGCGTCATAACGACCGCCCTGCTTGCCACGTTCGGCTTTGGCCAGAAATTGCCGCCCGCCAAATCCAGCAGCGGTTCCACCCGATACGCCCACTGGCACAGCACCGAAAATGAGGAATAATTATCCGTGTTGCATGTAGCGCACATTCGCTCGGCGACTTCTTTTTGCACCGTAAACACCGCCTTGTCAAAACGCACGCCAGCGCTTATCGTGTCGGCAATAATCGTCGCGGCAACGTTGTAGGGAAGATTGCCGAAAAAGCGCGTGGGCATAGCGTCCTTTTCTTGTGAGGCTCGTTTTTGCCACGTCTTCAACACATCGCCTTCCACCAAAGCGAATTTTCCGTTTTCACTTTCTTTTGCGAAAAATTCCCGCACACACGAAGCAAAGCCGTGGTCAATCTCAAACACCGTAAGCCGTGAACCGCGCGACAAAATCTCTTCGGTCATCGCCCCCAAGCCCGGTCCGACTTCCCACACGTTCGTATTTTCATCAATATCGAGTGCGTCAATCAAGCGACGGCGCGCTGTTTCGTTGAGCAAAAAGTTCTGCCCGAACTTTTTTTGCATTGCCATTCCGTGCTCTTCCATAAAGGTTTTTAGGCTTGCGGCTGAATTATAATCAGGGTGTTTCATTTTTCTCCTCAAAAATGTATCGCGGGCAGTCCCGAAAAAAAGGTTGCCGTGAAAAAAATGGTTTTGTATAGCGCGCCGATGATGACACCAAAAAACGGCGACAACATCGGCAGCATTAAGCAAAGCATAATTGCGATAACGCCCACAATCATAAAAACGCTCACGAGCGGGCTTAAAGCAACGGACGCAAAAAGCGCAAACGGCACAAGCGAGCGGAACACCAGCGCTGAAATCGGCAGCGTAAAGGTCTGCGCACTTGCCGAAAGCGCAATATTCGCCGAGAGCGCAGGCGGACAAATCGCGGTCATTTTTTGTTCAAAGAGGTCTGCAAATGCTAAAATTCCCGCACACGCCGCATAAGAAAACACAAAGGAAATCTGAAAAAGGTGGGACGGAAATATAATTGCGTGTACCAAAAAGGCAACTGCAAGAAAATCAAGGCGATGGCGGATTTTTTTATAGCAAAATGCGCTCATAATCGACAGCATTGAGCACAAAAGCGCACGAAAAAGCGACGGCGAAATGCCCGCAAACCACACAAACAAAAACTGCACGGCAAGCAATAAAAGGAGCTTAAAGCGTTTTCCTGCCAGCGTGTACAAAACAAGCGCAATATTTCCCGAAATAAAAACAAGATGCATTCCAGAAATTGCCAAAATGTGCGATACGCCCGCACCGCGAAATGCCTCGCCAGTGCGAACCTCAAGGTATTCGCGACAGCCCGTAATGAGCGCAAGCAAAAGCCCGCCCGCTTCACGCCACGAATACAAAAGCCTGCGAAATTGCAACCTGCACGCCGCACGCACGGCATTGACTGCGCCGAAAGCACCGAAATAGCCCTTGCATTGCACATCGTCTGCAAAAAAAGTGCCCCCCTCGCCCGCCGAGCCAGTGAACAAAACGGTTTCGCCCGCGTCCAAATACACGGGATTTTTGCACAATTTGCCCGGAAAAAGCGACTCGGCAATCTGTGCGGGAACGAACACGGTTATGCGCCCAGACGCACTCGAACGCGATTCGTGGTGATTAACCTCGCCGAACACCGAGCGCAATGCACATTCGGCGAGGTAAAATCTGCCCGACGCAGATTTTACGGGCGCAGCGCACACCACGGCTTCGATTTTTTTTGTGTCGGAAAACGAAATCAGCGCAGTATACGGGTGCTTATCAGTCATTTTTACTATGCCAGAATAAAACAGCACGGCAAACAAGAGCGCCGCAATTAAGAACGAATGAAAAAAAAGCGGTTTTTCGATTTTTTCGGGTATCACAATTTCAACCTTGCAAGCGCATCACGAGCAGCAACGATAACATTTTCTGGATAATTCAAATGCTGTACATTAAAAAGATAATCGAACGCGGCTTTGTCGCCTAGTGAACCGAGCGCATTTATCACCGCAAGAGCAACGTCCGCCGACACCGTTTTTCCCATCTCGGTATCGCGATTAAGCACGTTCAAATACGCCGAAAGCGTTGTGCCTGCGTCCAGTGGAGAGAGCGACTCCACGGCATTTATCACGCTGATAAATTGCGTATCGCTCAAAAGCCCCTCGCGATATTCTTGCTGCGAAAGCGAAAAAAATCGCGTTACAAAGTCGCAGGCAGCCGTCCAATTGCGTTTAACAATCACATCGAGCGCACTGATTTGAAGCAAAATGGTATCCGACGACACTTTTGAAAAATCTTCCGCATCGTAAATCGCCTCGGTAAGCGCGCTGATTGCCAATTCTGGCAAATACGCACTGCCGTCATTTTTTCCGCCCGCGATTTTAAACGCCAGCATTTTTTGGCGAGGAGTGCCGCCCGCAATCAAATCTTTGATTTTGTCCTTAAAAACCGCCGACATATTCACCAACGATGTTTCAAGAAGCGGATTATATTCTTTCCAAACGTTTTTGTCGTAGCACGCAAACAGCGTGTCAAAAGCGTTTTCGGAACTGACTTTTCCCAAAAGTGCAATCATTTTTCCGTGCAAAATCGTCGCCTTATCATTTTTTGCCGCGCTGGCAGTCAAAAAGTCCGAAATTGCAGAAATAACGGGCTTCGAAGCATTCTCCGACAGCATTTTCGGTGCATATTTTGACACATTATCCACAACCGCCGTTTTTACCATTTCCGAATCAAACGTATTGAACACATTTGCAAGCACATTTGAAAAATTTTCGGTATTCGGCATTATTTTTACACTTTCCGCCGCTAATGTTTCCAGACTTTTATCATTTTTCAAAAATTGATACGACTGACAGCAAAATTCAAGCGACTGAAGAGCAATTCCGCCATTTTTGTCCGCACTTTTTTTTACCGCCTCGGTTTTATCCTGCATATTGCCTTTCAAAAAATCTGCATAATAATCATTTGAAAACACCAGATTTGCAAAAAAAAGCACAAAAGGCGACACCAGCAATTTTTTCCACATTACACTTCTCCTTTTGGCTCAGGTTCAGGCGCAGAATTTACAGTCGGCGGCAAATTCTTCAAGAGAGCGTCCTCTTTGCGCATAATTTCTTCCATATCCATATCTTCATCTTTTTCGGTCAAAGCCATTGCATCGAGTTTCTCTTTCTGCGATTGAGGCACAATATTATACACATACCCCAAAATTTCGTTTCGCATAGACGAATCAAGATGCGTACATTCAAAGTGCATAAGCGAAAAATTTTCCGCCGCATTAAAATCCACCGAATGAACAATGCCATACATCAAGATTATCTTTTCAAAAAGCTCGAATTGCAGTTTTATACCCATTTTTTCATATCCGCGCCCGCCAACTTTCACCAGCGCACCAGATTCCGAGATGTCCAAAAGTTCCGCTTTGTACCCCGGCAGCGATTCCACTGCAGAATAGTTTATAGATTCAAAATCGGTCGGCTTCAAAATATACAAACTCACCGGAATTTTGCACGCACATCGCACGCTTTTTCGTTTTTGGGTACGCTCCAGCGCCTCTGAATGTGATAAACTCAAAACAGAACGGCTCAAAAACGACCCCGCTGTCAAAACTTTTGTATCAAAGACATACCCCGCGTCCCCTTTTCTCCACAGATAGACACTCAGATTTTTGCCAATCCACTTTTCACCGCCGATAACAATCGCGCCGTTCTTTTTTGGTACCGCAATGATTAAATCCCGCGCATTATTCACGACCTCCGAAGTAAAAACGCCATTTCCGGGAAGCAAAATATTCAGTTTTTGCCCCACGTCCAGCGACTTTGAAGAGACGATGCCGCGGAATTTTTGCTCATCAATCGCAATTTTAGTGCGATACGCATACAATTTTGACAAAAATTCCTGCGTTTCTGGAGAATTTTGCGTTCCTTGAAGCTGTGCCATATCAATCATCTTTGCAATCGCCTTATTCAGCGCCTGCTCAGAAATGTAAAGCGCGGTCGGTTCTTCAAGTGCGCATATTTTTGCGAGTTTCCACAGCAAACTCAATTCTTGGAATGAGAATTGCAAATCGAGCCCTTGTGCAAAAAACTGAACCTTTCCTTTGAACACAACCGACAGTCTAATAAAAACGACCAAAAGTATAATTATACCAATTAAAGTAATGAACAATTTAGACCTCTTTGATATAATACCATAGAAATGAAAAAAAACATACTTTTTATAGAATTATTAGCATTATTTTTTTTAATTTTATTGCCCGCAATCACAAAACTTCCAGAACAGACCACCACGATAAAAATCAGTTTTGGATTTTCTTCGCTTTTCAGCGCTTGTATGGGGATTTTTTTGTATGCACAAAGCCGATTGCTCTTTGAAAAACCAGCAGAAAAAAAACAGAAGCAGCACAATATAATCATTTTCTGCCTCACTTTTTTTGCACTTTGCCTTTCATCGCGCATAATCTTTTTTTTATTTTGCTTCATAAAAAACACGCCAAACACCGTTTTGGCAGAAACGCCCGCGGGGATTTTTGAGCAAGTCTCTCTGATTTTGAGCGTTATAATTGCGGCTTTGTATGAAGAATCGCTTTTTAGGATTTTTTTGCCAAACGCACTCATCGAACTGTTTGAACTTTTCTCTCCCGTTTCACACCTTTCGCGTCAAAAAAAGATGTGCAGAATCATCGTTGAAATCGCCGTTATTTGTCTTTTTGCCCTTGCACATCGCTATCTTGGTCTGCCGGCCGTATTAAACGCATTATTTTGCGGAATAATCCTGCGCATTTGCTTTATTTTGACAGGTTCGATTTTTATCCCCGTCATTGCACATTCCGCATATAATCTACTCGCAATTATGATGACCATCATTTGAAAACAGATTTCTAGCGATTGTGCAACAGTTTTCGGTACAGCGGCAGATACGAATCACGGCAAACCGCGCTCCACGAATACATTTTATGCACATAATTCGCCGCGGTTGAAATCATATTTCGGAAAGCCTCGGAATGTTCCTGTTTGATTTTGATGACTTCGCGCAATTTCTCTGTCAGTTTTTCCACCGTGTTCGGCGAATACAAAAATCCCGTCTGCCCATCAATAATTTTGTTCAGCCCGCCTGTTGCGTGCGCCACAGGAACGCTTCCGTAAATCTGCGCGATAAAATCCTCAAGCCCGCACGGCTCAAAGCAACTCGGCAGCGCAATAAAATCAGAAACCGCCGTGCACAAACGGCTCAACGCCCTATCGTAGCCCTTGAAATACACGCATTTGCCCGCATATTTTTCCGACAACTCGGCAAGCGCGCTCTCAATCCTCGCCTCTCCATGCCCAATAAAAATAAAACGCACCGCACTGTCGTTTTTTAAGATTTCGTCTGCCGCGCCTACCAAAATATCGATTCCCTTTTGGCTCACAAGCCGCCCGTGAAATCCCACATAAACAGGCTCGCTCACATCAGACGCAATCCCCAAATTAATATGACCGTAGCGAATTATCGGCGCAGGAGCAGGAAAATCAGGATTGACGTATTCTTCCAAAAATTTTTGGCGGCAATGATATTTCCCCAAAAGCTGCCCTTTTTCCGGCGCAAACGCAAACGGCAGAAGCGAAATTTCCGTATGTTCTGGATTATACCTATCGAAATCAATGCCGTTTGTGATACCTATAATTTTAATTTTCTTTTCGTAAAAAGCACGCGAAAGACCGCCCGTGGCTTCATTATTTGGGTTCAAAAGTTCTTTCGCATAAGACGGAGACACCGTGGTCAACACCGCATTTTGCGACGAAAGCAAAAACGGCTCGACTGTACCGTAAACCACGGCTTTTTCCAGCATTGCAGTCGGCAATTCGGTAAACCACGCCGCTTCTCCGATATTTGAAAAATGGTGATGATACCCCGCCCCTGCATTATGCACCGTAACGACGCATTTTGTTTTGGCAAAAAACTTTTTTTGCGGATTCTCGGGACTTTGGGAAAAAGCCTGCAAAAACGCTGGAATAAGAGCCGTTGTCGCGTCTTGACAATGCAAAATATCAGGCGCTTGGTAGTCGCAAACCTCGCTGAACGCAAGCACCGCTTTTTGAAACAACGTATTCAAAAAAAGTGCGTCTGAAAATCCTGTGCCGTGAACGTGCGACGCAACTTTTTTTTCATCTTCTACCGTATAGGTATAAACAGCATTTTTTTCTGCAAAAGATTGATGTTTCACAAAAATTATGGTAACGCCATTGCAAACTCCGCGGTCAAATGCAATATCGTGCGCTTTTCCGCAAACCGTTACGGCAACCTTTGGAACAAAATTTTTTTCGTATTTTTCAACAGAATCAAAGCATGTACAGCCATACAGCGGAATAAAAAACAAAACTTCGTGTCCTTGGCGCGAAAGTTCCTCACACAGCGATGTCGTAACATTTTTTACACCGCCCGCCTCCGCAATGCCCGCGTACTCTCTGCTCACTTGCCAAATACGAAAATGCTCCATAATACTCCCCCAGCCCTATTTATTCGCAAAATCAGGACGCAACACTTCTGCGCCATTCAAATAAATATGCCGAGCCGTCGCACCGTCGTCCATATACGCCGTAATAAGCACACGAATCGTGAGAGGCAAACTTTTTTCCATTGCAGGTTCTACCGCACAAAAAAGAGCCAAAGACGACACATCAAAAGCAATGCCCGAACGGCGCAGAGCGGCAGCCGGATTCAGCGCGGTAATATCAGACGTTACCGTGAATTGAACCGAAACGATATCTGCGGCTTTCAGTGCATTTTTTTCAAAAAGCGCTCTGCACATTTCGCCTACATTTTTAATAATATCTTCAGCTGTATTTTTTGTGCACACCGCACCCCGTATCCCATACAAACGCATAAAAACTCCTCAAAAATACCTTGACGGCATTTATAATTGTCGGTAATATCGAAATATACGATTCTTACACGGCATAATCTATGAAAAAAAAACCGCTGCTTTTTCGTTTAACAAAACGAGTAACATTGTTTCTTTTTTTGCTTCTCTCTGCAATTTTAATCGTGTATATCACAGGAAATTTTCAGGAATTCCTTGATTCCACACAAAAAACAGTTTTACTTTATGCTGTTTTATCGGCTATTGCGCTCTTTTTTTTCTCAATAATTTCAATAATTGAAACAATAATTTTCACCATTGCCCTAAAACGCGTATCACTCATTTTTTATCTTTTGCCGTTTTTTTTCTGCATTTTGTACGCAATCATCGCAATCACACTTGCAAGCACAATCCTTTTTATATCCGACGACAACTGGCTTTTAGCGGCACAATGACCACAAAATCCGCACCGCGCGCCGTGATTGAAGCAGCATCGCATTTGCTTGATAACCGATTACTCAGCGACGGCATTCCGCTTTTGCGAAACAGATTTCCTTCCCATTCCAAGCCCTGCGTTTCAACGCTGCCGCCCGAAAAACTCCGCGTCGTCCTGCACACCGAAATATTTTCGCCGTGATATATGTTTTTGATTTCCAGCGTTTTTTCGCTCGGCAAAAAATACAGCGCTTGCGCATCACTTTCGTCTGAACTTCCCGGCAACCAAGCGTCCATCGGTCGAAAATCAGGATACGTTTCAGAACAAAAATCTGAAATCGGGCTTGAAAAAATATCAAAAATCGAAAGAAAATGGTCAATTCGACCTCCCCCGCCGCCAACCAGTGTAATCCACGCATTTTTGTTATGCGAAATTGCCCGAATAAGCGCAAGTTCTGTGTCAGAAAAATCCTTGTCGCGCGGAAAAATTTGGATTTTACCCGCACGATTTTGCAAACACGACGTATCGCGCAGGCTGTCCATATCGCCCACGATTTCATCAGGCTCAATGCCAAAATCAAGCGCAGTTTCAAGCCCCGAATCCGCCGCCACCGCAAAATCGGGGGTTCCGTGAATATTGCAATAGCGCACAAAATCAGCCGCAGCGGGAGACTTGCCCCCCGTAAAAATCACCGTATGGCTCATTGCGCCCGCTCCAAAAGCCGCTGAGCGATAAACAGCAGACGTTCCCGCGTATTTGCCTCCGGCTCGTCAACCACGCTTTCCAAAAGCTCGTTCAAAATCCAGCCAAGTTTTTTCCCGGGTTTTACCCCCATTTTTATCAAATCCGTGCCGTTCACCGCAAGGTCCTTGAGCGACAGCGCACATTCTTCCGCCTCAATCGCTTTTATGCGGTCAGAAAGTTCATTCAGATTTTTCACCGTTTCGCTCGTCGCCAAAACCGGCGCATTGTGCATTCCAAAAACATCAGCGAGGCGTACATCGAACAAATCTTCCGTATTTTCTTTTCCAACACGCATCAAAAAACGCCGCACCGCCGCGTTAGACCACGAACTTTCGTAATGGAACATATGATTTTTCACGAGATGACACACCGTATCAATTTCCGCATTGGAAAATTTAAGGCGCATCATAATGTTCCGCGTTTTTTCCGCACCACCATTTTCGTGGTCATAGAACGTAAAAATTTCAGCATCGTTTAATTTTTCCACACGGCGAACATCGGGTTTTGCAATATCGTGGAACAGCGCCGCAAGCCGCACAAGCGTTTTTTCTCTCGGCGCACCGTCGCACGCATAAAAAATATGGTCAGCCACATCAAAATCGTGAAAACCGCGCCCATCGCCTTGAATGCAGCCGCGGCATTTTGAAAACTCGGGAATAAAAAAGCCCAAGATTCCCGTTTTTTCCAGCAATTTCAGCCCGACAGACGGCTTTTCGCTCTTAATAATTTTCACAAATTCATCGCGAAATCGTTCCAGCGAAATCCGTTCCGTAACGTGCCGTACGTCCGCGTCCATAATTGCCGAAAACGTAGAATCCTCAAGCGAAAATCCCAACTGCGACGAAAAGCGAATCGCCCGAACAGGACGAAGACCGTCCTCTAAAAATCGCTCTCGAGCATTCCCAACCGCACGGATAATTTTTTGCTTTATATCATTTTGCCCGCCAAACGGGTCAACAATCTCGCCGTTTTCCAGCGACATCGCAATCGCATTCATCGTAAAATCACGGCGGCTTAAATCCTCTTCGATAGACGCGGCAAATGCAACGGAATCCGGGTGCCTACCGTCCGAATACGCGCTTTCAGTGCGGTATGTCGTGGTTTCAATTTCGTGCTTCATAAAATGAACGGTAACCGTCCCGTGCGAAATCCCCGTCGGAACAACGCGGCGAAACATCGCGCACACTTCGGCAGGACTTGCATCTGTGGCAATATCCCAATCCGCAGCCTGCTTTCCGCGAATCATATCGCGCACCGCACCGCCGACCAAATACGCCTCGTGCCCATTGGAGCGAAAAATTGCGTTCATTTTTGAAAGAATTTCAGGAACTTTTAAATGTTTCACGATTCCTCCAATGCGGCTGGCTCACTCACCGGCGCAGAAAGACTCGGAATTTTTTCATGGAATCGCACAAAAAGCCGCTCGCCGTCAAAATCAACAACCACAGTTTCATTTTTTGCCCCCGCATTTTCCAAAAGCAACATCGAAAGCTCATCTTCAATATCATGCTCAATCATTCTGCGTAGCGGACGCGCGCCCATTGTCGGGTCATAGCCGTTATTTACGATATAATCCCGCGCACTGTTTGTTACAGCCAGTTCCAGCGCGCGCTCAGAAAGCCGCTCGGAAAGCTCTTTTAACTGCAAATCAAGGATTTTTCCAATCTGCTCGCGATTGAGCGCGCTAAACACAACGATGTCATCAATTCTGTTCAAAAGCTCAGGAAGCATAATTTTCTTTAATTCTTCCATCGCATTCGATTTTATTTCCTTGTACGAAAGGATTTCATCGCGCTCATCAAGTCCAAAACCTGCCCGCCCCTCATTTGTAATCTTTCTTGCACCAGCATTGCTTGTCATTATTATGACAGTGTTCCTAAAATTAACTGTATGCCCAAGACTGTCAGCAAGTTCCCCCTCTTCAAGAACCTGCAAAAGCAAATTAAAAATATCTGGGTGCGCTTTTTCGATTTCATCAAACAAAACCACAGAATACGGGTGCTGGCGAACTTTCTCAGTCAGCACTCCGCCGTCATCGTAGCCAATATACCCGGGCGGCGCACCAATAAGACGCGACGCATTATGCTTTTCCATATAATCGCTCATATCAATGCGGATAAGCGCAGAATCGCTCCCGAACAAAAATTTCGCCAGAGATTTTGCAAGTTGCGTTTTTCCCACGCCCGTCGGTCCCAAAAAGATGAACGAACCAGTCGGACGCTTCGTGCTTGACACTCCCGCGCGGCTTCGCCTGACCGCACTTGAAATGAGGTGAACCGCTTCGTCCTGCCCGATAACTTCGTTGTGAAGCTCGCGCTCCATATTCACCAGCCGAGAACTCTCATCTTCCGAAAGATGATTTAAAGGAATGCCCGTCATTTGACTAATGACCGCACAAATATCATTTTCTGTAACAATCTTTTTGTTGGCGTGCTCAGAATTCCATTTTTTTTCGTGATTGAGCAATTTTTTCTTTACGTCAATCAAATAATCGCGCACAATCGCAGCCTGTTCGTAATCTTGTTTTTCCACAAGCAATTTTTTTTCTTGAATCACACCGTAGAGGTCGTTTTCAATCTCGGTCAATTCCGTCATTTCAGGGCTGCGCTCAATTTTTTTCAGCGCCCCCGCTTCGTCAATAATATCGATAGCCTTGTCCGGCAAAAAACGCTCAGGGATATATCGGCGACACAGTTTTACCGCCGCTTCCACCGTGCCGTCCGCATACGTTACGCCGTGAAACGCCTCAAATTTTTTCTTGATTCCATTAAGAATTTCAATCACATCTTCATCGTTTGGCTCTTCCACCCGCACAATTTGAAAACGCCGCTCCAAAGCAGAATCCTTTTCAAAATACTTGCGATATTCCCGCACCGTTGTTGCACCAAGAATCTGCAATTCCCCGCGTCCAAGCGCGGGTTTCAGCATATTGCTCGCTTCCATCGACCCTTCAGGACCGCCAGCCCCAATAATCGTGTGCAATTCGTCCACAAACAAAATCACATTTCCACTTTCTCGGATTTCCTTTATCATTCGCTTGAGCCGCTCTTCAAAATCGCCGCGATATTTCGTGCCCGCGAGCATCGCCGCAATGTCAAGCGATAAAATTCGTTTTTTAAGAAGCCCTACCGGAACATCACCAGAAATGATGTGCTGTGCCAATCCTTCCGCAATCGCCGTTTTGCCCACTCCCGGCTCGCCCACCAACACAGGATTATTTTTAGTGCGCCGCGAAAGAATCTGAATCACGCGCTGAATTTCTTTTGAGCGCCCGATAACGGGGTCAAGTTTATTATCGCGAGCAAGCGCCGTCAAATCCGTGCTAAATTCCTCCAATATGGAAGGCTTTTGCTTTCCCTGTGCCTGCGAAATGCGCCCCGACCGCGTTGTTGCACTTTGATACGCATACCCGCTGCCGTCGCCGCCCTCTTCGTAAACAAACGAAGTTTTGTACTGCGATTGCACATTCAGCACCGTTTTTCTCACGTTTTCAATCGGAATACCTGATTTTCTAAAATACCGACCTGTAATGCTGTCTGATTCAAGGATTGCCGCAATAACGAGATGTTCCGTTCCAATGTACCCATTTTTCAACGATTTTGCTTCAGATGCAGCAGAATCTAAAAAATGGTTAATTCTTGCAGTCGCTTTTTCATCGGGAATACTTTGTTCAGGATTTTGAGGAGTCATCGAACTTTGTTCAAGAGCCACCTGAAGAGTCAGCACATTGATGCCCAAAGCACGCAGTGCCGCGTATCCCAAGCCGTCCGCACTTTTTACCAACGCGAGCAAAACGTGTTCAGGCAAAAGCACAGGACTTCCGCTCTGCTGTTGCTCTTTTTTTGCCAAAACCGTTACGAGCTGCTTTGCCCGAGGAGACAACTGAATCATATTCACTCCTTAATTTCCAAATTTTCAAAAGCCTCTTGAAGAATCATAGAACGAAGCCGCCCAATTTTGTGTTTTATATCCGCTTCGATGTCATTTTCAAAAGTCAATGCGCTATTTTTTAAGACAAACTCAATATGTGCACTTTGAACTTTATACAAAAGCGAAAATAATTCAGATTCTCCAATTCCGTCCACTATGCCGGAATCCACACCCCATTTTATGCCAGAAATCGCCTCAATCGCCTCTCGAAGCGACAGAACACAGCTAAAGCGAGAAAGCGCATACGCCTTGTAGACCACGTTTCTCAGCAGTGTCGGCTGATTTTGGCGAACTTTTTCCCGCGATTTTCGCTCAATAGCACAAATCCGCCTACACAGCGCAACCGCAGATGCAATTTGGTCAATTTGATTTCCTTCCGCGCCAGAAATGCTGGAAATTTGATAATACGAGCCTATTGTCATTTCGTAGCCTATGTTATAGCAAGGAGAAATCTTAAATCCATTTTTAGAAATCAAATCCAAAAGAGACGTTTCGTCTTGCAAAAATTCTGTTGCAGGAATATGAATCAACGCACTCGTTTTCATTCCGCTTCCAGAATCAAAAACAGACGAGTTTAAATAACCAAAATCATAGCTTGCCGCAAATTGCACGTATTTTTGCAATTCATCGTCTATCTTAAAACAATCTGTTGCACAGGCATCAAAATTGAGTCCCGCAGAAAAAGAAGAAATGCGCGCGTGGTCCTCCGCATTTACCACACACGCAACACGCCCGTCAGCGCGAATAACAAGCCCCTCGCCGTTCGTGCGCTTTTCGGACAAAATCCCGCGCTCTTCCATTATTTTTACGCCCAGCTTTTCCATATCCTTCACGCTAACGCAATGATACAAATCCGCGTTCTCTAAATGCGAAAAGGCATCAAACAGAATGGCGCGGACACGCTCTCTGTCGTCTCCCCGCATTCGCCCCTTGAATGGAAAATTAGCCAAATTCCTCGCCAGCCGCACTCTGCTCGACAAAATGACATCATTATCAGCGCCATCTGCCGAAAACCATGCGCCATCGTTATTTTCCAAACTCACAAACTCTTTTCTCCATCGATTTGTTCATTATTCGATTCTGAATCAGCACCAAAAATTGCTTGTTTTTCAAGCACTCGCAAATAATCGCGATAAACCGCAGCTTTTTCGTACTCTTCACATTCAACCGCATGAAACAGTTTTGCCTGAATTGCCAGTCTGTCGGTCAGAGATGATTTGAATGACGCAAGCCGTCTGGGAAGCGACCCCGTATAGCCATTTGACACACCGCGATTTTTGAGCGCCGCACGAATCTCGTCCTTAAAAATGGCGTAACATTCGGGACAGCCTGCACGAAATTCATTTTTTATGACAGAAACTTTTTGTCCGCACACAGGGCAGCAGCGATTTTCATCTTCAGCGATTTTTTTGAGTGCAATTCGTTTCAAAAGTTGCACCACAGAAGCCGCAATATCTTTGCTTCCGGGCGTTATGCCCTTTTCAGATGCACACTTCGGACAAATATGGACAACAAGCGATTTTCCAAGCAAATCGGTCCGCGTAAGTTCGATTGTCGCTTCTTTTTCGTGACAAATATCGCACAGCATATTAAATTTTCCTTAAAGTATTTATTGGTTTCTCCTGCCCCGCCCGTATCGCGGGAATTGCAGAAGCCAAAAGCGAAAGCACCAACGTTCCGCAGCCAATGCACAATAATTCGGGCAACGGAATGACAAGCGGAATATTTTGCAAATAATACGCAGGGTCAAGCAATTTTATATCCGTGTAAGAATCAATTCCCCTCAAAAGATACACGAATTTTGAAAAAGTGTTTAGCATTTTTTCGACTATTTTTATAAGAAAATTGCAATTAACCGCGCATAACAGCCCAATCGGGATTCCAAAAAGCACGCCCCCTGCGCCGCACGATGCCCCCACAATCAAAAACGCCGCCGAAATTCCCTCCGACGAACCGCCAAGGCTTTTGAGAATCGCAATCTCGCGCTGACGCTCCATAACGAGCATTATGAGCGCAGAACTGATATTCACCGATGCAACCAAAACAACGAGCAACATTATCACCATCAAAAGCAATTTTGTTGACGCAAAATTTTCGTATTGCGCAGCATTCAATTCGTCCCAACTGTGAATCGTCGAACCCGCAGGCACATATTTTCGGAGCTCAAAAGCGGTCTTTTTGAGGTCGGCAGAAAATGCGTTTGCGGTTTTTACACCAACGCACAACCGCATAAGATTTGAATCCAAGAGCGAAAAACCAGCCTCCAGCGGCACAAAAACCCAAAGCGCATCGAGTTCCTGATAGCCACTCGAAACAATCGCATTCACCACAAACGTTTGCACCCGAGGAACAATTTTTCCCGACGAAAGCATTTTGGTAGAAATCAGCCGCACGCTATCGCCCGCCTTCAGATGTAAGATTGTCGCAAGCCGAGCACCGATTATCACTGATTTTTCGTCCGAAAGCACAGGCTCTTCGCCAACGCAATCCACCACGGAAAACAGCGTCTTAAAATCATCGTTTACCTGAAAAATATCGTTCCGTACCGCACGGATTGTCGCGCCAGTTCGTCCTTCGTTCCCTGCAGCAAGAGCAATTCCCTGCAATTCGGGACACACAGAAACCACGGCAGGCGCACTCGCAATCTGCGCAGTCGCCTCATTCAATTCGTCCAAAGTCGACACCATATCGTGACGAAAAAACACCTGCAAATGAGACGACGAAAGCCCAATCATTCGCTCCGTAATGCCCTCAACCATACCATTCGAGATAACTAAAACCGTAACAAGCGGAATTAAACTAATCCCGATACAAAGCATTGCGCCAA
Source organism: uncultured Treponema sp. (assembly GCA_937893155.1). Classification (GTDB taxonomy): domain Bacteria; phylum Spirochaetota; class Spirochaetia; order Treponematales; family Treponemataceae; genus Treponema_D. The sequence goes on along the minus strand of CALBGU010000162.1, from coordinate 14,307 downwards.
ACAGACTTTTTTTTGCGCCAGACGTGCCGTTTTTTTTCTTTGCAAACAAAAATCGGGCGGCATAAAAAAAACTCGCAGCGATTTTCACTGTACAATCTCCAATTTTCCAGATTTTATGCTATAACGAACATCGCCTTTTTGCGCAAGAGATAAGTCATGCGTAACAAGAATCAGCGTTTTTTTGTATTGCTCTGCCATAGAAAAAAGCAAATCGCCAATCATAACGGCATTTGCTGGGTCAAGATTCCCCGTCGGCTCATCTGCAAGGATAAGCGCAGGGTCATTCACCAAAGCCCGTGCAACCGCAACCCGCTGGCGCTCTCCGCCCGAAAGCTCCGACGGCAAATGAGAAGCCCGATGCGACAAACCAACATCACAGAGCAATTTTTTTGCCCGCGCCATCGCTTCGGATTTTGAGACACCCGCCATAAATGCAGGCAAAAAAATATTCTCAAGCGCAGTAAAATCTTTCAAAAGATAATGAAACTGAAACACCAGTCCCAAAAAAGAACTGCGATATTCTGTCAGTTCTTCCTCGTCCAACGCCGACACTGCGTAATTTCCCACCTGAACGCTTCCCGCCGAAACACTGTCAAGCCCGCCGATGATATTCAAAAGCGTGCTTTTTCCGCTGCCGCTTTCACCCACGATGACGGCTTTTTCGCCTTGTTTTACGCTCATATCCAAATTTTTTATGACTGTCAATGTTTCGCTTTCAGAAACAAATGTTTTTTCCAATCCGTTTATTTTTACCACAATGTTATCTTTAATCATTGCGCAAAACCTCCGAAACCGTCAACTTTGCCATTCCTCTGCTTGCAGAAGCGGCGGCGCTCACCGCAGAAAAAATACCAAAAAGCACCACAAAAAATACCTCCGTCAGTATAATTCGCGTCGGAATCCGCGCATACAGCAAAAACATCGTATTTTCGCGCACAAAATCCGCATTTTCGGGAGAAAAAAGCATCATAAAAAAATACGTTCCCCAATACTGCGCTTCTGCAATAAACATAAAAACCGATTCCATATTCACGCTCAAAAAAAGCCCGAGCAAAAGTCCCGTTATTGCACCCTTAAAACCGATTGAAAATCCCTGCAAAATAAAAACTGCCTGCACCGCCTTTTTAGAGCCGCCCAGCGCAGTCAAAACGGCAATTTCCTCTCGTTTCTCGTATACCATTCGGCGCATTGCGTTGTAAATATTCACCGCAACAACCACAAAAATTAAAATCACCAGAAGCATCAGCATATTTTTTTCTATTCTGAGCGCTCCAAAAAACGTTCGATTATACGACCGCCAACTTTCAACGAAACTCGCAGGAAACGCCGCGGAAATAGCACGGGAGGCAAAAGAATCCTCGCTGGATTTCCGCAATTTGAGCCCATAGATTTTTTTTGCATCTTTGCCAAAATATTTTTCGCCGTCTTCAAGACTAATGAACGAAAAAGACGAATTGATGTCGCCGTATCCCGAAAAAAACAAACCTTTAACCGTGAAAACACGCTCATCAGAAAACAGAGCAACATCGCTGCCCCCCGAAAGCGCAAGGAGCGTTATTTTTGTGCCGATACCCGCTCCTAAACTTCGCGCAAGTTCAGACCCCAAAACGATGGAATTCGGTTCTGTTAAATCAAAAGAACCTGCATAAATCGACAGCTGTTTTGAAAATCCCTCATCTTTTATGCAAATGTCATACGGCACAGCACGCACCAAAGCCGCAGCCTGCGCACCTCCGCGCCCAACCATAAGGCTCTGCGCCTCAAAAAACGGCGTTGATACCGATATTTCCGAATTTTCCGCACAAAATGTTTCAAACGCCGCCGAATCCGCCACGTTTTCCACGCGCAGATGATACGAACTGATTTCCATAATCGCGTCAATAAACCCCATTTGGAAGCCGTTCATTACGCTCAATGACACAATCAGCGTCATAACCCCCAGCGCAATTCCCAACACTGAAAGCCCCGAGGTCGCCGCTGACCGAGAAGTTCGGTCAACACGCGCAAAACGCCCGGAAATATAAGATACCCACCTTGCTGTATGCGAAAATCGCATTAAAACCTCCGCCGCCGCACGACGCGGTCATTAACGTACACCGTTTCTATTTCTTTTCTGCCATGCGAAAAATGCGCAGAAACCGCATATCCGCCGTCAAAATACGTCGTTGTGGTCCAAACATCATCTGCAGCATACTCCGTAACAAGCCTAAGCACGCCGTTTTCCCAGATTTTCACATTCGGCTTTTCACTCCGCTTCGTATATTCAAAATCACGGCGACTTGACAGCGCTACACCATCGGTATATTTTGTTTTAATTTCTGAAATTACACGATTTTCTCTGTCATAATTCCACGAAATTTCAAACGTTTTTTCTCCGTTTTCCGATTCAGAATACCGACTTGGCTGCTCATTTTCACCGAAAAACGTTTTTTTCGTCATCTTTTTCTGCGGCAAACGTTCCACTTTCATCATCGGAAAATGCGCAGAATCCGACGCATATTCAAATTGAATCACACTCGATAATTCAGGATTTCGCGGTGATTTTTGAATATTCCAACGGATTTTTCTTGAAATTCGCATAAAATCATCATATTCTGTGCGAAAAATTTCGGAATCATTCATACTTTGCAGAATTTTTCCAGAAGAATCCATCGAAAATTCTTCAATCACACCATTTTTTGCTTCTGAATCCGTATTTTCAGAAACACTGTCAAACAAAAAAAGGCGCAATCGTTCATTTTTATCATAAAAAAAACGTTCAGGGCTTGCATTTTTTTCAGTTTCATTTTCAAAAACAGCCGAAAATGCCGTTTGCGCAGACGAAAAAGCCGAATCTGCAAAATCGATTGCCAAAATTGCAGGAATCCACGATTTTGTTTGCGCATCAAAAACACCTTTCATTGCAATTTTTTCGATGCTCAAAAAGCGCGGAATATAATATTCTGACGGTTTTTCAAGCATAATTCGTACAAAAAAATCTTTTATCCTGCCAAAATCATCAGAATATGCACATTTCGGGAAAAAAAGCGAAAAAAAAGCAAAAATAATACAAAAAAAAGCGAATTTACAATCCCAAGAACTCATTAACGTAAGAATCTGGATTAAAAATCGCAATATCTTTGTATGTTTCGCCCGTGCAAATGAACGAAACCTGAATTCCAAGTTCTTTTCCGACAGAAATCGCCACCCCGCCTTTTGCCGTCGAATCATATTTTGTCAGCACGATTGCGTCAACACCGATAGCCTCGTGAAATACCTCCGCCTGACGCAGTGCGTTTTGCCCCGTCGTTCCGTCGATAACGAGGATTTTTTTGTAGCAGCCCTCATCAGCCTTTTGGGACGCCACCCGGTCGATTTTCTGCAATTCGCGCACCAGATTTTCCTTGTTGTGAAGCCGTCCCGCTGTATCTGCCAGCACTAAACCACCGCCGTGGGCGCGCACGCTTTCCGCCGCATCGAACACCACGGCAGAAGGGTCTGCGCCGTTTTGGTGCGACACCACACGAATCCCCGTGCGCTCGCCGTGAATCTGGAGCTGCTCGATTGCCGCCGCGCGAAACGTGTCTGCCGCCGCCATAACCGTGTTTTGCACCCCAGCATTTTTGTAATGCAATGCCATTTTTGCAACCGACGTGGTTTTTCCCACCCCGTTCACTCCGAGCACCAAATACACCGACGTTTTTCCAGCCTCTGGCTGCAACGAAGTCACACGAACAAACGGTGAAATCAAATCTTTTAGAACCAAAAGCACATCGCGTTCCTCAAAAATTTTTCGTTCAGCGCATATTTTTTGCGCTTGGTCAACCAGTTCAAACGCCGTTTTTGCGCCAACATCGCCCTCTATGAGCGCATCAGTGAGTTCATCAAAAAACTCGGTATCTATTTTTCGTTTGATTCCAAAAAGTTGCTTTATCTTTTCCGAAAATGGAATTTTCATTCAGGTTCTCCTTCTGACTTTTTTTCTTCAATCTCGTCAATGCCTTTTGGTTTTTCGGTATTTTGCACGCTCTTCGATTTTTTTGCCGTCACTGGCAAAACCTTACTTGCCGTATGCAAATAGCGCGCTAACTGGATACCGAAATTGACTCCTAAAACCGCCGACAATCCAAAAAATCCCCACGAATATTTTTGCCATTTTTTCACATAATCTGCGTCATTCGTGTATTCCAAGTTGTACGATTTTCGACCTTCGTCAAACTTGCCGTAACAATAAAACGCGACGGGAAGCGACATAACCAAAAGCGTATAACTAGTATACATTCTTTTTCGGCTTTTATCAATGAGAGAATCCACGTCGACAGGTTTCGCGCGAAACGACACAAAATCACCGTCCGCAATTTTTTTGCTCGGCACAAAAAAATACGCAGACAGCGATTTTTCCGCTCCGTCCGCCGTTTTGCTCGGCACAGAAAATTGCCCGATGATATTTTCTCCGTTGATTTTCACCCGCGCAGTCCGCTGAAAATCGTCGATTTCACCTGCGAAAATGCCGTTCGCATACAAAACACCCTCTAAAGATTTTTTAAGATACACTTCAATATATTCAGATTTTGATTTATTCAATTCTACTTTTATGCTAAAATCACTCTTATTTTGAAAATTGTATGAAAAAATCTCCGAGTCAAAACCGTCCGCTTCAATCGAAAACGTGTGAATTCCCGCGTCAATAAAAATCTCTTTCGGCAATTCAGGAAAAACCACACCGTCAAGCGAAAGCGATACTGAGTCGTTCGCACTTTTTGGTTCAATGTCAAACGCAATGCGTATCGGCATACTGTTCGACAATGACGGCATAAGCGCGTGCGCCAGATTTTTGGCAATCTGCACCGTATCAGAAGCCGCACCGATTTCGGTTACGCACCCCATCAACGTTCCAGACGGAAAAACGCGCAACTCCGCCGTCACAGACGCATATTCGCCGTAAGAACTGATTGAGCCGATAATAAGCCCATCAATTTCCGCTTCTTGCGCCGCTTTTGAATACGCAAAACTTTCGATTCCCTGCGATTTTATCTCGTCGCTCACCGAAAAAAGCTCTGACGAATCGCTTTTATACATCAAAACTTTTTCTGTTTCCCGATTTTCTTGCCCGCGATTTTTGTGCGCAAAAAAACGCAAAAACGGAGGCTTCTTTTGGTTTTCACCGCCAAAATCCGCCTCGTGCTCGTTTTTTGCACTTTCGGCGGCAGCGTTTTCTTCCGCAGAAAGTTTTTCAGCCTCCGAAAGATTATCTGCGATATGTTTTTTTATCTCAGCAATTTTTTCGTCTTGGGCGGCGATTTTTTTCTTGAGCTTCCGCGGCGACGACTCGGAAATCACCAGCGAATCACGAGAACGCATTTCTTTTGAAAGCTGCAAAAAAAGCGCCAGACGGTCAGTCAAGAGCTTATTTTGCTTTCGCCGATAAAGTTCTTCGTTTGGGATTTCCCGCGTAAAATCCTGCGAAATCTGTTCAAGAATGATTTTGGGAATCAACTCAGCTTCGGCATCAAGCGCACTTTCGCCAAATGCCGTTTGTTTTACCTCAAATTTTTGTGCCGCCAACGTCCACGTATTTTCCGCAGTTGCAAAAAAACACGCACACGCAAAAAAAACAGCACAAAAAAATCGCCGCAACGCCTTCATCACAAATCGTCGTCGCTGTCATCAGCTTCTGTGGGAAGCCCTTTCCATTTTGCCGACAAGAACGAATCCAAGAACCCGTCAATATCGCCGTCCATAACGCCTTGAATATTGCCGACGCTGTACTTTGTGCGGTGGTCTTTCACCATCGTGTACGGCTGGAACACATAAGAGCGGATTTGGCTACCAAAAGAAATATCTTTCTTTTCGGCGGCGAACTTCTGGTTTTCCTTTTCTTTTTGCTCTCGATAATACTCATACAACCGTGAGCGCAAAATGCTCATTGCAGTCGCTCTGTTCATCAACTGGCTTCTCTCGCTGTCGCACTGAACGACAATCCCCGTCGGCAAGTGCGTAAAGCGAACCGCGCTATCGGTTTTGTTGACGTGCTGTCCGCCCTTTCCGCCCGAACGATAGGTATCGACGCGCAAATCTTTGGGGTCGATGTTGACTTCAATCGAATCATCAAGCACAGGGAACACATAGACCGACGCAAAAGACGTATGACGGCGAGCGTTCGCGTCAAACGGCGAAATACGCACCAAACGGTGAACGCCAGCTTCTCCCTTGAGATAGCCATAGACGTATTCGCCCGAAATGCGCATATTGATAGATTTTATGCCGCCCTCCGCTTCTTCCATATCGGTAACTTCGATTTTATAACCGTGCCGCTCTGCCCATCGCTGATACATACGCGAAAGCATAAACGCCCAGTCGCACGCCTCCGTTCCGCCCGCGCCCGCGTGTACCGAAAGAAATGCGTCATTTTTATCGACTTCGCCGCTCAAAAGGTTCAAAATGCTTTCGTGGTCAAACTTCTTTTGCGCCGCTTCAAACATCTCTTTTACATCGGCTTCAACGCTTTGGTCGTTTTCCTCAATGCCGAGATTGCACATCTCTTCCACATCGCTAATCTCTGCGATAAGCTCACGCCACGGCTCAACGCGGCTTTTGAGCATTTTAATGTCGTTCATCACGCGCGTGGCTTTGTCGTTGTCGTCCCAAAAGCCTGCTTCAAGCGTGAGAGCCTCTTTTTCTTTTATCTTTGCGTCAATGCTTGGAGCGTCAAAGATGCCCCCAAACATTCATAATATCAGCCTTGAGCGAGGCAATCGGTTCTTTCCAATCTTCAAGCATACAAACTCCTTATTTTTATGCAAAATCGTATGCTTACAAGATATGAAAAAACATCTCTTTTTTCAATCCCTTTTCAGCCTCTCGCGTTTTGCTCTACACAGACTTTGCTGTCTATTCAGCCACACTCAACACGGCAGGCGTTACATACTCTTTTTTCCGTTCATCTCGAGGAACGAACACCCTCGCCTTTGCGTCGATGAGTTTTACCGTCATATCGTCCGCAATGTCGTTCAATTTTACGCTTGAGAACACGATTTCTTTGAAAACGCTTTCCGCGTCATACTTCTTCTGCGACTTCACAAGGATTTCTCTCTCGATTTTGCGATGATTGCGCGGATTCGTTGCAACTTCGCGGTCTGCTCTCAGCAAAGAAAGTTTCACCGTCGCTTCTGACACACAATTTCCCTCGTCGTCGTACAATCCTGCCTTGATTTCGTAAAGATACTTCAATTCATAGCAGTCGTTCAGACGGTCGGCTTTGTCGTGGTCATAATATCCGCGCGCGCCAAATACTGGTATCATCACATTCGCCGCCCACTCCGCATTTTCCTCGTCGTCCAAAATCGCCTTCCACGCGTTCAATACGTCTGCCCAGACCTTCATCGCCTCCGCATTCGGCACGACCTTCACGCCTTGCTTTACCGTAAACGCCGCCGCTTGCTTTTTCATATCAATTTTGTCTTCGATAGTTGAAAAGTCATAATCCACAAACGCCGCGTTTTCGTTCATATATGCTTCAAGCTGACCAAAAATCTCGTTCCACTTTTTCGCCTGCTCGCCATAAAATGCAATTTTCTCTTTCACGCTTTTTCCACTGAACGTTCCAGATAGGATTTTCGCCGTACTCTTTTCAGCTTCAGTCTGTTGAGTTCCCTTCACCTTTTGCAAAGCCACCAACGCGCCCACATAATCGCCCGATTTTTCCGCCGCCGCTCCTTTGGCAAGATTCTGCACCGATTCATTTTCTGCACTGTTTGCCTTTGTCAGCGCTGATTTTTCCGCCTCCGTCAACCGCACGCCCAAGCCCTCGAGCAGTTCCGCGCTTGCCTTTCCCACAGCCGCGCCGTTCTCGATTTCGCTTTTTGTGAACCGCGCATTGAACGCCGCGCGGATTTCATTCGTTTCGATGTCGTTCACGCGAAGATTGACCTCGAAACTGCCTCCGATTTTCTGAATTGTACCCGCTACAACCAGCCGCGCCGCCGTCATTTTGCCCAACTCAATCGCGCTCTCATCATCGTAAATAGCACTTTCTGAAAGTTTCTGCTCGGCAAGAATCATCGCTTCATTCGTGCGGTCAATCACGGTCATAGCCGAATATCGCGCAAAGTTACTAGTCAGAGAGTCTTGAAAATACTGACTAATCCATTCTTCCCCGTCCGCATTTTTCACCGCAGGCGCACTCACCGCAATCGACAGCCCCTCGCCGCGTTCCTTCGCGCTTGCCGAAAACGCCGCGACTGCAAACAAAATCAATACAAAAATTTTTTTCATACAGACATCTCCTTTTCAAATAAAAAACGCCGCAGGAAAAATAACGCCACCGTTTATTTTGCCCCGCAGCCTTGTCTTCGCTGTTGCGCTCCACGATAGCCGTCGTGAACTTTGCTCGATAGCCGTCGTGGCTCTTGCTCGATAGTCGTCGTGGCACTCGCTCGACTACCGTCGTGAACTCTACTCGACAATCGTGATTTGACGCTCAAAAACATCTGTCTTGATGATTTTCGCCGCCTACGAATAAGAGCCGAGTCTCGTCCGCAATTCCACGCTGAACGTGCTCAAAATGCTTCGCAAAAAAAATACATTCCCGCGGCAAACACGGGAATGAAAAAAGCATACCGTTTTTTTACGAAAGAATCTCTTCGCGGTGTTCTGAAAAATAGTTGAACGAACTGCGAAGCTGATACAAAAACGACAGCTCATCGCCTGCCTGAATATTGTTCTGCGCGGCTTTGGCGGCAATTTTATGCAGCTGCACAAGGTTTTCATCTTTTGCCTTGTTGACCGCAGCAAAAACCGTTTCCTGATTTTCGTGCATTTGCTTAATAACGTCCTGCATAAACTCGGTGTTGTTTTTGTTGTCCTTGTTTATACCAACCAGTTTTTCGCTCGAATCAATCGCGGTCTGCTGAATCGAATCCATCAGCGCATTAGAATGTTTGTTCTCGTCCACAATCGCATTCACGTCCTGCTGCAACTCGTGCACCTTTTTGTCGATTTCCCCCGAAATCGTCGTGGTGCGGTTCGCCAGATTCTTGACCTCGTTTGCAATAATACGAAATCCTTTGCCCGCCTGCCCCGCACGCGCCGCCTCAATAGACGCATTAAACGAAAGCAGATTAGTCAGCGCCGCCACTTCCTGAATATTTTGAATCGACTTCGAGATTTCTTTTATGCGGTTTTCAAGCATCTGCACTTTTTTGTCCATCTCTTCGCGCTCTTTCTGCCCTTTTTTGATTATCTCGTTGAATTTGTTGAACTCATCGCAAATATCTTGCAAAGCGAGGCTGTTTTCTTGCGTCGTGTGCATCATATGGTCGGCTTCTTCCTGCGTTTTCGCGCTCGACTCGCTAAAAATATCCAGAGCCGCCTGCTGCTTGCTGTAAATGCCGTCGTCCGCCGTCAATTTGATGATATAATCTTTTAAGAAGCCCGAAATATTGCTCGACGTGTTGCAAAGATGAATAAGATATTCAACCATATCCTGCTGTGCTTTTGACAGCTGTTGTTCTGTGTATTCTGCCATTCTCAAAACCTCGTTTATTCCAATACCAGCATAACAAGCGTCTGATTTGAGTTTATATGCGCAAACTGCTCGCCGTACGTCGAAAAGCCTGAATATTGCTTAAAATATCGCTTCCACACATTGTTAATGCTTGACTGCTGATTGTGTTTTTCAAACCCGAGCGTGCGCAAAATGCAGTTAAACAAAATCACACAGCCGGGATTCGGGATTTTTTCAAGCACATCTTGGCACGTTTTTTCCGCAATCGCCACCGCGTCCAGAGGCTCCAAAATTTCCTGCACCGAATTATTGAGCACGCGCGCATACATCGACAATTTACCCGCCGCGTCAAACTGCACGAGCGAGGCAATAAACATCTGTTCGCCAAACACGCGCCCGAACGGGTGGTCCAACAGCGCATTGTCCACGCTGCGTTCGTTGATACCCAAAATCTCGGCGTAACGCTTGCGCGGATTTTTGCCGTCGATTGCGTTCACCAATCGCTTTTCGGGATTCACATCGGTAAGCATAACCTGCTTTCCCGACGGCTGAAAAATATTTTCCTTCACAATTTCAAATTTGCCCAGCGTCTTTACAAACAGAATCACCGCGCCACGGCTCGACGACTTGCCGTTATAACTCACATACGTTGCCTGAAACTTGAGGTCATCGCCCGCGCTCCCGCCGGCAACAAAAAATTTGTCGTCTTTGATGAGCGAATACAAAACGGACATCACGATTTCTTCCGCGTTCAAAAGCCCGCAAATCAGCGTGATTGCAAAACTGTTTTTCGAGCACCCCTGACTTTGCAGCGACACGCCGATACTGCCCGCCGCACGAACAATCTCGTCTTTGTAGATAATGGGAAATTTATCCACGTTTTCAAGCAAAACGCCCTTGAATTGCACACGATTTGCGCCCGAATCCGACAGCGCGTTGACCACAAGCGAATGTTTTGCAAAACCGAGTGCCGTAATCTCGCCCGCCGTCGTGCTTCCCACCACTTCGGCTTCGGGGAACTGCTCTTTCATCAGCGCAGACAATGCCGGAAAATCATAATCGCTACTCGCAAAAAACAAAATCGCCGTGTAACTCGACTTGCTTTTCTTGAGTTTTGCGCACACTTCGTTGACTGCTTGTTCAGTATTTAGATTGGTTGATTGAATAACCTCTTGATTCATTTGTAAGAATTCCTCTTAAAGTGAATTTTTCTGCAACGCAGGTACGTTTTTATATTCTTTTATTATAAAACATTTTTTCTCAAAATCAATTTTTATGCAATTTTAACTCTGCAACAAAAGTACGGTAATTTTTTACCTGTCATTCCGAACTTGTTTCGGAATCTCTTTTTGGAGCAAAACACGCTTTGCGTGAGATGCTGAAACAAGTTCAGCATCTCACATTTTCTAAAAGCATATTTTATACATTACTCAATTTTTATAAAGGATTTGTCTTTCGACGGCTCGAAAACGCCGCCGAGAGTTCAAATAAGCCATTTCGACGCACTTACAAAGACAAAAGACGCTCAAAAAGGTGTTCCACCGTGTCGGTTTCTTCGCGGGCAATCGCGCGGATATGAGGTTTTGCCGTCTTCATCGCCACTGGATAGCCCACAAGCTCGAGCATTTCGCGGTCGTTGTCGTTGTCGCCGATTGCCATCACGTTTTTGCTGTCAATGCCAAGCGCGTGCAAAATATGGCGCAATCCCGAAGCCTTGTTTACGCCTTTGGGCATCATATCAAGCCACGACGCGCCGCCCGTCACCACCGTACAGCGACCCGAAAACCGATGTTGCCAAAACGATTCGTCGTGCAAGCCTTCTTCTTCGTACAGCGAGATTTTCAGATAGTCTTCGCTCGTGGAAAAAATATCGTCCACCACAACCACATCGTTTTTCACCACATCTTTCATATGATGATAATAGCTTTGTTTTTTGGGCTGGATATAACTCACCATTTCGCCCGAAATAAGCACTTCTGCGCCGTCGGTGTCCCAGATTTCCCGTATCAACTCCTGCCCCAACTCGCGCGGCATCGTGTCTTTGTGAAGCCGTTTGCCGCCGCAAAAACTCAGCGCACCGTTTTCGCACAAATACCCGATGTCGTCTTTTATGGGCAAAAAGAGCTTTTGCAAATTAGTGTATTGCCGCCCGCTCGCCGCAAAAAACAGCACGCCCCGATTCTGCAATGCACGAATCAAATCGCACGTGTTCGCCTGCAAATCCTGCGCGCCGTTCAAAAGCAATGTGCCGTCAAGGTCGCAGGCGATGAGCTTTATCTGATTGAGATTCGCCATAATTTTTACATTCCCTTAAAAAACACTTCGACTTCACGCACCAATTCTTCAGGCGGCAGGGTCTTCAAAAGATATTTTTCGGGCTTTGCGGCAAGCACTTTGAGCACGGTTTCGCGGTCGTCCTTCCCCGTCAAAAAGATAACGGGAATATGAGCGGTTTTCGGCTCTGAACGAATCATTTCAAACACCTGCAAACCAGATGCAACGGGCATTTCATAATCAAGCAGAATCAAATCCACGTCGTGTTCGGCAAGGAAGGAAATCGCGTTCATTCCAGAATTTGCCATAAACACTTCAAACTTTTTGCCCAGATGATTTTTCATCGTGCGAAGCATAATCGCGTCGTCATCGACCACCAAAATGCGCTTGAGCCGCGCCTGCTCCCCCGAAGCAACGCCGTTGAGCCTGCACACCACATCGCCCATATTTACAGGACGCACAAACGTGCCGCTGACCATCTGGCGCGGAATGAGCTCAAGAACCGCGGCGATTTCGCTTTCGCTAGCGCACACAAAAAGCGCGTGTTTATCGGCTTTTGCGGCAAGCGTCGTCTTAAAATACTTGAGCGTTTCGGCAAACGAAATAAAATCGTCCTCGAGATACAGCAAAATAATCTCAGGCAAAGACGGCAACTGCGCGATATTTTCGCTCGAAGACGGAGAAAGCACCACCGAAAAGCCTGCTTTTGTAAGAGATGCCATCATCGCTTTGAGTTTAATATCATTTCCATTACTAACAAATAAAATGCGTTTATCCATATCAGTTCTCCAAAAAGATATACAAAAGTATACCATACTTTTTTTTGTTCTTCCACTTTTTTCATCATCAGCAAAGGCAAACAAAAACTTGACTTCAAGCGCGTTCTTGCTTTACCATAAAAATGAATTGGTTTAACGCACACAGAAGGACGAAATATGAAAAAAACAATGCAAAAAGCCGTGCTCACCGCACTTTTTCCGATTGCGCTTTGCTCGTGCTGGAATGATTTTGGCACACAGACCGAAGAAAAAAAAATCCCCCGCATCAGTATTTTGCTTTCCGCACAAAGCGGCTCGCCGATGACAGGAGAACGCGCCGAAGAGGTTCGCTCCGCCATTGAAAACTACACGCAAACCGATGTGCAATTCTATTTTCTTTCATACGAAAACTATTCTCGCAGACTCGCGGAAGTGCTCAAAAATCCTGCCGACCTGCCAATGATTATTCAAGCCGAAAAACTCGATTATAACGTGGCAGAAGCCGTCAAAAACGGTGCATTTTGGAATCTGCAAGATTTTATTTGGGACGAAAAAAAATACCCGAATCTGTCTAAGATGAATCGCGAAGTTGCAAAAACACTCGTTCTGGATTCATCGCTCATCGGCGTATATCGCGCACAAGACCTCGGGCGCTACGGTTTTGCATACCGAAAAGACTGGGCAGACAAACTCGGTCTGTCTGAGCCAAAAACGGAGGAAGACGTCTACAATATGCTCTATGCCTTTACCTATGTTACAACAGGAGAATATATAGAAGTGAAAGTATATGATGCATCTAGAGATTATTATGTCAGTAAAGATGGAATATTGTACCAATATAATAGTACTGTAGGGGGAATGGTCGTTATCGGCTATGAACCAGAAACCAACTCGGAAACAGCAACCATTCGAAGAGTTGTGAAAGTCGTAGAGGAATTTAGTGAAGAATAAGAAATAGTAGGAGATTTTAAAGATGGTTCTACCTGTAGATACTGTTGTAGATGTCAAAATGGTTCATTCGGAGGCATTTCACAATAAAATACCTTATCGAGGGATCTATTTCAATACCTTTATGGATTATATTTTAGATTTAAGTCCTGGATGGCTAACGTTAGCCTCCAGTTCTCCTGCTGTCAAAATATTTACGGATAGTGATGCTATGAAAGAAAAAGTAAAACAGACTGCTCGTGCAGAACAAATGACTGTAGAAACTCTCTTGGAACTATCAGACCGTATTGATGATGTGGAACAAAAAGTCACGGAACTACAAAAAACAGCCATTACAAAAGCTTCTGATTTTGTAGACAAAGCGAGTACCTTTTGGTTTCAAGAAAATTCAGTGGATCCTTTAGAATTAACTTTTCCGAGTTATTCCATTATTCGCTATAAGTCCAATTTAGCAGAGGATCGTACTGCCGACATAGTCATGAAAATGAAGAATCAACTATGGGAGATTACTAGCCCTGTGATGAATGTTGCTCAAATCAATGATAATGAGCTCTTGCCCATTGCTCTGATGAGCAGTCAAGAACATCGTGTATTGGGTGGAAATTTTGTTTGTAAATATCGATATCAATACTATAATCCCTCCACAGGAACATTTACAGATATTCTTTCCTATACTAATGATCAGGAAAATGAATTAGTAAATATCCCTTATCCTTTAGGAGATCATGCAATCTTTAATGATGTTCAAATTCGAACTGGGCATACGTTATATCTAGAAGACCCTGTTGCTAGAATCAAAATTAAAAAACCAAATGTAGATCGGAAGAGCGTCGTGTAGGGAAA
>CALBGU010000161.1 GCA_937893155.1 uncultured Treponema sp. | reverse complement strand
TATTAGCAATTCGTTAAAGCACTTGTTTTATAATAATTATCGAAAAATACGTTTCGCTTTTATACAATTCTTTATTTTCCGCTTCATACTCTTTGAGAAACAGCACTCTCTCCCCTTCAATGCCGCAGTTCTGCACCAAAATGCTCTTTTCTTCTAAGTGCATTTCATAAATCATTTTCAACGCCACTCGTCAATAAAGCGACATTCTCCCCTTTTTCAAGATATGTAATGCACTGCAAAGCAATTTCGCTATAGTTTTTATCGAGTGCTTCTTTGTCGTGCGTCATAGGAAACAACGCCTTTACCACCGTTTTCGCCGATACATCAACACCAGATTTTTCAAGTATCTCATACGCGACGCTATTTCCCCTTTTTGTCTGAGGGCAAATAATCACGCTGCATTTTTCAATCGTCTGTATTGCTTCAATTGTCAGCCATTCCGCTTTTCCAGCCCCTACCCCCACCGCATACGCAGCCACAGGCTGTTTTGTCGCCACAGGCGGTTTTGTAAGAGCCACAGGCGGTTTTGCCGTCGAGGACGGTTTTATAAGAGCCACAGGCGGTTTTTCTCTATTTTCAACCATAGGCGTATTATAACAAGGGATATGATGATTTTGCAATATTAGACCTGTTCGATAATTGTCATTATCGGGCTCGACCCGTTTTTACACAGAATTAAGCTGTCATTGTCGGGCTCGACCCGATAATCTGAGGCATAGCCTCTTTCTCAAAATGCCTACAGAAGATAGATTCCAGTGTCAAGCACGAGAATGACATAAAGAAGCATACTTTTCGTAACACTGTCCTGAAATAGATGCTGAATCCTGTTCAGCATGACCATTATTTTTACAAGCATACTTTCTGTAGCACCGTCCTCTGCTGAACATAAATTTTTATCGCTTTTCTCCATTTTCATACTTTTTGTAGTATAATATGAAAAGAGGTGCGATATGAAGGACAATCATTTTTTTAGCCCATACATTTTTTTTGCCGTTTTTCTCATCTCCGTAACGATTTTTTCGTTCGTGCGCTTCAATAGTGCAGTCAATAGCACGGTTTCGGAGAGTTCTACAAACTTTCTCAAAGAAACCGCGTTTTTGTACGCAGGCACTTTCCAAGTCAAGCTCAACGACCAGCTTTTTATGCTTGAATCGCAGGCAAGGTATTTTGAAGACGTGGATATGGACGATTATAACGCCGTCAAGCAGACGATTATTGCCACAAAAGGAGTCGGAGAGTTCAAACGGATTGCTGTCGCGACTTCTAGCGGAATGACGGTCAATTACGACGGCAAATCGTCGGGAAATATTTTGATGAAAGATTATTTCAAAAAGGCAATGCAGGGAAAAGCGCAGATTTCATCGAACATTTCTACAGATGAAGACGGTGAGCGTGTGCTTACGCTTGCCGTGCCGATTTTTCAGAAAAAAGGCGCAGAAGAGAAAAAAGTCGTCGGCGTTATCACGGGAACATTTGCGTATTCTATACTCGACTCTCTTTTTTCGGTTGATACGTTCGGCGGCGAGGGCTATTCAATAATCAGCGACAAATTAGGCGCGATTTTAATCGGCACAAAAAGCAAGAATCGCCTTTGCTTTGCTGATAATTGGTTTGATTTTTTCAAGGACAACAAGGCGATTTCTATTTCTGAGCTGAGCGCGATTTATTCAGATATTCAATCGAACCGCACTGGAATTTTCAATTTTTCCATACGAAACGAGAATAGAATCGTCGTGTACACTCCTGTCGGCGTAAATGATTGGTATGTGCTTTCCACGGTTACGGCGGATTACATTCTCTCTCAGCAGAAAAAAATCTCTCGCATTACCGTTTCGCTCATCGCCGTAATGCTTTTGGTCTTTGCGGTCATCACGTTTTTCCTCGTGCAGCTCATCACTCAGAAAATGAAAATCGAAAAAGACAATTCTCGCTACGCAATCACTAGCGAAAACACGCAGACGCTGATTTTTGAATATGACTTTGCGACGCGGGCTATCGAGTTTACAGGCTCGTCAGATTTTCTATTTGGCAAGAGCATAAAAAGCGTTTCTCCGTCTGAATATTCGCTTATTGAGGAGCGAATACACGAAAGCGAGAGCGGCTTGTTTGACGAATTGCGCTCTTTTTTCAAGTCGGGCGGCACTAATTACAATTCGGAGTTTAGAATGAAAGCGGTCAACGGCGAATATATATGGCTTCGCTTGGCGGGAACGCTCATTTTCGACAAAGACGAAAAAACGCCGATTAAGTTCATTGGAAACCTTGTTAATGTGAATGCACAGGTAATTCACGAGCTGGAATTGAAAACGCAGGCAGAAACAGACGGGCTTTCTGGGCTATTGAACAAGACGTATATGGAAAAAAGCGTATCGAAGTTTTTAGCAGAGAACAAGCAGACGGCGTTCGCTGCATTTTTCATCATTGATTTGGATAATTTCAAGCAGGTCAATGACAGGCTCGGTCATTCTTTCGGCGACCAAGCGATTTGTGATACTGCAAATAAACTCGCGCTCGTTTTTTCGGAAAAAGATTTTATCGGCAGAATTGGCGGCGATGAGTTTTGTGTGTTTTTGTGCCTGAAAACCACGACGAAAAACGCCCGTGAAGTCGTAGAGCAAAAGGCGAACACTCTAAAATCCATTCTTGCTCAAGAGTATTCAAACGGAGAAATAACTGTGCGTGTTACGCCTAGCATCGGCATTTCGCTTTTTCCAGAACAAGCAGTGTCGTACAGGGATTTGTTCAAAAAAGCGGACATCGCACTGTATAGCGTCAAAAACAGCGGTAAAAACAATTTCGCTGTTTATAATGCGGATATGGGAAGCAAGGGGGAATCGGTCTATGAATAAGAAAATCGTATTGGCGGCAATGTGTGTTTTTTTGCTGTCGGCTGTTTCGTGCGGGAAGAAAAGCGCAGTGCAGAAGGCAGAGACTAGCGATGAGGAAGAGAGAGAGGCTCAAGCGGCGCGGATTTCACTCGGATTTTCTACGAATCTTGAAGACCCTCGCGGCGTTGCTTCTCTTTTGTTCAAAGACGAAGTAGAAAAAAACTCACTCGGCAGAATCCGCATAGACATTCACCCGAATGGCGAACTTGGCGGCGACGGAGAGATTATCGAAGGTGTAATCAACGGCAAAGTAGATATGACGGTTTCGAGCGCAGGCAATTTTGCTGTTTACGCAACCAAGCTCGGTATTTCAGCCCTTCCGTTTCTCTTTTCGGACTTTGACGAAGCGTGGGCGTTTATGGACGGCGATTTAGTTGCGGAGGTGAATAAAACTCTCGAAGATTTCGGTATTGTCGTCCTTTCTCATTTCGACAACGGTTTTCGCTGCGTTACGACCACGGACAGAAGAGTTGAAAGCGTAAGCGATATGAAAGGACTCCATATCCGCACGCCTCCGAACCAAATTGTTATGGAAACAATGCTTTCACTCGGAGCAGAGCCGAAACCCTATGCTTTCAATGAGCTGAAAAAAGCCTTGCGCGATGGTCTTTTTGACTCCGAAGAAAATCCTATCCCCGTTATCTACAATGCAAAACTCTTTGAAGAGCAAAAATATCTTGCAATCACGAATCACAGTTACGACGCAATGCCGCTTGTTATCCGAAAAGATGTGTGGGATATGTTCAGCGCAGCCGACAAGGCAATTTTGCTCGATGCGGCGAAAAAAGCGCAGGATTTAGACAGAAAACTCGTACGGGAACAAACGGATTCTTGTGTGGAAAAATTGAGAGAATCTGGCATGATTATCACTTTTCCCGATTTGCAGGCGTTCCAAGATGCGACGAGCAGTGTTATGGGCGTTTTCACAACTGTGTACGGAGAGACTCTTCTTTCAAAGCTAAAAGACACTGTAAAATAATTTCTTTTTCATTTATTTCACAAAAGCAAAGCGAGTTCGTCTGCACTCAATTCTCTGTATTCTCCGAGCTGTAAGTTTTCGTCGAGATACAGAGAGCCTATTGCGAGCCGCTTTAGAAAAACGACTTCATTGCCGAGTGCTATAAAAACATTCTCTTCACTTGGTGAAACTTTCCTTCGCTTATCGTCAATTTGCACGCAGTATGCTCTTCATTTTCTGCTATCCACTCTAACGCCGCAGGCTTTGCGACAACTTCTTTTTATATACAAAAAAGAAATTTTCACTGTTGTTTCGGTTTTGAGTCGTTGTATTTGTCTACAAATGCTTGCAGTTTCTCCTTGTTGTCTTTTGAATACGGACAGCAAAAAACTTCGTGCGCGCGTTCATTTTCATACGCAAAAACACAAAGCTCATTTTCGTGCGCGTAAAACAGAAAAATAGAATCTTTGAGCGGAGAATCAAGCGGAATCTTCTTTCGCTTTGGCGCGTTATTCCTGCCAAAATACGCAGTTTTCAAAAATCGCTGCACCTCCATTCGTGATATATGCAGCTTTTTGAATTTCAAAAACGACTCATCTATCAATAAATTTTGTTTATATTTCTGCTCAGATACATTCGCGATTATCCCCACGATTCCCGCCAGCAACAAAACAAAAGCGACTATAAAAAAAATAAACATACTTCCCCCTGCTCATTTCAAAAAACAACTCGCCTAAAACTTGAGAATAATGCGAACACAAGGATACGCATCAAGCCTCTGCGAGAAAGACACAGGCTCGATATAATCATTGCCGCGCCGCAGTTCGTCTTTGAAAGCCGTGTCATTGAAATCCTTTAGATGAAAATCCGAGCCGAACGCCGCCATAATCTGAAAATGCCAGCGCGGCTGAAACGAAACAACAAACGCAGCATACGGCACTTGCCCAACGCGGTCGCTCTTGTCTTTCGTGTCAATCACCCATTTCCATTCGCCCATAATGCCGGCGTTCAGCGCGCCAAAAACGGGAGACTGCAAAACGAACCCAAGCCCCGTAATTTCGCTCTCCCCGTAATCTGCAAGATTGGTGCCCACCTCGCCAATCGCAAAAGCTCTGTTCGTGCCCGCCGTTAGCCCCACCGAAAACACGCCCGAGGAGTCAAAACTTTCGATGGGACGAACCGAAAACCCAGATGCAGCATTTTGCCACGCCTTTGAAATCGTCTCGCGCCCTGCATTTTCAGCAAACACTTCGTCCGTATTCGATTTT
The DNA here is from genome assembly GCA_937893155.1 of uncultured Treponema sp. Lineage (GTDB taxonomy): Bacteria > Spirochaetota > Spirochaetia > Treponematales > Treponemataceae > Treponema_D. The sequence goes on along the minus strand of CALBGU010000161.1, from coordinate 8,465 downwards.
CCCGCGGTTAAAAAAAGCTCATAGCCTTTGAGCAAACTCGGGTGTACTTTTTCGCTCAAAATCACCCCGCGCGAACTTCCTTCCGCAGAAAATTCCTCCAGCTCCACGCGCGCAGTCGTAGGGAACATACTGTCTTTGGTGATTTCAACGGTTATGTTGCGATTTCCCTGCACGCCCACATAAACCGTGCCTGTCAGTCCTTTGAGGAGCAGCAAATTGGAGCCGTCAAGCGAAATTTCGGGCGCGCCATTGACAATTTTGGCAAGGATTTCGCCGTTTTCATCTTTGATTTGCAGTTCCGCTTTGCCCTTGAAGCGCAAAATATACGAATTCGTCGTATCGTATAGCGCCTTTTCGTCCAGCGTCAAAAGCCACGCCAAATACGTTACATCGATGTGCATATCGTTGAGCGCATTTTTTGCGCCGCTCACCAGCGTCGGATTTTTCCGATTGATAATCCGCTGCACCAGCGTCTGTTTCGGCGTATTCTCCGCACTCGCCTCATTCGTAAACGCCTTTACCAAAATTTTCCCGAGCGGGTCGTGAAGCGCAAGCACGCTGTCATAAAAGTTTTCGGGGGCTTTGTTTATCGCTTGGAGGATTTCAGAAATAATATACGGCACATAATTCCCCGAATTGAAAGCGTAAAACCGTCTCCCAAAAAAACGCTCGTAGTTTTTGCTCATCGCAGGCTGTTCTTCTTCAAAAAATTGCGTCAGGTCGCGCGCCGTAAACGCATTTTTGAACGCTTTTACCTGCCCGTATTTGTGATACGCCCACTCTCCTGATTCAAACGGCACGGTCGGCACAATATCTTCTTCGTTCACGATGTTCCAAATAAAGCCGTACTCGCCGCTTGCGTAATCAGATGCGCGCGTAACATTCGGAGCGGCAAACGTGTACGAAAAGATTTGTTTTCCCGGCACCGCGCGCTTTTTGAGCAGATTGACCGAAAGCAGATTCGCTTCGGCAGCACCGCGGCTGTGTCCCGTGAGCCAAAAAATCGTGTTGCTGTACGAAAAATCCCGTGCGGCAATATAAGAATCAAGCGCCTCCAGAATCTGCCGCACCGCAATAGAAAAGCCCTCGTGCTCCTCGGGGAACTCTGCAATTTTTTTGCCCTTTTTATCAAACACGCTGTCGGCAACATTCGTGTTTGAAATCCACTCTTCCGCGCCTTCAGGCGTGCCCCGAATGACCACCGCAACAAGATTTTTTCCGCCAATAGTGCGCGCCGCAAACGAAAACGCGCTTTGGTCAAACCCGTACACGCCTTCATAATCAACATCGTAAAAAAAAGAGAGCGTGTCCGCGTCAAACCCCAAAGCAAGATACGCTTCCTGCAAAAAATTCTCTGCGGTATCGGCGTTTACATCGGTGTATGCGGCTTGCGAAAGTGCGCACGACATCGCGGCAAGGTCGTGATTGTAAGAAAAAGAATCCTGCTCTAAAAAAACACGCTCATTCCACGGAATTTCGGCACTAAAGTCGATTCCGCCCATAATTCCCGGCAACTCGAGCCGTATTTTTTCTGCTCCTGCGGGAAAAACCGCAAAAACAGAAAGCAAAAACACACTGATTTTGATTATTTTTTTGCAAAATATCATTTTTCCCTCATCATTTTCAAGAATGATTTTATTAAAAGCCGTAAAAACTGCTTATGTCAAGTCATTTTTCTCATTGCTCAACCATTGCTCAACGCCGCAAAAACACGCTATGATTCCTATGAAATTCGGCGACGGCAAAAACGAAATTTCTGATTTCTGGAAAAAATACTACGCTGATTTAGCGCTCCCCGTCCCGCTCAACCAGCCCGGCACAAATCCGGGGCAGCTTTCAAAGTCCGCATTGCTGGATTTCATCGGCACACTCGAGTAATACCACAAAATCATCAGAATTTGTTTAGGAATTTCTCGCTTAGACAAAAAGGAAGGCGTACTTTTTCAGGTAAACGCTTCTCTTAAATTAGGATTGAAATACTTATTTAGGTAAAGCCTTCTCTTAAAATAGGCTTGACGTACCTGTTTAGGTAAAGGCTTCCCTTAAAATAAGATTGACGTACCTAAACAGGTAAAGGCTTCCCTGAAATCAGGCTGAAAATACCTAAAATGATATGCCGCAAAGTGAATGTCGCCCCGTCATTCAGAACAAGTTTCGCAGGCGGCTAAAAAAAATCTTGCCAATTCCATAGAAAATCGTGATAATAAGGATATGAAACAGACACTTTTTTTTATTCCAAAGAAAATAACGTTGATTTTGGTTCTTTTTCTTGCGCTTTTTGGCGCGCAGGCAAACGAAAAAGACGACCAAATTATTTATGCAATGCTGATGAATCAGATTCAGTATTCGCTTTTGACCGTGCAGCATTACAAAAGCCGTGCGGTGCTCGAAAAAGAATACGACAACATCATCTGCAAAATCGATAAAACGCGGCTGGTAGACAGCGATTGCGTGGAAGCATACGGCAATCTTTTGGACACACTGACCGATTTGAAACTCGGCGAAAATGAACGGCAGTTTTTGACGATTCAGGCAGAAAAAGAGCGCAAGCAGGCGGTGAACAAGATTCTTTCGGGCGCACCGAGCGCGGTGGGAATGGCGGCGGTGGCATTCGCGGGCGGAAATCCAGCGCAGGCGGTCACGGGGCTTTTGTTTACGGGCGTGTCGTCGGTGTTTAATTACCGAAATACCGTCAATTCCATTGAAAATTCGCTGAATGCCAATCTGTTCAGGATTTCGCAAAGCGACCTCCGCGCGATTGACAGCGAGCGCAATTCGCTTTTTAAGACGTATTCGAGATTTATCACGCGCTATAAAATCCCCAAAAAATACGAAATCAAAGAAGACCAGATGAAATGGCTCGTGGAGGCGCTAGACACGCTCGACGCGAATTCTAAGGCGCGGCTTTTGGAGACCAAAAAAGATATTTTTGCCCTTTTTACACCGTTTTGGTTTGAGCTCGGCAGCGCGTATCAAGAAATCGGCAACGAAAAAAAGGCGCGGGAATGTTACGCGGAATTTGAAAAGCAAAAGAAAAAATATTCTATTATAGATAACGATACTTATTACACCGAGCTTGCAAAAAATATGATTTTGCTTTTGGGCGACGGTGAAAAAGTGGCAGGCGGTGCAAAAAAATACATCGAAATCATTGAAGCCGACCAGACGGTTGCCAGTGAAAATCAGAACAGAATGTATCTTGCCGAGTTGTATTATGCCTCAGGCAACATCGAAAAGGCAGAGGAAAACCTGCGCCTTATTATGGACGATTCGCGCGAGTATCTGTGGGCGGCACACGAGTTATACACGCTGATTGAAGCGGGCAACACGGGCAAAGACAAAACGCGCAACGATACGATTTCGCGCGCTCTCATCTCCGCCGTCGAGTATGAAGCGGCAGAGGAGAAATCAACGCAGGCGCAATCGCTGATGGACAAGGTGAAAAATGCGGCGAACTCGGTCTATTCGTATTTTCAGAGCGGACCGGAAGACGCGGCTCTAGTGCTGGAATTGCCTTTTTCGGCAGAAAATGCGCCGAAAATCCTGTCGATTGTGTGCAGAGGCAACACGTTTACGTCGGAAAAGCGGCTGGAGGGCGGGATTGCGCAATTTGCGTTCATAGACAGCGCGTCGAAAATCATTCCTCAATCGGGCGAAATTGCCGTGGAGATGTATTTTGAGGACGGCACGCAGATTTCAGCGGTGTACGATTGCGCATTTTTCGGCGCGGACGAAACAAAGGCGGCAGACACCGTTCTTTCGGTCTTGGAAAACGCGGGTTTTTTGAACACGGATTTGTCCGCACTCGATGCGCGCTCGTTCTTTGAAAAAAGCCTTGCGCTTACCAAAAATTCCAATTTCAAAAAGATGACCGACACCGAAAAACTCAAGCGTGCCGAAGAAATCCTTGAAGAATCCCGCCGCGTTTCATTAAAAGCCCCGTTCGTGTACTGCCGCACTCTTTCGCGAATCGGTGAAAACACAGCGATATACTACGCTCTGAAATCAATCACAAACGGCACGAAAACATACACGTTCAGCAAATACGGCGATGCGCTGTTGGCGGCAGCAAAATGAAAAAGATATTCGTTATTGCGCTTCTGTTTGCGCTTGCCGCCGCGTCTGTTTTTGCCGACATCACGCTGCTTTCGATGAATCTGGCGCACCTCAAGCGGCAGGGCGCGGACGGTTACGAGGACTGGAAAAATCTCGTTTGCGCGGTCATTAAAGACACAAAAGCAGATATCGTGCTGCTTCAAGAAGTGCCGATTGAGCTGGAAAAACGCTTTGATACCCCGCTTTTTAAGACGGCAAAACACGGCAACATTCTCGACGATTTTGCGGGCGTTTTGGGCGCAAGTTGGGCGTATTTTTCTACGGCAGAGTACGCAATCCGCAAAAATATGACGGTCGGCGCGGAAAATTATGTGTTTTGCGATATGAACCAAAATAATGCCGTGCTGTTTAACTCGCGCAAAGTGTTGGGAAAAGACCTTGCGAAAACGCTCGGGTTTACGGAATTTTCCGGAGAATTTCTGTTCGACAAAAACAATGTGCAGGCAATCGAATTCCGCGTCAGCGGCAGTGAAAGCGAACGATTCGTGGTTTTGAACACGCATTTGCCGTTCAACAATACCGCCCACCGCGAGCGCGACACAAAGACGCTGGAGCAGTTGTTTGCGCATTTTAAGCTCCGCGAGGGTGTGATTTGCGGCGGCGATTTCAACACCAGCCGCGCCGAACTTGCAAAGCGCAATTTTGATTTTGTGGACGGCACAGACGGCTGGTTTTCAGACAAAAATTTCGGACTCAAAACAACGCTGTCGTCAAAAGGAGAAAACATCGTTTTTGCGAACGATTACGACCATTTTTTGTACAGCAAAAAAATCAGCGTAAAAACACCGCTTCGCCGCGCGTTTATCCAAGGCAAAGACACCCATATAAGCGATTGGACGGCGGGCGGCAGAACATTTTATTCCAGCGCCGAGATAAAAAAATCGCTGTCTGACCATATTCCCGTCGTTATCGTTATCAGCGCAGGCAAAGGCTCTTCACTCGATTTCTCCAGTGCATTCTTGCAGAACGAATAAACCGTTCTCTTCCGTTCTGCAAGACAAAAAAATTCCCGTGCAAAAAAACACACGGGAATCTATAGGCATTTTGAAAAGATTATCGCGTCAAGGTGAGATAATGACAGTAATCTTTCCGTAACACCATCTATTTCGTTGCCGCGTCAATGCCGTCGAGGGCAGCTTGCAAGAGCGTCGGGAAATAGAACGTCTGCTCCGTGCGGTTGTAAAAGCCATAATGCTCGCTCACATCGCCGTTTTCGCCGACCTCAACAGAACCGTTATCCCAAATAAATGCCGTCAGACCATTTGCCTTCGCTGTTTCAAAATAATAGCGATACCACTGCTCGCGCGCTTCAAGATTGTTCTTGTTCGTCGCGCCACATTCGCCGATAACAACCGGCACACCATTCTGCACAAAATGACTGTTCAACGCTTCAAACGTGTTTTTCTGACCAGCACGCGCTTCGTCCGTAAACTCAATTTCGCCCGGATTTTCGCCCGCAAAAGACCACGGGTCATACATATGCACGCTGATAATCAATTTACCTTCGGCGCTGTCTGCGGGAAGACGGAACGTGTCTGCCATTGCCGCCCACGGCTGAGCCACATACGCAGGAGCCATCAAAAAGCGCTCGGCATTGTTGCCGCCGCTTGCGCGAATCGCTTTCACAGCCGCTTCCTCAAGCTCGATAATAACCGCTTGGGACGCAACACAATCCGCGTGATTTGCGTCATACCACCATTCCCGCTCGTGAGACACCAAGCGCGGCTCATTCAAAAGCTCAAACACCAAATGCTCATCATACTCGTTGTTAAAAGTCGCCGCAATCTGCTCCCACACCCGAGAGACGAACCGAAGCGATTTCTCTTTTGCCGCCTCGCTCGGATAGTAGCCGCGCCCCTCTTCAAAATCCTCCGACGGCGCAGTATCGTGGTGAATATTGATGATAACATACAGATTTTCGTCCACAGCCATATCCACGACTTCCTTAACCCGAGAAAGCCACGCGCTGTCAATCGTCAAATCTGAATCAATAAAATGATTGTGCCACGTTATCGGAACACGAACGGCATTGAACCCCGCATTTTTCAGCCCCGCAAACATTTCGCGCGTCGTCGTCGGCTGTCCCCAGCACGTCTCCGACTCAAGCCCGCCCTCGCCGTCAACAAAAGCGTCGAGCGTATTGCCCAAGTTCCAGCCGATTTTCATACCGTCAACCACATCTTGCGCGGTGATGTTTTCCGTAAATTTTTTGCTCTGCTTGCCCTTTCCCGTCTTCGGTTCGCTCGCGCAAGAAATCAGCGCAAACGCTGCCGCCAGCGCCAATGCAGCCGCGGCTGTACGCATAAATCTTTTCATAAGATTCCTCCAAAATTGATGATAAAAATATGCTAACACGGCTTTTTTATGCGCGATTGTAAAATCTTGCGGTTTTTGTCAAAATCTGGCAGTCGAATTTTCTGATTCGGGACGGACTAAAAAATATGCTTGTCAAAACAAATTGCGGCGGCGCGATATTTCAAAATATTTGCTCCACACAAATTGCGTTATTGCGCAATTTTGCTGACTGCGCTGATTTTGTCTTTGCTGCGGATTTCTGCGTGGCGAATTTTGCCGCTAATCGTCTTCGGAAGCTCTTTCACGAACTCAAAAATACGCGGCTGTTTATACGGCGCGGTGTGGTCTTTCACAAACTCGCGGATTTTCAATTCCAGCTCTTTGCACGCCTCAAATCCCTTTGCCAAAACGATAGTCGCTTTGACCGCCTGCCCGCGCTTTTCGTCCGGCACGCCCGTCACGGCACATTCGAGCACCGCAGGAATCTGCTGCAGAATACTTTCCACCTCGAACGGACTTACGCGATAACCCGAGGTTTTGATTAAATCATCTTTTCGACCCACGAACGTAAAATATCCATCTTCGTCTTTTTGCGCGATGTCGCCCGTGTGATACACGCCGCCCGAAAACACCGCATTGGTCATCTCGGCATTGCGGTAATAGCCCGAAAACAGCCCGAACGGACGGCTTTTTGACACATCAATCACGATTTCGCCCTTCTCGCCCGCCGTACATTCGCTTCCGTCATCGCGAACAACCTTGATGTCATATCCCGGCGCGGGCTTTCCCATTGAACCCGCCTTCACCTTCATTCCGGGAAAATTGCCCATCAGCACCGTACATTCCGTCTGTCCGTATGCCTCGTGCAATTCAAGCCCCAGCTTTTCTTTTATCTTGTTGAACACTTCCGCATTGAGCGCCTCGCCCGCCGTCACGACGTACTGCAATTTGCTCAAGTCGTATTTGTCGAGATTCTGCCGAATCATATAGCGATAGACCGTCGGCGGCGCGCAAAACGTGGTAACGCCATAATCCGCAATGCGATGGAGCAATTTGTCTGGCACAAACGATTCCATATCATAGACAAAAACCGCACTGCCGCACAGCCATTGCCCGTAGAGCTTTCCCCACATCGCTTTTGCCCAGCCCGTTTCCGCGACCGTTAAATGCAATCCGTCATCTATCACGTTCTGCCAGTAGCGCGCGGTAACGATGTGCCCGAGCGGATAGGCAAAATTGTGCTGCACCATTTTGGGATTTCCGCTCGTGCCGCTCGTAAAATACAACAGCATTACGTCGGTATTTTTGGTGGAATCGGCAGGACGGGAAAACGTGTCGGGAAATTGCTCATAAAAATCGTGGAATGACTCCCATTTGTCGCGCGCGCTGCCCACGGTAATCAATTTTTCTACGCTCGGAGCCTCTTTTACAGCCGCTTCGATTTCTGTTTGCACGGCATCGTCAAAAGACACAATCATCTTTATGCCGGCGGATTTGATACGAAACGCGATGTCTTTGGCAATCAGCATATTTGTTGCAGGCACAGCGATTGCGCCGATTTTGTGCAATGCCAAAATGAACCACCAAAACTCATATCTGCGCCGCAAAATGAGCATAACGGCATCGCCTTTTTTTATCCCGCGCGATACAAGATAATGCGCCGTTTTGTTTACGCATTTTGCTATATCAGCAAAAGAAAAAATCTTTTCGCCCCCATGGTCATCACACCACACAAGCGCGCGTTTTTGCGGACATTCAGCGGCGTAGCGGTCCACTACGTCGTAAGCAAAATTAAAATTGTCAGGAACTTCAATGCTGAAATTGGCTTTTAAGTCGTCATAATTATCGTAATCGCGGTGTCCCGCCACAAAATCTTTGTAGATGTTCATTCGCTTGACTCTTCTAAAAAAATTCTAATGGATTAGACACAAGATATAAAAAAAAGTTGCACGATAAAAAAGAATAAAACAAAAAAGCACCAGAATTATTCTGGTGCTCCAGCGGTTGACGGGAGTCGAACCCGCCTCACAGGCTTGGGAAGCCCGGGTACTACC
>CALBGU010000160.1 GCA_937893155.1 uncultured Treponema sp. | reverse complement strand
CTCTTTCCCTACACGACGCTCTTCCGATCTTTATGTTCACAAATGAACATCGTAGAAACTACGAACGCCGTTTTTGTTCACAAACGAACATCGTAGAGTCTACGAACGCCGTTTTTGTTCTTGAACGCATATCGTAGAAACGACGAACGGCATTTTTTTCGTTTTTGGGAGCGTGTCCGTGAAAATTTTGCATAAAGATACGAAAAAAATCGCAAAAAATGCAAAATTTCTCAATATTTATGCAAAAATCAACTTTACACAATGCACAATTTTCCGTAAAATACCAGCATAACGACGGGGTTGCGTTGCATTTTGCAGACCGCGCCCTTTTTTTTGGAGGACAAAAATGAAGAAATTGACCGTGCTTGTTTTGGCTTCGGCTGTTTTGCTCGCTGGCTGCGGCGAAAAACAGTCCGAGACTTCGCAGGCGGTGCAAAAAAGTTCAGAAAGCAAAACGCTGAATGTGATGTCGGAAGTGGAAATCGAGAGCCTTGACCCGCAAGTTGCGACGGACGGCAATGCGCTTGAGTTTATTGCAAACTTTACCGACGGTTTGAAGCAGATGAACAGCGACGGCTCAACCATCGACGCGCTGTGTGCCTCAGAGACGGTGAGTGAAGACGGTTTGGTTTACACGTTCAAGATTCGCGATGACGCATTTTGGTCAAACGGCGACCCGGTAACCGCGGACGATTTTGTGTTCGGCTGGCAGCGCGCGGCAGACCCGAAAGTCGCTTCGGAATATGCGTATATGCTTACCGACATCGGTCAGATTAAGAACGCGTATGATGTGGAAGCGGGAAAACTTCCGCTCGACGCGCTCGGAGTGAAGGCGCTCGATGAAAAAACGCTGCAGGTGGAGCTTGAAGTTCCCGTTTCGTATTTTGATTCGATTTTGTATTTCCCGACGTTTTATCCAGTGAATCGCGCGTTTTTTGAAAAATGCGGCGATAGTTTCGGCACGAGTCCCGACACGGTTTTGAGCAACGGCGCATTTATTGTGAGCGAATATCAGCCGGCGGCTCTTAATCTCAAGCTCGTGAAAAACGAAAAGTATTACGATGCCGCTCGCGTAAAAATCGACGCGCTCAATTATCAGATTCTCAAAGACAGCCAGCAGTCGCTGATGAATTACCAGAATGGCGGGCTTGACCTCGTGAAAATCTCTGGCGACCAAGTTGACCAAGTGAAAGATGACCCGGAATTTTTGACGGTCGGTTCGGGATTTTTGTGGTACATCACGCCGAATATCGAAAAAAATGCGGATTTGGCAAACTTGAATCTCCGCCGTGCGCTCACGTTTGCGCTTGACCGCGAAAGTCTTGTGGACGACGTGGTGAAAGATGGTTCTATTTCTGCGTGTGTGGCGGTTCCGAGCGATTACGCATTCAATTCGGCAGGCGAGGATTTTACCACGGAGCAAACGCCGTTCCCCGAGTTGTGCTCGTCGAATGCACAAAAGGCTGCGGAGTATTTTGAGAAAGCCAAGGCGGAACTCGGCAAGAATTCGTTCTCGTTCGAGCTTATCGTGGACGATACTGTGATTCAGCAGAATGTGGCGGCGGTTATCAAGGAGCAGATTGAAAGCACGCTCGCGGGCGTTACGGTGGATTTGCACGTTGAGCCGAAAAAACAGCGCCTCGCAGATATGCGCTCGGGCGATTTTGACCTTGCTCTAACGCGCTGGGGTCCAGATTATGCAGACCCGATGACGTATCTTGGTATGTGGATTACGGGCAACGCAAACAACCACGGCAACTGGAGCAATGCCGCTTACGACGCAATCATTGCGGATTGTACTACGGGCGCGTTGAGCCAGAAGCCGGCGGAACGCTGGAGCGCAATGAAAGATGCCGCGAAAATCATTCTTGATGAAGCGGTTATTCTGCCGTTGTATCAGCAGGCCGACGCGTGTATGATGAAGAGCAACGTGAAGGGCGTTGATTTCCACGCGGTCGCTCTTATCCGCGTTTTCAAGGGCGCAACAAAAGACTGATTTTGTATTGCAGGGGGCTTTTTTGCCCCTTGCAGCAAGGTAATCTCCATTTTACAAAAATCTTTTAAAGGAAAAAAATGAGAAAGTATATCTTAAAGCGCATTGTTATTTCGTTTTTTACGATGATTGCGATAACGCTCGTGCTGTTTTTGCTACTGCAATGTATGCCCGGCTCGCCGTTTAACGACGAAAAACTCAGCGAAGACCAAAAAGCCTTGCTTTACGCAAAATACGGGCTGGACAAACCTATTATCATACAGTTTTTTCGCTATCTCGGCTCGCTTTTTCGCGGGGATTTCGGGGTGAGCTACAATATCAGCAAAAATACGCCGATTTCCGCGCTCATTGCCCAGCGATTGCCCATCAGTATCAACGTGGGATTTTTCTCCGTGTGTATCGGCACGATTGCGGGCTTGATTTTGGGCATCGTTGCCGCAATCAAGCACAACACGCTGTGGGACACGCTTGCCACGGTGATTTCCGTTTTGGGCGTTTCCATTCCGAGCTACGTTTTTGCGCTCGCGTTGAGCTATCAATTCGGCTTTAAGTGGCGGATTTTTCCCATGTTGTTTTCCACAACGCACCTTGCGAAATCCTACGTTTTGCCGAGCGTGTCGCTGTGTATGTTTACGCTTGCGTCAATCGCGCGATTTACCCGCACCGAAATGCTTGAAGCGCTGGGAAGCGATTATATGCAGCTCGCCGAAAGCAAGGGAATTTCGGGCTGGCGGCTCATCACGCGGCACGCGCTCCGCAACACGCTCATTCCGATTATCACCGTGCTTGCGCCGCTCGTGGTGGATTTGATGACAGGCTCGCTCGTCATCGAAAAAATCTTTGCGATTCCGGGCGTCGGCTCGCTTTTGGTCACGGCGATTCAATCCAACGATTACAATGTGGTCATTTCGCTGTCGTTCATCTACAGCGCGATGTACATCGTAATAATGCTCGTGGTTGACGTGCTGTACGGCGTTATCGACCCGCGTATTCGCTTGCAGGGAGGCACAAATGACTGATGCTGCAAATGATTTTTCTGTTGATTCCACCGCCGACAACAGCGAAAAAGGCGCTGGATTTTTTGTGGACGATTTCGATTTCGTCAAAAGCAATGCGGCGGGAAATGCCGACAGCACGTTTTCGGCATTGAGCTATTGGGCGGAAGCGCGAAAGCGGTTTTTCTCGAACAAAAGCGCGGTGTTTTCGCTTATTGCAATCATTTTCATTTCGATTTTTGCCTTTGCAGGTCCGTCGATGAATCGCTATTCGTATTCGGCGCAAAATCTAAAGCAAAAAAATTACGCGCCGCGCCTGCCGGGATTCGATTCGCTGCCGATTTTCAACGGAAACGAAATCCTCAAGACCACGACGGGAAATCGCACCGTAAATCTGTACCAAAAAAACGGCGATACCGACGTGTATTATTGGTTCGGCTCGGATATTTTGGGACGCGACATCTGGACGCGCACTTGGACGGGCACTCGGATTTCGCTGTATATCTCGGTCATCGCGGTTATCATTGATATGCTCATCGGCTTGAGCTACGGGCTGATTTCGGGCTATTTTGGCGGCTGGGTTGATTCTGCAATGCAGCGTTTTGCCGAAATCATCAACGGCATTCCGCGGCTGGTCATCGTTACGCTGCTGATGTTGGTCTTAAAGCCGGGAATTGCAACGATAATTTTTGCGCTGATGATTACCGAATGGATTGGAATGAGCCGCATTGCGCGCGCCGAAATGCTCAATCTCAAGGAGCGGGAGTTTGTGCTTGCGAGCAGAACGCTGGGCGCGGGCAGTTTGCACATCATTTTCCGCGAAATCCTGCCGAATATCGTCGCCCAGATTTTGACGCAGACGATGTTTTCTATTCCGACTGCGATTTTTACCGAGGCGTTTTTGTCGTTTGTGGGGTTGGGAATTCCTGTGCCGCAGTGCTCGCTGGGGTCTCTTATCAGCGACGCATTCAACAGTTTTACCACCCATTCGTATCAGATTGTGCCGCCGCTTTTGGTTTTGGCGCTTTTAATGCTGAGCTTCAATATGCTTGCAGACGGGCTTCGCGAGGCTCTTGACCCAAAGTTCAAGGACAGGTGATTTATGGCAGAAATTGAAGAACTGGAAGCGGACGACGCGATTTTGCGCGTGCGAAATTTGTCAATCTCGTTTAAGACGAGCGCGGGGATTGTCAACGCGATTCGCGGGGTGGATTTTGACTTGGAACGCGGGCAGACCGTGGCGATTGTGGGCGAATCTGGCTCGGGGAAATCCGTGACGACCAAGGCGGTGATGGGCATTTTGGCGAAAAATGCCGTGGTGAACGCGGGCGAAATCGTGTATCATTCCAAAAAAGACGGCGAAAGTGTTGATTTTGAAGTGCTCAAGATGAAAACGCGCGATATTCGGCACAACATCAACGGCAAGCGCATTGCGATGGTGTTTCAAGACCCGATGACGAGCTTGAATCCCACGATGAACATCGGGCGGCAGGTGATGGAGGGTATGCGCTTTCATAATCCCGAAATGACACGCTCGGAGGCGCGAAAACGGGCGATTCATCTGCTTGAGGAAGTGGGTATTGCCGACGCGGAAAAGCGCATAAAATGCTATCCGCACCAGCTTTCTGGCGGAATGAGGCAGCGCGTCGTGATTGCAATCGCGCTTTCGTGCAGTCCGGAGTTGTTGATTTGCGACGAGCCGACGACCGCCCTCGACGTTACGATTCAGGCGAGAATCATCGATTTAATCAAGAAAATCCAAAAAGAGCGCAATCTGTCCGTCATTTTTATCACGCACAATTTGGGTGTGGTGGCAAAAGTTGCGGATTATGTGAACGTGATGTATGCGGGCAAAATCGTGGAACGCGGCACGGTGGACGAGATTTTTTTTGACCCGCGGCACCCGTACACATGGGGCTTGCTTTCGTCAATGCCCGACCTCGACACCGCCGACGAGCAGTTGTACACCATTCCCGGAAGTCCGCCGAATCTGTTGAATGAAGTGAAGGGCGATGCTTTTGCGCCTCGCAACATCTACGCGCTCAACATTGACCGCCGCCTTGAGCCGCCTGAGTTCAAAATTACCGACACGCATTTTGCGCGAACGTGGCTTTTGGACAGCCGCTCTCCGCGCGTGGAAATGCCCAAAGAACTCAAAGAGCGTATTTCAAAAATGAAAACGGAGGCACAAAAATATGGAAAATGATAACGTTCCGCTTTTGCGCGTGGAAAATTTGAGTCAGCATTTTTCGCTTGGCGGGAAATCCGTGGTGAAAGCCGTGGAAAATGCGTCGTTTTCGATTTTTCCGGGCGAAACGTACGGGCTGGTGGGCGAATCGGGGAGCGGAAAATCCACGATTGGACGGAGCATAATCCGCTTGTACAATCCGACTTCTGGGCGAATCGTGTTTGGCGGTCACGATGTGTCGGGCAAAATGAGCCGCGCAGACAAAAACTATTTGCGCACGAATATGCAGATGATTTTTCAAGACCCGATGGCGTGTTTGAATCCGCGCAAAAAGGTCGGCGAAATCATTGCGGAAGGTTTGGACATTCATCATTTGTATTCGAGCCGCGCCGAGCGCACCGAAAAAATCTATCGAATTCTCGATAAAGTCGGGCTTGCTCGCGAGCACATCGACCGCTATCCGCACCAATTTTCCGGCGGTCAGCGGCAGCGCGTTGGTATTGCGCGCGCCCTCGTGATGAATCCGCGTCTCATCATCGCTGATGAGTGCATTAGCGCGCTTGATGTGTCGATTCAGGCGCAGGTGGTCAATTTGATGAAGGAAATCCAAAAGGAAACTGGTGCGGCGTACCTTTTTATTGCACACGATTTGTCGATGGTCAAATACATTAGCGACCGAATCGGCGTGTTGCATTTTGGGCATTTGCTTGAAACGGGGACCACCGAAGAGATTTTTTCAAATCCTGTGCACCCGTACACCAAAAGCCTGCTCTCTGCTATTCCTCGCGCGAATCCTGCGGTGGAAAAGCAGCGCGATATCATCACCTACGATTATAAAACGAGCGGCATTGATTACGATGCGGGCGAAAGCCGTTTGGTGTCTGGCACTCATTTTGTGCGCGCCACCGCCACCGAGTTTGCCGCGTGGACCGCGTAAAAATCCCGCTTTGTATGAAAAACGCTCTTCGCTTGCGCCAAGGGCGTTTTTTTCTTCATTCGAGCCGTCGAACAACCTCGCTGAGAATTTATTGATGATTT
>CALBGU010000159.1 GCA_937893155.1 uncultured Treponema sp. | reverse complement strand
GACAAGCCTGCATGCCGTCCGCCGATGTCGCCGTGCGGCTCGCAAAAGTTTTGAACACAAGCGTTGAATACCTGCTGACTGGCGAAAGTGCGGCAGCTCCGCACGGAATGACAGAAGAGAATTCACGCCGTTTGCTCCATGTGTACGCAACCTTGCCCACCGAACAAAAACAACTTCTGCTTGCCGTTGCAGAAGACATTGCGAAATGCTTGAAATAAAAAGCGTAAGATACCGACAATATGTACAACGATTTGGGCTTTTTTGTGCGCGATACGTTGCTTATTTTGCTTGAGGCGCAATCAACTTGGTCTGTGAATATTGTGATTCGCGTTTTGTTGTATTTGGCGCAGACTTACAACAATTATTTTACAAAAAACGACATCGATTTGTATGCAAACAGCAAAGTAAAATTGCCAAAGCCCGAATTATACGTGATTTTTACGGGCGAGCGCAAAGACAAAAAGGCTGAATTGTCGCTTTCACAAGAATTTTTCAATGGCGCAACAGATTTACAATTTGATGTGAAAGTTAAAATGCTCTACGGCGGCGAAAAGGCGGGATTATAGAAAATGGCTGGGGAGTGTGGTATACTGCGCGTATGAGAATGAAACAATCAATCATTGCGTCCCCGATGAATTATGTGGGCGGAAAATATAAGCTCTTGGAGCAGATGTTGCCGCTGTTTCCCGACAACATCGGCACGTTCGTGGATTTGTTTTGCGGCGGGTGCAATGTGGGCATAAATGTGAATGCGCGGAAAATTATTTTTAATGATAATCTTTCGTTTTTGATAGATTTGTACGAGCAGTTCAAAGCGAAAAGCGAAGAGGAAATCATACGGCACATTGAAAACCGCATCGAGCATTTTGCGCTTTCGATGACGAACAAAGACGGGTTTTTGCAGTTGCGGCAGATGTATAACACGGAAAAAAATCCGCTCGATTTGTTTGTGCTGTCGGCGTTTTCTTTTAATCATCAGATTCGCTTCAACAATGCGCACGAGTTCAATAATCCGTTCGGCAAGGAGCGCAGTTCGTTTAACGAGCGTATGAAAAGCAATTTGCTGCATTTTGTGGCTCGATTGCACGAAACGGACGCGATTTTTTGCGCGCGCAATTTTGATGAGTTCGATTTTTCGTTTCTTTCGGTTGATGATTTTGTGTATGCAGACCCGCCGTATTTGATTTCGACAGGCACATATAACGACGGCAAGCGCGGTTTTACGGGCTGGAATGAGGCAGAGGAAAAGAAACTGCTGCAGATTCTGGACGCACTGGACAAGAGAAAAATTCGCTTTGCGCTGTCGAATGTGATTGAGCACAAGGGAAAAGAAAATGTTTTTCTGAAAGAGTGGATAGCTGAAAAAAAGTATTGTGTGTCGTATCTAAAAAAAGATTATGCGAACGCAAGTTATCACACGATTGACCGAAATCCTTCTTCGACGGTTGAGGTGTTGGTGACGAACTACGAGGTGAAAAGAGCGCAGGAAAATCTGCTTTTTGCATAAAATGAGATATATCGGGAACAAAGAAAGCATAATAGAAAAGATATATGCCATTTTGCAAAAGAATGGTGTGAGCGGAAAGAGCGTTTTTGATTTTTTTGCAGGGACGGCAAACGTGGGAAAATTTTTCAAGGCGAATGGTTTTCGGGTCTGTTCGTCTGACATTTTGTATTTTTCGTACTGCTTGCAAAATCTCTTGGATTATTGGATTAAGATTAAACAGTTCCATTTTGAAGCGGGGGCTGTGGCGGCGGTTACAAAAAAGTGCGTTCTTGCAAACTGAAATGGTGTTTTTTACAATAAAGACAATTCATAACGAACAAAACAAAACAGGGGGCATTATATGCACTTTTCCAGTGGAATAAACCGCCCGCCTTTTGAGGCGCAAGATGGTTTTTTGCAGGTTACCAGCGGCTGTTCGCACGGAAAATGCGAGTTCTGCACGTTTTACAAAGATGCGCCGTTCCGCTTTTCTGCTATGAGCGAAATCGAAGAAGACATCAAAGAACTTGCTTCGATTGGCTATCCGTTCCGCCGCATTTATTTGCAGGGCGCAGACCCGTTTATCTTGCCGTACGACAGGCTTTATGCAATCGGCGAGCTTATTCACCGTTATCTGCCAAGTGTGCAGACAATCGGCGGCTATGCAAGAGTTGACAACATTAGAAACAAGAGCGTCGATGAACTCAAAAATCTGGCGAAAATGGGATTTTGCGATTTCTATTTCGGCAACGAATCGGGCGACGATGCCATCCTGTCGAGAATGCACAAAGGCTATGAAGCCGAGGAGATAGGCGTCAGTGGAGTTCGTGTACAGATGACATTAAGAAAAGAGGGGTGATTCAACTGAATCACTCCTCTTCTTCTACATATTCTGTACGGAATTCAATCCCTCGTCCAACACCACTGAAAGCACTGAAATACCCCAGACATCCTCCAGTAAAGTTGTCGATAGGATTGGTTCCTGTATTGTCCATCAGCAGGAGCGAGTAGAGATATTCATACGAACGTTCGTCGATGGTTCTCACCTCTGCTTCCAGTTCATCTCGGAACACATCGGGCGTAACTTCATCTCCCCAGAAGTTGTCCTCGTCAATGGGACCCTCCAGACGGAGAATGCGTC
>CALBGU010000158.1 GCA_937893155.1 uncultured Treponema sp. | reverse complement strand
AAACTTTTTTTGTGTATAGATTTTTTTCTCACATTATAAAAAAGTATGGTGATGTTACGGGACGTATGCTCGGTGTTTTGCCATTCTTGTTCTTGTCCATCGCGTCATTCTGAGTGCTTGATACGGGAATCTTTTTTCACCAACTGCCGTAGCAATGGCTTAGTCTATTGTTTCCTCTGCATTGTTTTGAAAAGATTATCGCGTCAATCGTGATAATGACAGCATATTTTTTGTTTCAGAAAATGTTTTTCGCGTATGTCGATGTCGTTTACTGAGCAAAAATGCCTAAAAAATCTTGGGCGGCGCATTTTTATGCTAAAAATCTTCGCACAAGTTTGGGCGGCGTTTTTTAGTGCTAAAATATTGAAAAATTTCAATGTTTCGAGCTTTTTTAGCGCTAAAAAAGGTTCCCCAAAAGAATTTTGCGTTTTTTTAATGCGAAAAAAGCGCAAACTGATGTTTTTCGGATTTTTTAATCGCGGTATCTAACGTAATTTTGTCATTCCCGTGTTTGACCACGGGAATTTTTTTGCGTTTGTATTTTCGTACCGCCCTTCCGCACCGAAAATCAGCGTCTGCGACGGTCGCGCATTGCCATCAGACGCAAAAGCTGTGCGATTGCCGTGAGCGCGCTTGCCACATAGGTCATCGCCGCCGCCGTGAGCACCTCGCGCACGCCGCGAAGCTCGCTGTCGGTGAGCGTGCCGGTGGATTTGAGCAATTTGAGCGCGCGAAATGAAGCGTCAAACTCCACAGGGAGCGTTACCAGATAAAACAGCACCGCGCCCGCAAAAAGCAAAATTCCCAGCTCGGTAATCGCGGGAATGCCGGCAAAAAAGCCCAGAACGGCGAGGAGCGGTCCTGCGTTCGAGCCGATGTTTGCCACGGGAACGAGTGTGCTTCGGAGCACCAGCGGACCGTAGCCGATTTTGTGCTGCACGGCGTGTCCTGTTTCGTGCGCCGCCACGCCGACCGCCGCAATCGAAGTCCGCGAAAATACTGGTTCGGAAAGATTCAGCGTTTTGTTCGACGGATTGTAATTGTCCGTCAGAGAGCCTCCGACGCGCTGTATCGCCACGTCGAAAATCCCGCTTGAGCGCATTAAGGCTTGAGCCGCCTGCGCTCCCGATACGCCTTTTTCGCACGGCACACGCGAATATTTTGCGAACGTGCTTTTTACTTTGAATTGCGCCCACAGCGAAAGCAGAGCCGCCGCAATGACTAAAATAAAATAAAAATCATTCATAAAAGGGATTATATACGCTTCGATTCTTGTATTTCAAGCGAAAAAAACATTTTTAGCTACTGAACAAATTGCGATTTTATGGTATTTTGTGGTATAAAAAAAAGCCGGTCGATATAAGGAGGAAGAACTAGACCGGCTTTCAAAGATATTTATGCTGCGAGATTAACTATATATTGATATGAAAAACGTGTCAATAGAAAATGATTGAAAATACCAACATATTTCGCAAGGAGTGCATTTTTATGGCAAAAATTGGTATAATTGGTGCAATGGACGTGGAAGTTCGTATGCTGACGGACAAAATGACCGGACAAAACGGGCTGGGAAAACCCGAAAAAACGACGATTGCATCTGTAACGTATTACGATGGGCTGTTGGAGGGCGTGCCTGCGGTCGTGGTAAAAAGCGGAATCGGCAAGGTGAATGCGGCTTTGTGCGCACAGCGGCTCATTTTGCTCTTTGGCGTGTCGCACGTTATCAATACGGGCATTGCGGGCGGAACGGCGCGCGGACTGGGCGTGCTGGATATGGTGATTTCCACCGATGCGCTGTATCACGATATGGACGCAACGGGCTTCGGCTATCCGCATTGCGTCATTCCCCAAATGGATACGAGCGATTTTGTGGCAGACGAAAAAATGGTCGCCCTTGCTTCCGAAACATTTGCCGAGCTGGAAAAAATCGCGGGTTCGGAGTTTTCTGGGCACAAATTGATTGCGGGGCGCATTGCTTCGGGAGACCAATTTGTGTCGGATAACGCAGAAAAAGACAGAATCCGCGAAATCTGCAATCCTGTGTGCGTGGAAATGGAAGGCGCGGCGATTGCGCACGCGTGTTTTTTGAATAAAATCCCGTTTCTTGTCATTCGCTGCATTAGCGATATGGCGGACGACGGCGGCGAGAGCACCTATTCATTCAACGAAGACACGGCGGCGAAAATGAGTGCTCATTTGGTGCTGAAAATGCTGGCAAAAATCCAGTAATAAAAATCTGAAACAAGGAATAACAAACGATAAGGAGTTTTTTTATGGAAAAAAAATACAATGTTGACAGTTTTAATCTTGACCACACAAAAGTAACGGCGCCGTATGTGCGTCTTGCCTCGCGAAAGACGGGCGAAAAGGGCGACGTGGTTTCAAAATTCGATGTGCGTTTTGCCCAGCCGAACAAAGAATTTTTGTCTACGGGCGCGATTCACACGCTTGAGCACCTCATCGCCGAGTATATCCGCGACGAAATGGACGGCGTGATTGACCTTTCTCCGATGGGCTGCCGCACGGGTTTTTATTTTACGCTGTTCGGCGAAGTTGACGAAGCATTTGTTGCCGAGCACCTTTTGAACGTCCTCAAAAAAGTCGCTGTCTGGGATAAGCCTGTCCCCGCCACGACGGAAGCCGAGTGCGGCAATTACCGCGACCACGACCTTGCAGGCGCAAAGGAATGGGCGGCGAAATGGTGCAAAGGCATTGAGGAAAAAGGCTGGAACTGCTACAAGTAACATGGAAAACGAAAAAAACACGCAGGAAATCGTTTTTGAGATTTTGAAAAGCGGTGGTTTTGTGTCGGGAGCGTCCCTTGCAAAAAAAGCGGGCGTTTCGCGCTCGGCGGTGTGGAAAGCCGTGTGCTCGCTGAGAAAATCGGGGTGGGCAATCGAGGCGGTTACGAACAGGGGCTATCGCTTAGCGGAGGAAAAAAGTTCGCTCAATGCCGAAATTCTCCGCAATCGTCTTGCGGAAATTGCGAAAGATTCGGGCATTTCCCTCGAGTTTTTCGATTCGATTGATTCCACAAACAACGAACTCAAGCGGCAGGCGGCGTCGGTTGCTGCCATTCGCGACGCACACGGAAATCTGACAGACGCGGGGCGGCGGCTGCACAAAAAAGCGGCGGTTTCGGCGGAACAGACGGCTGGACGCGGGCGGCTTGGTCGCTCATTTTTTTCGGGCAGAGAAAACGGCGTGTTTATGAGCCTGCTTTTTTCGCCCAAAAACGGCGTTTCAGACCCCGCAAAAATGACGGCGAATGCGGCGGTGGCGGTGTGTCGTGCGCTGTCGGCTCTGTACGGCATCGAAGCGCAGATAAAATGGGTCAACGATGTTTTTTTGAACGGAAAAAAAATCTGCGGAATCCTCACCGAAGGCGTGCTGAATCTGGAAACAGGGCTGATTGACGCGGCTATCGTGGGAATCGGGATAAACATTCGCGCGCCCGAAAAAATCCCCGATGACATTCGCGCGGTGGCGGGCTTTTTGGAAGATTCGCTTGACGGTCGCACGGTGGACAAAAATCGGCTGGTGGCGGCGGTGCTTTCGGAATTGGCGACACTATACGACGCGGTGGACGCTACCGAAGCGCAAAAGTGCCTTGCGGAATACCGCGCGCGCTCGCTTTTGACGGGTGTCACGGTGCAGGTCTCGCCCGTTATCGGCGATGAAAAAACGGCGTATACTGCCCGCGTTGTGGGGATTGCCGACGATTTGTCGCTGGTGGTGGAAAGCGCAGACGGTGAGCGCAGGCACTTAAAATGCGGCGAAGTCTCGCTCACCTCCGTGCAGATTGCGGCGAAAAAATAATGCGGCAGAAAATCCGTGCGGATTGAGCGAAAAAATATTTTTGACCTCAATCCGTGCAGATTGCGGCAAAAAAATGGTGTGCGGCATACAATCCGAGCGGATTACAGCGAAAACAAGAGTGTTGACCGCACAATCCACGCGGATTATGGCAAAAACAATCGTGTTCCCCATACAATCCGAGCGGATTGTAGCAAAAACAACAGTGTTCCCCGTGCAATCCACGCGGATTATGGCGAAAACACCATTTTGTGCGCCAATCCAGTGCGGACCGTGCGCAAAAAAATCCGCCCTGCGCAAAACAGCGGGCGGAACTGGCTAAAAGCGCGCGTTACTGGAGGGTGAAAATCATATCTGTATCTTCTCTGTTAAGGGTTGTATATGTTCCTCCTCTGAAATAACCCTTTGAAACTGTTATTGTTTGGGTTTGTCCATCTACCCAAGTTTCATCTTCGTAATATTTAACGTTTGTTAGAGAAAGTTCTCCATTTGTGTAATCGCCGCTTGCGAGTGTAAAATTCCCTTTTGTTATTACTTCTTTTTCAGACTGCGTTATACCGTTTGATTTTGCGACCCAAGAGTCTGTTTCTACAAACGAGCCGTCGGTAAAAAAATAATATGCTTCAGTAGAACTGATTGTGGCTGAAACACCATTTCTAGTGCCAGAATCGGTAATGCTCCAAGTGTAGAGCGCGGCGACGGTTTTGCTGGCATACTCGGCAGGCAAATAGGCGGACGGGGTTGAAACGCTGTCGTCGTCATCATCGTCGCTGTTGCTTGAGCACGACACGAATGACGCGGCGGCAAATGCGGCGACGAGCAAAATCGCAAAAAAGTGAATCATTTTCTTCATAAAAAAACTCCTTATGATTTAGTTAAGGAACTGTACCCCCCCCCGTCAGTTTTTGTCAATATCTTTAGTGATTTTTGTAG
>CALBGU010000157.1 GCA_937893155.1 uncultured Treponema sp. | reverse complement strand
AAAACCATTTCGCGCAAGGTTCAAAAATGTTTTTGAAGCCCGATTCTTAAAAGCGTATTGAAAAAAAATGTTTTTGAAGTCCAAAACCATTTCGCGCAAGGTTCGAAAATGTTTTTGAAGCCCGATTCTTAAAAGCGTATTGAAAAAAAAATGTTTTTGAAAGCCAAAACCATTTCGCGCAACGAACTATTTTTTAATCGAAAGCCCAAATCTGTTTTGAGTTCGGGCTGTATTGCAAAAAAAAGAGCGTGCGCAAACGGAGGCACGCCCTTTTATTTTTTTACATCTTAAAAACGGAAAGTTCTCGGTCGATTTCGCTAATATCGTCCTTGACTTTCCCGCTGATAGCGTTGAGTGATTTTTCTGCCGTCTCAATTTTGCCCACGCTCGCCGTTACGTCGCTCATCATCGCGTTAATCGCTTCGGTAATGCCCTGCAAAGCGATGATTTGGTTCAAAATCGTGTCGGTGCCAATCGCGGTTTCTTTGTAGGCGACCTGCACGGCGGCGGTGCTTTCGTGCATATTGCGCAGGCTCTCGCCGATTTGCTTGGAGCCTTCGTGCTGTTCTTCCATTGCGCCGCGAATCTGCATAACAAGCTGGTTTGTTTCCTGAATCTTTGCCGCCGCTTCGCTGAATGCCGCGCTGGAATCATTCGACGCGCCAACCACTTCGTCGATGGATTTGCGGATTGAGTTGAGCTGCTCGGCAATGCGTTTGGACTGCGCCGAAGATGTTTCGGAGAGCTTTCGGATTTCGTCTGCAACCACCGCAAAGCCTTTGCCCGCCTCGCCCGCGTGCGCCGCTTCAATCGCCGCGTTCATCGCCAAAAGATTCGTCTGGCTTGCGATGTTCGCAATCGCGCTGTTTGCTTCTTTGAGCATATCAGATTGCGATTCGATTTTGGTGAGCTTTTCGTTGACGATTTTCTGCTTTGAAAATCCATTTTCGGCGTTCGCTTCAAGCGTGCTGAACTCCGTCGCCATTTTTGCCACGGAACTATTCACGCTCGCAATGTTTCCCATCATCTCTTCAATCGCCGCCGAGGCTTCTTCCATATTCGCCGATTGCGTTTCAATCATCTCTTCAAGCGAATGTGTGCTTGATGAAATCTCGTTGACTGCGCCCGCGGTGTCTTCCACGCTGTTGCGCTGATTTTCCAGCTGCTCGCCCACCATTTCCACGCTGCTTTGCACTTCGCCCATCGCGTTTGACGTGGCGGATACGTCCTTGGAAAGTTCCTCGCCCGATTGCGTCAGGTCGTTTTTTACGCCGATAATGTTGCGGGTCAACTCGTAAAATTGCGCGCTCATACTATTAAATGACTCCGCCAACTCGCCGATTTCGTCGCTTGTTGTGCGCTCCACCCGCTCGGTTAAACTGCCTTCTGCCATTGCCGAGAATGCTTTTTTGAGGTCCTGAATGGGGTTGACGAGTCTTTTTGTTACGATGAGCGCAATGAATTGCACGATGAGTAAAATCACCAAAATCACAGGGATTGTGCGCACGAGAACGCTCCGCGAAATCGCGGTAAGCTCCATCATCGGACGCGCCACGAACACCATTCCCACCGCTTTGCCGTCCGAATTGACCACGGGCGAATAAATGCTTGCGTAGGTTACGCCGTCGATTTTGTTGATGAGCGAATACGTTTTTTTGTTCTGCAAAACGGTATCAAGCACACTCTTGTCGTCTTGCGTTGTGCCCACTAGCGATGCACCGCTGCCAGATGTGAGCGTTGTATCAGCGCGCACGTTGCCCATAAACACGGTACATTCCACGCTGTACGTTTTTTTGACGCTTTCGACCCAATGGCTTCCCGAAATATTTTTTGCGCACACCACGATAAAATTGCCTGCGAGACTTTTGCTCGCCGCGCAAATGCCGAACGGGGAATACTTCGATGATGAAAACTCAGTGTCTGCCTTGCCTGCCGCCGCATTTCGCACACACGCAAAAACCGACGCTAAGTCAAATCCTTTCGGCACATTGCTGTCGGAACTGGCGATAACTTTGCCAGTGCTGTCTGCTACTGCCACGAGGTCAATCTCGAGTTCATGCGCCATTGCCGAAAGCGCACTTGACGACAGTCTTGCAGTATCGTCGTTTTTGGCTAACAGCGTTGCGTAGTGCAGTGCCGCGCGCTCTTTTTCCTTGAGGTCGTCGCTTACGCCCGTAACTGTGCGCTCAAGACCGACAATCGAGTTTTGAATAAATGCGTGATTAAAAATTGCCAGCGAGATTCCAATCGCCGCTGTCGCTGTGATAATCGCCGCAATCACTAACTGACTTTGTATTTTGAAAGCAATGCTTTTTTTATGCTTCACCCGTTTGCTCATAATGACTCCTAACGAAATCTACCATATTATTAAATCTTTACTCAATGGAATTTGAGTTTTTTTTATCAATTTTTGGATAATTCTGACATATTATTCTCAATAACAGCGCTGAAAAATATGGTTTTCGCTACGAAAAAGTTACGATTTTGGCAATGTATCATTCCGAATGTGATGTTTTTGCTATTCCTAAGTTGATTCGCAATCTTTTTTTCGCACGCATATTTTTTTATCGCACCATCAAAATTGTATTTGCCTTCAATCTATGCTATACTTGTTTTGAGGAGGGAAGATGAGCGAAAATCGAAAGGTAAAAGACAGCGTTTTTGTTGACCTGTTTGGCAAAGACGAAAGCGCGCCGCAGAACTTTTTGTCGCTGTACAATGCGCTTCACGGCACGCATCTCACGCTTGAAAACACGGAGCTAAAGCCCGAAATGCTTGACAGCGTGATGTATATGAGCTATGCGAATGATGTCGCAATGCAGATTAACGGGCGCATTGTTGTGCTTATCGAACATCAATCCACGATAAACAACAATATGCCGCTCCGCCTGCTCGATTACGTTACGCGCATTTACGACAGGATTATTCCGAGCAGGGATAAGTTTAAGCGGCTGCAGATAAAAATCCCGCGCCCCGAGTTTTATGTGCTGTACAATGGGACGGAGAAGACCGAGCCGTATTTTGAAGCGCGGCTATCGGAGGCATTTGAGGGCGAAGACAATACACCGCCAGCCTTGGAATTGGTGGTAAAAGTCTACAACATCAATACGGGAATCGGCGAAGAGTTGCTGAAGAATTGCGCCGTCTTAAAGCAGTATTCAGAGCTGATTGATTTAATTCGGTACTCAAAAGAGCACTCAGAGGAACTCAAGATTGAAGAGCCGTTCAAATGGGCGATACAGGAAGCGAAGAAGCGCGATATTTTGAGTGATTACTTAGAGCGAAAAGCATCGGAGGTGATAAATATGTTCGATATGGAATACGATTACGATACAGACATCGCCGTACAGCGCGAAGAAGCTATGCGCTACGGACTGCAGCAGGGTATGCAACGCGGTATGCAGCAAGCTAGTATGATGACAGCTCATAATTTGTTCAAACTAGGTTTGTCTGATGAGCAGATTGCGCTTGCAGTGAACTTGCCGATTTCGGAAATCAAAAGCATACACACCAACGCATACTAGCATTATGCTTCATAAAGCTTTCTCACTTTTTCCGCTTCCTCTTTTACTGCGTCGATGAGTTCTTCTGGCTCTAAGACGCGGACTTTACTCCCTTGCGACAGAACAAATCGCAATATTTCAGAAAACTGCGTTGTTGCAAAACTCACTTCAACGCTTCCGTCCGCTTTCTCTTCTACACTCTGATTTTCTGTAAATTTTTCAGAAAGCGCAAATGCCCCCACCTCGCGCGCAAACAAAAGCCGCACTTTGTACACATCTTGCTCACTTGCATACACACCAAAATTTTCGTCTATCCAATCTCGATAATCAAAATCTTCAGGCACTGTAAACGTTTTATCTAAAATGTGGGAGTCTTTAATTCTGGCAAACGAAAACAGTCGAATCGCCTCTTTATAGTAATCAAAACCGATAACGTACCAATTTCCACGCTGACAAACAACGTGATAAGGCTGTATTTTTCGCTCTAAAAACGTTTGCTTCTGAAGCGGACGATAGGCAAAAGAAATTTCCTTTTGTTCTTTCAATGCCCGAAAAACATCGCTAAAGACCGTATTGCAGATATTGCTTTGCGGAGCTGAAATATAGGTGATTTTGCGCGAGAGTGTGTTTTTCTGTGAATAAGAATCAAGCGAGGCGATGAGTTTTTGAAATATCGAGTGCAATACATTTTCGGCACTGGTGTTTTTCCACAAAGCAATCGACGATTCTAAAAGCCCGATTGCATCAATTTCGCTTTCATTGAAAAACATATCCTTTATATAGAAAGAATCTTCGGTGTAATAGTAGCCGTTTTTTACCTTGTCAAACGCAATCGGCGCATTATAAAACAATTTCAACTCTTCAATATCGCGTCGAACAGTGCGCGAACTGACCTCTAAAAGATGAGATAAAACAACTGCATTAGGATATGTTTTCGACCTTATTTCTGCATCAATAAAGCGCAAGCGGCGAGAGAGTGTTTTCTGCTCAAGATTTTTTGCCCCTCCCCCTGTAATTACAACCGTATTATTTTGTTTCATACCTAGTATTATATCTGGTATTGCAAAGAAATCAATTTTCAAGGATTTACAAATCGTATGTCGATTTTGACGGTTTAACATTCAAAATGTATGCCAGAGTCCTTTTTTGCGCAGAAAAATAATTTTGCTTTTGTTTTCCCTCATTTACTGCTATAATTATAGGTAAATCTTATAAGAAGAATCACGAAATGCAAGCCACAACTACAGCGAAAACACCGAAATCGACGTAAAGGGCAAAGGAATGATGATGACGTATTTTTTGTAAATCATCAAAATAAATCTAGCATAGCATCAAGGTAGATGGCTTCGCGCACGTTTATGTGATATTCGCTTTTGGTCAGATAATACAGCAAAAACTCCAGAATAAGCGCGCTCCCAAGCCCTCTGCCTTCGATTTTGAAAGAAGAAAAACCCCTTGGCAGATAAATCTTTTGAATGTCATCAATGCCGATAAACGCAGGATTTTTCATCGCAAGCGAAAACCGATAGCCCCCAGACGCATCGGGTGAAACGCAGTGATGTTCTTTCACCTCTTCGCCCAAGTTTCTCAAGCTCACATTTTCATAACACGCCTTTCGCGCCTTGCAGTTCACAGAACAACACTCGTTGCACAGAAACTCCGTTTTGTCTTTCTGTGCTTGAGAAAGCGCAGTGAGATGTTCAAAATCCTTGTTCAGCCGAAAATCTGGCACGACATAGCTAAAATCTTCCCTGTTTAATTCCGCCTCAAAATCGGCAAAGTCGGTCAGCACTTTTGTGGTAGACGACACAAGATATAAATCGGGAAATTTTTCTCTTAAATACGCAACAAGCACATCGCAATACACGATAACGCCGCTTTTCGCCTTTGTCTTTTGAAATTGCTCGCACAGCGCATTGCATTTTTTGTCGGCGAGGTGCTCTTTTTTGAGCAACGAATTGCTAAACGTAAGACGCGCAGAAATGTTGTATTCGTCCACCAAAGAAATCACGTCTTTTACACGCGCATCGCCAAAGCCCGCCCTGCCGCCGCCCCACAAGCAATCGGCAGGAGAGCCGTAAAGAGAAGCAATGTCGCACCACGGATAAAACCAGTCGCGATGTTCACGATACAGCGGCAAAAACGCCTTATACAAATCGTAGAACTCAAACAGTCCCGGAAGATGATAGTGCGCAATACGGTCTGCCGTTTTCATTGCATAATGCTTCTTGCAAAATCTGCCGCCGCTTTTAAGTCCGCTTCGTTCGGGCGACCTTTATGGAACGCTTTGAACTCGCCTTTGCAGTGAAATTCTTTGTCGAACATCTCAATCCCGACTTTATCCGCCTCGGCTTTGACCTTTTTGAACGTTGAATTTAGCATTGCAGCAGAACCGAAATTGACGATTTTGCCGACCTTGTTTTTGTCCAACGAATGCACGAAATCGCGGACTTCGCGGTCAATGTTAAACGCATAATACGAATTGCCCAAAAAGAGAAAATCCACTTTTTCAGAAACAGGCGCGCTTATCGGCAACGCTTCCACACCGAGCACGTTCGCAATCGCCTCTGCAAGCCGCTTTGTGTTGCCCGTTTTTGTGTAATATCTTACCGCATAGGTCATTGTATTTCTCCTATATGTATTGTATCCGATTGACTTTTACAAAACCTATTATTACACAAAACGCTTATTTTCGTCAATGCCAAACAAAGCACGAAAAGAAACAAAATCGGTGCTTTCTTAGTTTCTCAATCATCAATCGCTGATTCACGAAAGCGAAAATTGCTGGTTTACGAAAAATAAAAGAGAGGAGAGGTGCGGCAGTGGTTGTGCATAAAAATCCCGCCGTCTACAATAGACAACGGGGAAAAGGAAGTTACGGAATAGTTTTTGCTATTTATTGCACGTGCTCTAAATAGAGCTCATCATAATAATAATGCCCCTCATATAAATCACCAGTAACAACTGCAATTTCAAAGTTTCCCGACGCGTGTGATGATGAATCACCTGCTTCCACTTTTATATACACATATCCTTCTGTAAAGTCATTATACCACCAATAAGGACTAGGGGAATTATCATCAACGTTACTAACATAAGACGCACCCGAAAAATCTGATGTATCATTGATAGAAAATGCTACGTCTGCATAATTGTCATAATCATAATAAGAATAATAATCCCGTATGAAAATTTTGTAAGTTGTTCCATACGACGCATAGAACTTATAAATAACGCTATCTGTGCTCGATGTAAGTGTTCCTGTTGTCCAATTGTAGACATAGTATTCACTGTCAAATCTGGGATAGTTGCTTTCGTGTTCGGCAACTGTTTCGCCCTCATCGCCGTTAATCAATCCAGAACACGAAAAAAACAGAGCGCAAAACAATGCGATGAACGGAAATAGAAATTGTTTCAACATCTTTTCCTCCTTTTATTTTACAGGCTTACCAAAGCAAAGCCCGACTGAAAAACTGTCTGCCGCCATATTCCATGCTCCGACAAGAAAGTGAATATCGTAGCTTGCGACAAGTTTCACATGGTCGGTAAAGCGAATATCTGCGCCGATTCCCGCTTTTGCCATAAAGCCCGTTACAAAAACATCTTCTTCCCAATCGTTCCACTCGGCTTCGTCATAACTTGAGTGCTCATCGAGTTTATATTCCAGATTGTAGAAGCCTGTGCCTGCTTTGACGAACGGAAAGAATGCGCCAATGCCAGCCCATAACCCCATATCAAGCGAGAGTGCAAAATACTGAGATTCATTGCCGAACGCTGCTTCTGCATTAACCCAATCGATAAAGAAATGACCGAAATTTGAACTAAAGGCGTTCACTGCCGCGCCGTTCAACGTATAATCTCGCCAATCAGAAATAATGAGATAACGCACACCAAAAGTATCGCTTATTCTGCGCTTTGCTTCTTTTGGCTCACGTTCTTTTGCTTCTGTCGCATTTTCTGCAGAATCTGTGCGTGAAAATACGACAGAAGAATCATCTTCATCATCTCGATTTACTTTTTTTTTAGAGCTTGTAGAAGATGTCTTCCTTGTCGTCTTGTTCTGTGTCTTTGTTACGTTCGTTTTTGCCTGCACCGAACCAACGTTCGCATTCACCGTTGCATTAAGATACACCGAGCCTGTTTCTGCATTAAACACCTTATAGCCGATAACGATAATGTCAAAATCGCCCTCGGTGCTTCGGCTTGGAATCACGCTGTAGGTAATTTCTCCCGCAATATCGTTATTTGCTTTTGCTTCTTCAAACGCATTGTATTCAGTTCTTAAATCTGCGTCATTGATTTCGTGTTTTGCAGAAACTTTGTACGGCACAAGGTCGTCAAGCGATTTTATGTCGATAAGCCAATGCTTCGGCTTTGCATTTCTCTGGAACGCACCGACAAATACGCTTACCTGCTTTTCGCCTGTCAGGATAAATTTCGTCTGCTCCAGTTTGTTCTTAATCTCGCGCTCGCTAATTTCAACGTTGCGGCTTTGATTCGTATATTGAATTGTCAAACGCTCTTTTTCGCCTTTGATTTCCGTATCGCGCTTTGTTTCGATTGCACTGATTTCCATGCTTTTGCGCGTAGCAAATTCTTCGTCGCTTTCCCATGGGTCTTGAGTCCATTTGTTCACTGCGTTAATCTGCTCTTGATATTTTGCGCTGATAGCATTTGATACGCGAGTAATTTCTTTGTCTTTTTCGCGCTGAATACTCAATATTTTTGCTTTGCAGCGAGCGATTGCGTCAAGATAATCCGAAGCGGTTTCAAGATTTTTCGCATCGCCCAAGAGTTCATTCAACTTAGTGTTTTGAAGAATTGCATACGTTTCGATTACGGGCGATTCATACGTTCTTATATCCGTAACGCGAATGTAAAAACTCATATAGCTGCCGAGCTGCTCAAAATAACCATTTACCAGATACTGCGCGCCGACTTGCTTCCCGATTTCAACGAGATAATCATCTGCAACATTGCCGTTGTACTGATAGTCAATTTCTGCATTAAGAGCCTTCACGTTCTTTTCGTTTTTCTCGACGATAGAAAAGCCCTGTCTTCTCAATGCACTTTCAATATTTGTTTGAAGATACTGCGACAATTCATCTGTATCGCTCGAAAAGCTCGTAACGCCCAAAATTGCACCAGCGGGGATTTCGTCTTTTATGCTCTGTGCCGCGCTCTGAATTGCGCTGTCAAGTTCAACACCATCTTCTGCAAACGCAAAAAACGGATTTATCGCAAACAGCACAAACAAAAAAGCGGCTGTTAAAAAAGATTTTTTCTTCATTTTGACTCTCCGAATACCTGCGCTTCAAGAATTCCTGCTTCAACTCTTGTTTTTGCTTCAGCCTGCTTTTCGTTCTTTGCTTCAACAAGCCCCAATGCTTCGTCAAGCTGATTCTTGAACACTTCTTTATCAATCGAATAGAGGACAAAATAGGTGTAAATGTCTTCTGTTGTCTTTGCAACTTTGTCGTGAATACGCTGCTCAATCCAATAATCTTTCTCGCGAATCATTCCGTTGACTTCCACCTTTGAAAATGTAGAAGTCATCTCTTTCATAAACGAATCCCAAGACTCCTTTTCGTCGGGACTTCCCTGCGCTTCTCCGCCGAACTTTGCAATAACAAAATCCGAAAGAGCCTTTGACATTCCGCCCTTTATATCCACGTTGTTCACCCAGCTTTTAAGCGCATTCTGATTCTTGCCCTGTCGGTCGGCAATAAAAAGGATTTTGCCCTCAAAATCACCCGTTTTTGCAATAGCAGCCTTGTCGCCGTCGATTGCATAATTCACCCATTCAGGAATAGGCTGATTCGTAACAGAACCTTTGTAATCGATAGTTTCTCTCTCGACCGTCTTTGCAGCAGCAGGCATTGTTCCCGTGCTTGTCTCCGATTTAGGCGCGCTTGCACAACTTGCAAGAATCACCCCAGCAAAAGCAACTGCAATAAACCCCAACTTCATACGATTTCCTCCAAAAATATATGTTTTCAAACAGGATTATTCCCATTTGAATGAATTGCTTTATTCATCATCTCCGCTCAAAGCGGCGTAGATCGGAAGAG
>CALBGU010000156.1 GCA_937893155.1 uncultured Treponema sp. | reverse complement strand
TCGCTCCCACATTTTCGGGTCAATCGGCTTTATGCTGCTCTGTTTCGTTTCATCTTTCATTATTTGCATTATACCACTGAAAATAGCATTTTTCTACTGTCAAATCGGCAAAACACGCTGTGCGTAATCGTGCTTAGCGCAAGAGAAACGCTGTCAGTTCGTCTTGCGAAGGGGGCTTTTCATACCTTCGCGCCTGTTGCAGAGTGCAAGGGAAAAGGGCTATAATGCGCAAAGCGAGGTATTTTATGGAAACAATCGAAGTTTCAAACGAAAAGGCGCTCAAAGCTCTTGAACAAATCAAAACGTATTGTGCCGCCACCAATCTTGACGAACTCAATTACGTCATCAAAATCCTGAAAAAACTGCAATGCGCAGGCGTAACAAAACCGCTCGAAGCGGACTTTTCGCTTTTAACGGAGAAGAAAAATGGCTAATTCAGTTTGGTCTTTAGTGCCAGCGGTCGTCGCGATTGCGCTCGCACTTTGCACAAAAGAAGTCTATTCGTCGCTGTTCGTCGGTATCGTCATCGGCGGCGCATTCTATGCAATCGACGCGGCAAGCGGATTCGCAGGATTTTTTAACCACGTCTTCAAAGACGGAATGATTGCACAGCTTTCTGACAGCTGGAACGTCGGAATTCTGGTCTTCCTCGTCGTCTTAGGCACAATGGTCGCACTGATGAACAAAGCAGGCGGCTCGCAAGCATTCGGCAACTGGGCAAAACAGCACATCAAAAGCAAAATCGGCGCACAAATCGCCACGATAGCATTAGGCATTTTGATTTTCATCGATGACTATTTCAACTGCCTCACCGTCGGCTCAGTGATGAAAAGCGTAACCGACCGCTACGGCGTATCAAAGTCAAAACTCGCCTATCTCATCGACGCGACAGCTGCCCCTGTGTGCATTATCGCACCGATAAGCTCGTGGGCGGCGGCAGTGAGCGGCTTTGTAAGCGAGGGAGAAAACGGCATTGCTCTCTTTTGCAAGGCGATTCCGTTCAATTTCTACGCATTTTTCACGCTGATAATGATGTTTGCAATGGTCTTTATGCGCTTCGAGTTCGGCGCAATGGCGAAATACGAAAAGCCATTCTCAAGCAAGGCAAACACAGAAACGGAAGAGGGCGAAGAGGAAATCAAGAAAAACGGCACAGTTATCGACCTTGTCTTGCCGATTGCGCTTCTGATTTTCTTTTGTGTGCTTGGAATGATTTACACGGGCGGCTTTTTCAGCGACGGAGAAAATCACCTTGATTTCGTCGAGTCATTCGCTGCAAGTGATGCGTCTGTCGGGCTTGTACTCGGCTCGTTCGCTGCATTTTTGCTCACATTGCTCTTTTACATTCCGCGCCGCGTCATCTCGTTCAAATCCGCAATGCTCTGCATTCCCGACGGCTTCAAAGCGATGGTGCCTGCCATTTTGATACTCACTCTCGCGTGGACGCTCAAAGCGATGACCGACAGCTTAGGTGCGGCAGCGTATGTAGCAAGCCTCGTTGAAGGCAGTGCAAAGGGATTTCAGAACTTTTTGCCTGCGATAATCTTTGTGATTGCGCTCTTTTTGGCGTTCGCGACAGGCACAAGCTGGGGCACATTCGGCATTTTGATTCCGATTTGTATCGCGGCATTTCCGCAAGGCTCGCTCCGTATCATCTCGATTTCGGCTTGTATGGCGGGTTCTGTCTGCGGCGACCACATCTCCCCGATTAGCGACACGACGATTATGGCAAGTGCTGGCGCGCAGTGCGACCATATCAACCACGTCGCAACGCAGCTGCCTTATGCGCTCTCCTGCGCCGCCGTGTCGTTTGCAACGTACATCGTAGCAGGCTTTACGCAAAGTCTCGGCACAACGGCAAGCGCACTCATTTCGTGGGCATTCGGCTTAATCGCGCTGTTCGCTTTCCTTTTCGCAATGAAAAAGCGCGTGGCAAAATAATGCGTACATAAAAAACGCTCCTCATCTTTTCATAGACGGGGAGCATTTTTTATGATTTTTGAAAAAGATTTGACGGCTTTAAATAACGCGCCAACGCCCATTTTCGCGCGAAAATCGGGAAGAGGCGAGTTCGATGAGCCGACCGTCTTCCCCGAGCATTTTTATCGTGGACGAAATCGGATTTACCTCGGTTACGCGGAAATTCACGCCGTCAAAAAAGATTCTCAGCCCTTCGCTCGGCAATTTTTTGCGTGTTTCGGCATACCAATCGTATTCGTAAGACATACAGCACAACAGCCTGCCGCACTGCCCGCTGATTTTCATCGAATTGAGCGACAGATTTTGGTCTTTTGCCATACGGATAGACACGGGGCGCATTTTATCCGTAATCGCCGAACAGCAATACGGGCGCCCGCAAATGCCCAGCCCGCCGGTGATGCGGCTTTCGTCTCTCACCCCGATTTGCCGAAGCTCAATGCGCATTTTGAACACGCTGACCAAATCTTTGACCAACTCGCGAAAATCTACGCGGTTTTCGGAACTGAAAAAAAACAGCGCTTTTTGCTCGTCAAGCAAAAAATGCACAGTGATGAGCTTCATATCGAGTTTGTGGATTTGCACTTTTTCTCGGAAAACGCCGTCCGCAAAAGCTTCTTTCTCGCGCAGTTCCTTTGAACGCTGCAAATCCTTCTCGGTGGCTTTTCGGTCAATGCGCAAAACATCGCTTGGACGAATGCCGACGGGCTTTTGTGCGGCTCCCAAAACGCGCGCCAAATCCTTGCCGTACCGCGTTGGAATCACCACAAAATCGCCTGATTCAAGATTCATTCCCGACGGCTTTTGCGCATACACGCCCTCGCACGAATAATCAATCTTGAGCTTGTACAGATTTTTGGGAAACACAAAATTTTCTTGCAGTTCCTCAAAATTTTCGTCGTTGTCTTCCAGCCCTGAAATGTCTTCGCCGGAATCTATATCGTTTTCAAAAATATCGCTCATTTTTTCCTCTCACACCGCAATTATGTCGATTAAAAGCCCGTTCAGCTCCTCCAGCCGCGACAGCAAAGCCAAATTGTCCCGATGATTAAAAAGCATATCCGAAGCCAGTTGGTCGAGCTTCATATTTATGATTTTCACTTGCACGCGCGGGTCAAGTTTCTTTTTTGTTCGGCGATTAAATCCCCTGCGTTGGATTTTCACCACTTCAAAATTGTTCTTTTCAAGATAGCGCAAAAACTGCCCGATGGCTTTTTTGTATTTCCCAAATGTTTCTGGCGTTTGCGAATGTTTCAAAACCTCGCCTGCCATATCCACATTATCTTTCAAAAAAATGACAGCCTCTTCTTGCGACATTCCTGCGATTTCCACCGGCAAGCCTTCGGAAACAAGTTCTGTTTCTTCCTGTGCTTTTTTGAAAATCGTCTTAAATGACGTTTTTTTCGCTTTTTCGGTCTCGTTTTTTTTCTGCGCCGAAATCTGCTGTTGCTGAGCCGCCGTTGCCTGAAAATACAAAGACTGACCGAGCGCGTCTACACCTGCCATTCGCTACTGTTCCGAAAACGATGAAATTGCGCGTTCTTGAATCATCTTTTTGTCCTCGTACTGCGTGTATGCTGCGTTGTATTTTTCGTGTGCCGAAAGCGCAATGCAATGCCCGTGGAAAACAACACCGTCTGCAATCTGAAGGCGCTTTGTCGCAATGTCGCCGATAACGGCTGATGTTGCAAGCAGATTGACACCCTCAGGAGACGTAATATTGCCGAGAACAATCCCGCCGATAACGCTTGAGCGCGCCGAAACATTGCCCCGAATACGCGCTTTGTCGGTTACAATCAGATTTCCCGCTGTTTCAAGATTTCCGTCCACGTCGCCGTCCACGCGCAAAAAACCGACCGCTTTGATGTCCCCGTGAACTGATGAACCTGTACTTATAAG
Organism: uncultured Treponema sp.; assembly: GCA_937893155.1. Taxonomy (GTDB): domain Bacteria; phylum Spirochaetota; class Spirochaetia; order Treponematales; family Treponemataceae; genus Treponema_D. The sequence continues at coordinate 5,248 of CALBGU010000156.1, read as the reverse complement.
TGTGTTGTTTGAAATGTCGTCATTCTTGAGCATATATTGTTGAACTCTATTTTGCAACTTTCATCGTTACATACTTTGCAGGATCAACTACGTCCGAGCCGATATGGACTTCGTAATGAAGATGAGGACCTGTTGTAACGCCTGTATTGCCGATTGTACCGATAACGTCGCGTTGAGAAACGTACTGACCTTTTTTAACGCGAATGGTACTCAAATGCGCATATCGCGTGTACATACCGTGCTTGTGCTTGATGATAACGTTGTTACCGAACGAAGAATCATATCCCACCGTAACGACCTGCCCGTTTGCCGTCGCAATCACGGGGTCGCCAGAGCGGTATGTAGAAAAATCCATACCTTTGTGAATATACCATTGCCCCGTGATGGGGTGCACATTTTGCCCGAATGCCATCGAAACGTGCCCGATGCCACCTTTTACTGGCCACACACTTGGAATATCCGAAAAAAGCGTTCCCTGGTTTTCGAGCATTTTGCTGATTTCTTCAATCGGCTGGACGGCGCTTTCAAGATATGCCGTAATTTGCTTTATGTCCGCGCTTTCCTGCAACGTTCCGGAAAAATCCTCTTTGTTGTCAAAAAGTGAAGACAAATCGCCGTTGCCACCGACATTTTTGGTTGGTGTTGTAGTGTTTTTTATGCCCAAAAGCGAAAGCGACTGCGAAAGCGTAGATTCAAAACGTTTTGCAGCCTGAATCAAATTGTTGTTGTCATCGCGCAGTTCATCAAGGCTGGCGAGCGTTTGGCGATTTTCTTCGCGGAGCCGCGCTAATTCTTCACTTGACGATGATGCTTGATGATTAAAATAAAAAAACGAGAGCGCAACGCCTGCTACCAGAAGAACCCCGAAAAATAGTGCAAAAACATTAGTGCGAAAATTTACGACTTTCCCGATTGAGTGAGGCACAATCATAATCGTAAGTTTGCTATCGCAGGCTTTAAAAAATGCCCCTACACCTTTTGGAATTGCCAAAATTCCCTTTAATAGCAGACTTAAAAAAGAAGAAAATAAATTTTTCTTGTGTTTTTTTGACCGTGCCACGTTCCGCGCTCCTGCACATCTTTTTACTTGGGGATTATCGCTGATTATATCATACGATTGGTGCGATGTCAAATAAGCAAGAAAATGCAAATGTAAGATATTTTTGGGTACAACCGAAAACCATCTTTAAGACTTCGACACCTTTTATAGAATTCGGGAGAATTCTGCAATTTCTTCACCGCGAAAATTCTCGTGATGTTGCTGCAATGAAAACTATATTTGCGACCTCTGATTTTCGTCAAGCCTCAAAATCTCAAATTTGTATATTTTTTAGAAAAATGTGTACAAAAAAATGCAAAATTGCACAAAAGTATATCGTTTTGAAAAAAAATATGATATACTCTTATAATAGCAACTTTTATTTTTAAAGTTCGATAGGAGCTCCTTGTGAATAAAAAAGACTTTCCCAAAATACATTTTTATGACCAAGATTTTGTTGATATTTATGATAAATCGTGGTCGTGGTTGGCAGATTACTGGCTCAACCCAAAAACAGGGGAGGCAGCGTCTGACGGCTATTTCATTTATCCGGGCGTAAGTCCAGATTCGAAAGAGCTATTTATAGACCAGTTTGAAGCGATTTTTGCGTCGTTCTTTTTGGTCTATTCAAACCGCAATTATCCTGCAAGCCAAAATCTTGATTATTTATATTCAAAGCAAGAAGATAACGGCGCAATCCGTTGGCGATACAACACGGTAACTGGATTGGCGGTGGAAGACAGCGAAAACCCAAAGGGAGTGTCGATGCCTCTTTTTGCTTGGGCTGAGTTCAATTTGTATCACAAAAGTGCGAACAAAAAGCGTGTAAAAGATATTATGCCGATTCTGCAAAAATATATGGAGTGGATTGATGCAGAATTCAAGCAGCCGAATGGCTTGTATGCAGCGCCTGTAGCCGCGACTTCTATGCGCAATTCTCCGCGCGAAAATGCGGTATATCTGGTGGATTTTAATGCGGCGGTGGCGATAAATGCCGCACATATGAGCGCGCTGGGCGAAATCCTCAACGACAAGGAATTGGGATTTCAATACAAAAAGATGTATTTTAGCTTAAAAACGCGCATAAATGGAATGATGTGGGATAGCGAAACGGGATTTTATCACGATTTGGATAAAGACGAAAAACGGCTTCCGCACAAGACAATCGCGGGGTTCTGGCCGCTTCTTGCCGAGCTTCCGAATGCTGACAAAGCCGATACGCTGATTGCGCATTTGTCGAATCCTGCCACGTTTGGCACTGACCACCCGTTCCCGACGTTGAGCGCAGACCACCCCGCATTCAGCGAATACGGCAACGGGTATTGCGGCTCGGTTTTCCCTGCGTTTAATTTTATGGTTGTTAAGGGGCTGGAAAAATACCAAAAATATGACCTTGCGCGAGAAGCGGCGATTCGGCACGTCTACTACATTCTGGAGGGATTGTCGCCGGCAAACAGCAAGGAACGCGGGGCGCTTTACGAGGCGTATCTGCCGTGCAAAGAGGGATTTGCAAAATGGGACAGCGACCCGGATTTCCCGCGCAAAAAATATATGCACACGATTTGTCTTTCCACCATCGCGATTATGATAGAAAACATTATCGGGCTTTCTATCAGTTTGCCGCGAAAAACAGTGGATTGGATTATCCCGAACCTTGAGATTATGGGCATCGAAAATCTGTCGCTCAAGCGCAATCTCATCACAATTTTGTCCAACAAAAGCACGCGCGGCTGGGAAATCCAAATGGAAAGCGAAAAATTGTATTATTTTACTATCAATATTTTGAACAGCAAGAAAAAAACGCTTCCGATTCCGTCGGGAAAATGCTCGATGCTTATCGACAAACTGTAAAACAGGACAACGATGAAGAACCTCACCGCAGTTATCGAAATTGGTTCAACGGGAATCCGTCTGCTCGTGGCGCAGATTACGGCGGACGGCGCGCCCGAAATCATCGACAGAAGCGAACAGCCTGTAACAATCGGACGCGATGTTTTTACGCAAGGCGAGGTAAGTCAGGCGACAATCCTTGTCTGCCTCAAAATCCTGCGTCGGTATGCCGAGCAGCTTGCCGCGTATGGCATTGCGCCCGAAGAAACCGCCGTGATTGCGACCAGCAGCGTGCGCGAGGCGGCAAACCGCGACCCCGTGGTTGACCGAATCCGCGTAAAAACGGGCTTCACGGTGCGCGTCATTGACGGCATTGAAGAAAACCGCTTGATGTATCTTGCCGTAATGGGCTGTTTTAAGGGGTGTCCGAAAAACTTAAAGCCAGAATATTCTATTATTATGGAAGTGAGCGGCGGTTCTACGGAGTTGATGCTCATCAAAGAAGGGCGCGTGGCGGCGGCTCACAGCCTCAGACTCGGGACGGTGGTCATCGAGCAGCAGCTCAATCCGATGATGAACACGCGCGAAGATGCACGGAGATACATCGACGAGTTTATTCGCAACACCGAAAGTTCTCTGAATTACGAATTGGATTTATCGAAGGTGGAGCAATTCATCATCGTGGGCGCGGAAGCGAATATTGCGGCGCGGGAAGCGGGGCGAAAAGTAACGGGCGCGCTCTGGAAAATTCATCGGGAAGATTTTGAGCGCTTTATTTTGGGCATCGAAAATTTTAGCGCGGAAATGCTTGCGGTGAAACTCCAAATTGCGTACAACGAAGCAGACGGGCTTTATCTTGCTCTTTTGATTTTCCGCCAATTTTTGCGTCTCACCAAGGTGCAGCACATCATTGTGCCGCGGACGAGCATTCGCGAGGGGCTTTTTATCAGCCGCAGTTCCGAAAATGCCGAAATCCGTCGCGAGTTCGATGAACAGGTGGCGGCGAGCGCGTGGACGCTGCTCAGAAAATACCGCGGCGACGAAAAACACGCCGAATATGTGCGCAAAACGTCCCTGCGCATTTTTGATATGCTCAAAGACGAAATCGGGCTTGAAAGCGGCGCGCGGCGAATGCTCGAAGTCAGCGCGATTTTGCACGACGTGGGAATGTTTATCCGCGCGAGCGACCACGAGGCGCACAGTCAATACATCATTTTGCATTCCGAGATTTTCGGTCTAAACAAAGAGGAAATCACGCTGATTGCGCACATTGCGTCGTACCATCGCGGAAGCCGCCGACCGCAGAACGACAGCTCCTACAAGTCATTTCAGCGAAGCGACCGCCTTGCAATCCTCAAACTTGCGGCGATTTTGCGCGTGGCGGACGCACTTGACCGCGGACATCAGCAAAAAATCCGTGATTTTACCGCCTCGTTTTCCGAAGACAGTATGACAATTCGCACGGGCGAGCTTGAAAATATTATGCTTGAGAAAATTGCGCTCCAAGACAAAGGCGATTTATTTGAAAGCGTTTTCGGCTACAAAATCGTGCTCGTCTAAAACTTTTCCCGCTCAATCTAAAAAAGTATGCTGTCATTATCACGCTCGGCGGTGCGTGCCATTATCTCGCCTTGACCCGATAATCTCTTTTCATACGATGTGGGCAGCAAGGGGCTTAAGCCCCTTGTTCCAATGGACAACGGAACATAGATTCCCGTGTCAAGCACTCAGAATGACAAAAAGGAGCAAATTTTTTCCGTTCTGCCAACTGCTCTTTTCGCATTTACTGCTTGGTAAATGTGTCCTCTTTCCAAATAAATGAACCATTTGCCACGGTGAAAGTTCTCCAGTTAGATTCATTTTCTTCTGTCCATATGTTGTTTTTGGCTTGATGCGTTTTGTTAAGTGTCAGAGTACCATTCGTGTAATTGCCGCTTATTGAAAAAGACCCTTTGTATCCCAAATCATAATGCTTTTCGGATTCTCCGCCTATTACAGTCAAAACAACAGTAGTTCTTACAAAAGTTTTATCGGTAAAAAAATAATAAGCCTGAACCCCAGAAACAACTTCAGATTCTCCTGACTCGCTATAAGTTGTGGTGTAGAGTGCGTCGACGGATTTGCTTGAAAACTCGTCGGGAAGCCACGCGGAAAGGCTTGCCGATGAGCTGCTAGACGAACTCGACGAATCGTCGTCATCGTCGTCCGAATCGCTGGAGCAAGAAGCGAAGCCGAAAACCAAAGCAGCCGCCAAAAGCAGCGCAACAAACCAATGTGTCTTTGAGGAAAAAATCTTTCTCATAAAAAGACCTCCGAAAAGCGTCCGTTTTAACTGCAAAATCTGTCAGCTTTAAACGAAGGATTAAAAATGACACATTG
>CALBGU010000155.1 GCA_937893155.1 uncultured Treponema sp. | reverse complement strand
GTTTTTCGCCGTTTTTTGCTGCTGTTTGAAAAGGACTTTTTTTATATCCCCACTCATCGTTTTTTTCAGCGCTCCCTTCAGCACTCATCGAATATATTTTTGCCTCGCCGTTTTCGCTCACATATTCAGCGCTTTCTAAGACATCTGAAATAGCACAGCCAAAACAGCTCGCATTCATAAAACACGCGCCACCAACCGTTCCGGGAAGCCCCGTAAACGTGAGCAATCCACCGATTTTGTGTTCTATGCAGTAGGTAAATATTTCCCCCCAAGACGTGCCGCACGAGCATTTGAGGAGCAACTGAGATTCCCCATTTTCAGCTACAGATTCGTTTAACTCAATCGTTGATTTTATTTTTTTGAGCGATATAACGGGAAAATGCAGTTCGTTATCAGGCGCAATTATATTACTGCCCCCGCCTATCACATAGATTTTTTCACAATTTGCACTGTGCAATATTCTGAGGACAAAAATAAGAGATGCGGTATCAAAAGGCTCCAACAGCAATGCGGCATTTCCGCCAACACGCATTGTCGTGCGATTTTTAAGAGATTCGTCAAAAAATACATCACCGTTGAAATTGCAAGAGTTCTTGATATTTTCGCCTATTTCTCGTATTGTGTACACAATTATTATTATAAGCGAAATAGCAAATAATTTCGAGTGAATTTTTCATTAAAATATGATAATTTCTCAAAGATTGATTTTTGGAGGAAATATATGGGCATACGTCTTTACAATACGATGGGGCACGAATTGCAGGAATTTAAGCCGCTGAAAGATGGTTTTGCAGGATTCTACGGTTGCGGACCAACTGTCTACAACTATGCACACATCGGAAATCTGCGCGCTTACGTTTGCTGGGACATTCTCGACCGCACGCTTCGTTTTTTTGGCTACGATATAAAGCACGTGATGAACATTACCGACATTGGTCATCTTTCTGGCGATGCTGACGACGGCGAAGACAAAATGGTGAAGCAGGCAAAAGAGCGACATCAATCGGTTCTTGAAATCGCACAATTTTACACCGACGCATTTATGCGCGACATTGACGCTCTAAATATCCGCCACCCCGATGTTATTTGCAAAGCCACCGAGCACGTCGAGGATATGATAGAGCTTATCAAACAAATTGAAGCAAACGGGCATACCTATATGGCGGGCGGAAATCTTTATTACGACATTACAACGTATGAAGATTACGGCAAACTGGCAAATCTGCAACTCGATGAATTAAAAGCAGGCGCGGGAAAACGCAATGTCGTCGTTGTTGACGAAAATAAAAGAAATCCGCACGATTTTGTACTGTGGTTTACGAAATCCAAATTTGAAAATCAGGCTCTGACGTGGGATAGCCCATGGGGGCGCGGCTATCCGGGTTGGCACATTGAATGTTCTGCGATGAGTATGAAATACCTCGGACGGCATTTCGATATTCATACAGGTGGCATTGACCACGTTCCCATTCACCATACAAATGAAATTGCGCAATCCGAAGGTGCGTTCAGCAAAGAAGAGCGGGCAGCAGGTCCGTGGGTAGATTACTGGATGCACAATGAATTTTTGATTTTGGAGGGAGGAAAAATGTCCAAATCATCTGGGCATTTTATCACACTTCAAACAGATTTGCCGAGCGAAAAAGGATATTCGCTCAAAAGCAAGGGCTTCGAACCGCTGGATTACCGATTCTTCTTGCTCGGCGGTCATTACCGAAAGCCGCTGGTATTCTCTGTCGATGCAATGGAAAGTGCAAAAAATTCTCGTGCGGCGCTGGTTCAGCGTGTGGCAAAAGTGCTAAAAACGGCACAGTATACAGCAGAAGAAAAAGAAAACGGCGCACAGCCTGTCATTGCGCTTGAAAAAGCAAAAAGCGGTTTGAGCGAAAAGGCTCTTTCTTTGCTGGAACAGTTTGCAAAAGCAATGGAAATCGATTTAGCCACGCCAAAAGCGCTTTCTCTGTTGCAAAAAGCCGTCAAAGATACCGCAATGGACGCAAAAGAAATTGTAACCTTAATAAAAGTTATGGATTCTGTATTAGGGTTGCGATTGATTGAAAATGCTCTTGAGGTTTTAAAAAATCAAAGCAATGATTCTTCAGCTGACCCCCACGCCGGAGATGCTGAAGCACCACAGATTGAAGCTCTTATTGCAGAACGAAAAGCGGCAAAAAAAGCCAAGGACTTTGCACGAGCAGATGCAATTCGCGAAGAACTTACGGCGAAGGGAATCGAGATAATCGATACTCCGCAAGGTACTGTTTGGTCTCGTAAGTAAAAAAATTGTAACCTTTTTGGAGATTTTGTGTTTGGCGGATTAGAAACGGGTTCGTCGACAGTAAATGCGGCTGACCCGAAAGATTTCAAGACAATTTATGACGCAACAATGCAGATTCTTTTTAAGATTTCGTACAAAATTGTGTGCGACGAAGAAGCTGCAGAAGATTTGGTGCATGATTCATACATTAAGGCAAACGAGAAAAAGTTGACATTTCCCTCGCTTGATGATGCGAAATATTGGCTTATTCGCGTTGTAAAAAATGCTTCGCTCAATTATGCAAAGCGCAAAACTCGTGAGCGCAAAGCATACGAAAAAGTATTGTATGAGGAGCACAGGGCAACAGAATCAGGCGAAACCGATTTGCTCAAAAAAGATGCAATAGAACGTGCTAAAAATGCGCTGGATAAGTTGCCGACAAATCTAAAAGAAGTAATTGTTTTGAGAGAATATGGAGAGTTGAATTATAAGGAGATTGGAAAAGTCTTGGGAATCACAGAAGGAAATGTGAAAGTAAGGGTTTTCCGTGCCAGAACGCAACTTTCTAAAATTATAGGAGAAGAAAATGTCTACTTGTCCTGAAAAAGATATTCATTCTGTTTATCTCGATAATGAGTTGCCGCCCGTATATATAAAAGAATACGAGGCGCACGTTAGCCAATGTGCTCAATGCAAAAACGAGTTGGAGCGCATAAAAGCACTGCGAGATAATCTGAAAGCAGATTCTGCCGCTATCGCACTTTCTTCAGCCGACCTTGAAAAAAGTTTTGAGCGATTGCAAGCAAGAATGAGCTATGCAAAAGTTACCGCTTCTAGCAATGTTCACCGATTTTTTGTTCCAAAATGGGCAATCGGTGCAGCAGCGGCTGTCATTGTGGCAGCAATAGCCCTGCCAATGCGGTCGAGAACTGAAAAAAACGCAGAAATTGCCGCAGTACCAGAGCAAGCGCAGACGGTGGCAGAAATCAAGCCGCCCAAAATTCCGCAGGCAATGATTCCGATGACACATCTTTCTTCGCTGATTTCTGAAGAACCAAACGCAAAGCCCAGCACAGTTGGATTTTCGGCAAATAGAGAGCAAAAAGGACTTCAGACTATCAAAAATTCGCTGAATTCCGTTGATGTTTTCCGCCCAGAAGTGCCGGAAAAAGCAATTTCCATAAAAATTACCCTGTCGCCATCGGTCGGAGAGGTTGAAACGTTTGATTTTCCTGTGGTAATCGAAAAATTATATCAAAATGATGTTCAGGATTCAGAAAAGTGAGTCTACGCAAACAATTCTCGCTTCTTTTTAGAGCATCGCCGCTATTTCGCACGGTGCTCTGGATTATTGCTATCGTTCTTTTTGTGACGGTAACCAGAATTGCAAGTTACCGCGCAAAGAAAATGCCGGTTCTTGTTTCCATAAATCCTCAGATTGGCGCTCCGGGCGATATTATGGTCATTACCGGCAATAATTTTGGGAACTCAAGAGGCTCTTCTTTCGTGGAAATCGGAGGAAGCAAACTGACCTCAAGTTGCTATCTTGACTGGAATGATTCGGAAATTAAAGTCATCATTCCGTCAAATGTGCAGGACGGGCTTGTTTTTGTGAGTACAAACGAAAAATCAAATCAGCTCTTTTTTGCAAATGAAAACGACATTCCGTCGCCCGTGCGCCCCGACCCAAAAAAATCCATCCCGATTATTTCTGCTTTGTCAAAAAATGCCGCTTCGGTCGGCGAAGTTATTTCTATCGAGGGCAGCAATTACGGCAATTCCCGCGGTGAATCAGCAGTTTTTTTTACGGCAAATCACGAAACAAACGACGTTACGCAAGACAATTTTATTTCAGCGAGCGATTTGGATTTTGATTACGAGCTTTGGAGCGATACGGAAATAAAAGTGCGCATTCCAGACGGCGCAAAAACCGGCAGCTGCTATGTAAAAACCGACAAAGGCGAAAGCAACCGCATTTCATTGTCCGTGCCGCAGAATATCGGGCAAAAAAAATATTCCAACAAGCATACGTTTGTCGTTCAACTGACGCAAGACATCGCAAATGCAGTTTCAACGGACGAAAACAGCACGATTACGCTCCGAGTGCCGCGTCCTGCGCTCTTTTCGTCTCAGCCCAAAATTGAACTCTCGGAATGCAATCCAACTCCGATTCTCGAAAATTTCAAGAACACCATCGTGCATCAGATTCAGTTGTCATCAGCCGAACACTCGCGCGTAAAATTCAGCCACAATTTTATTATTACCGTTTATTCGGTGTCAACAGAGATAAATGCGCGAAAAGTAAAGCCGTTTTCTGAAACGGAGCGTAAACTTTTCAAAACGTACACCGTCGCAGATAAGTGCATTCCCAGTACCGACAGCGAGATAGTTTCGATTGCCAAAAACGTTGTAGGTAAAGAAAATAATCCCTATGCAAAAGCAAAATTGCTGTATAATTACCTTGTTGAAAATTACAAAATTTTGCAAAATCCGCGCACCGAAAACGCAGAGATAAAAAAAATGCTCGAGTCAAAAAATGGCGATGCGTACGATTTTGCGATTTTATACACGGCTTTGCTTCGTGCTTCAGGAGTCCCTGCAATCCCGATGAGCGGTATTTTGGTCGATACCAATTCCAAAAGCAAAAATCATTGGTGGACGGAATTTTACATCGAAGGCTTTGGCTGGATTCCCGTCGATGCCGCGTTGGGTGCGGGCTTGCATTTCTTGCCGTTCGTGGCGCAATCTGACGCAAAAGCATTTTATTTCGGCAATCTTGACAGCCAACACATCGCATTTTCGCGCGGCTGGAACGAAATCAAAAGCGTAACCGTAAACAGCAGCACCGTATACAAACCGCGATTTTACGCGCTCCAATCCATTTGGGAAGAATCTACGTCGAGTGCGGTAAGCTACAGTTCGCTGTGGAATAATCCGTCTGTTTTGGGCATTTATTGAGTTTTTGACTCTGCTTCAAAATATATGTTCGCTGAAAAAAGTGCAAAATGACACATTTACCACCAAAACACTACGCCAGCGAAAGTTCTTCGCCCAGAGCCAGCACCGCATTTTTCACGCACTGCGGGCATTCGCACAAAACCACGCCCGTATCGCGCCCTTTTAGATCTTTGCAGATTGTTGCGCCGCATTTTTTTCCAAAACGCTGAAGAATACCGCGACTGACCTTAACGCTGCCCTGCCCGTTTGTCAAAAGCCCGCCTATCATCGACGCACCAACAAGAGCGCCGCACGTCGCTTCCATCGTGCCCATACCGCCCGCAAAACCAGCGGCAATTTTCATCAAATCTTCCTCGCTCAACGAAACGGTATCGGCAAAAACCCGAGTAACCGCCTGACAACAGTTGCAAACGCCGCTCGCCTTGTATCCAGCCGCCGTTTCTGCGCGCTCTGCAATCGTCATTGAGAGACTCCTTCGCCGTGATGAGCGCAGTTCCCAGAGCAAGAATGAGCCTCGCCGTGTCCGTCGCCGTGATGAGAGCATTTTACGTTCGGATTATACACCAAATTGCCCGCAAGAAGCGCCTGCACTGCGTCGTCCGCATTTCCAGAAACACCGCCAAAAAAAGTGATTCCCGCTTCTTTCAGCGCCGCCTGCGCACCGCCGCCAATACCGCCGCAAATCAACGTGTCCACGCCGGCATTTTTCAAAAAGCCCGACAGCGCGCCGTGTCCCTGCCCATTCGTGCCGACAACTTCGGATTTTATCACCGCACCGTCCGCCACATCATAAAACTTAAAAAATCCCGTGTGTCCAAAATGCTGGAACACCTCGCCATTCTCAAACGTAACAGCAATACGCATATTGCCCTCCTTCGCCGGAAAATCCGGCATTTCTTTGCTTTCAATTTTCCACGCACCGCCCGAAATCACCAGCCGCCGCCCGTTCAAAAGACAATCCGCGATTTTTCGCCGCGCCGTCTCATACAACGCCGTTACGGTTGTGCGAGCCACGCCCATTTGCGCCGCCGCCTCTTCTTGCGTCAAAGCCGAAGAGTCCAACAGACGCACGGTTTCAAGCTCGTCAAGAGTCAGCTGAACCTCTCCATTCGCGCCGTCGTCGGGCGAAAATCGATAAAATTCAGGAAGCGCACGGATTTTTCTACATCGGATTGGTCGCGCCATAAAAAGTCCTTAGTTTCTGACAAATGTCAATAACCAACCGAAAATCTAGCGCAATTTCTGACATTTGTCAATAATAAAACGAAAATTCCGTCTAAAATCTCCAATGTCAGAACTTATATTTGAGATTTTTGAGTTTTTTTGTAAATGTTAGAACTTACAAAAGCACTTTTTGCTCTTTTTTTACCAATGTAAAAACGTATATTGGAGATTTTAGAGTTTTTCCGTGAATATCAAAATGTACAAAAGCGATTTTTGACCTTAGACGCGCATTTTTTATTTTTGCAAAAGCACGAAAAGCGCAAAGCGTGTAAAAAAATAGAATTTCTTTGCTGATTGTGATATAGTGGAATTATGAAATATGTGAGAAATTTGGTTTTGGCAGCGTTTTTCGCTTTGGTGTCGGTTTCGTTTTTTTCGTGCGGCGATTCTTCGTCGTCAAAATTTTTGAAAGATTACGAAAAGTTCGTGATTTCTGCCGAAAAAAGCGCAGAAAACAAGACTACCAGCAAGCTCGACAATCTTGCCAAAAAAGAAGCCGAGTTTGCAAAAAAAGCAACAAAGATTGAAATGTCTGCGGCGGACGCAGGGAAATTCGCCGTGCTTTCGGCGCGCTGGACGGCGGCAGAGGCAAAACTTTCCGCGCTGAAGGTCAAAGATGAAGCAGGAAAAGCGGCGGAAAAAACAGGCACTGCGCTCAAAGAACTCGGCGGCAAATTGAAGAAATAGCGATGTTTACGCGAAAAGAGCTCAAGCGGCTGATTGTGCCGCTCATCATTGAACAGCTTTTGAATTCGATGATGGGAACGGTTGACACCGTGATGGTTGCACGCGCAGGGTCTGCGGCAATTTCAGCGGTGTCGCTCGTGGATTCCATAAATATTCTGGCAATTCTGATTTTTTCGGCAATGGCAACGGGAGGCGCAATCCTTGCGAGCCAATATCTCGGCAAGGGTATGAAAGACAGCGCAAATCACGCAGGCGCGCAGCTTTTGCTTGCGGTTTCGGTGCTTTCGATGGCGGTTACCGTGCTCTGCGTGGTCTTTCACCGCGCACTTTTGCGCATTGTGTTCGGCAGTGTTGACGCAGATGTTATGGCAAGCGCACAGACGTATTTTTTGATTACCGTGCTGTCGTATCCGCTGATTGCCATTTACAACGCGGCGGCGGCTCTTTTTCGCTCTGACGGCAATTCGCGCTTGCCAATGACGATTTCCACGGCTTCAAACGTTATCAACATCGGCGGAAATGCGTTGCTGATTTTTGGTTTTGGGCTGGGCGTTGCGGGCGCGGCGTGGAGCACTTTTGCCTCAAGGCTTTTTTGTGCTGTGATGATTTTGGTGTTTTTGAAAAAAACAAATCAAGCAATCGGCATAAAACGCTATCTCAAAATCCGTCCCGATGCGCCAGTGATGATTAAAATCCTAAAAATCGGCGTGCCGACGGGAATTGAAAACGGAATGTTCCAGTTCGGGAAGCTCGCGATTCAGTCCACGATTTCCACGATGGGAACGGCGGCGATTGCGGCAAATGCGCTCACTTCGATGCTCGAAGGGCTGTCGGGACAAGCATCTATCGGGATTGGGCTTGGAATGATGACGGTGGTCGGGCAATGTATCGGCGCAGGCGACGACAAAGCGGCGGGGGAATACATAAAGCGCCTTACGTTCGCGGGGTGGCTTGCGCTCGTGGTTTCGTCGATTTTGGTGAGCATTTCGGTACAGCCGCTAACCGTGCTTTCGGGCATGGAAAAAGACGTGGCGGCGTTAGCGATTGAACTGACGATTTTTGTGCATATTATCAAGCCGATTACGTGGGTATTTTCGTTTTTGCCCGCGTATGGAATGCGTGCGGCGGGCGATGTGCGCTTTTCGATGGCGGTGTCGTCAATTACGATGTGGACGTGCCGCGTGGCTGTTACAATCGTGCTGGCGCGCGTTTTCGGATTTGG
>CALBGU010000154.1 GCA_937893155.1 uncultured Treponema sp. | reverse complement strand
CGGAGTGGGTGTGGGATTCCGCCAAGCGTGGCGACCGTTATTACTGTGGCGGCAGTTGGTACAATTACGGCAGCAGCTGCGAGGTCGATAGCGGGTACAACACCTATGCGGAATCCCTGTACAGCGAGAAAGGTTTTCGTATTGTCCGCACGGTGAAATAATGCAAGGCGTTGCCTTGTTTTATCTGCCGCGCCGTAAAAAGTCGTTGGCTTTGGCGTAGCAGAAATATATGGATTACCCTGCATTTGTTTGAAAGTGCAGGGTATGGCAAATAATCTTTTTTACGGAATTTTTAGGTATGCTCTTCGTCTGCCATTCTGAAACAAAATGCAGCACGACCTATTTTTCATCGAACATACTTTCGGCAACACACCCCAAATGCCGCAAAAAAACTATTGCGCGTATTCAGCAATCAACTGCTGCAAATATGCGCTGTCGGTCATAGCCCGCTTTACATCTGCGTCCCTGCCTTGCGCATAGAGGGAAGCCATTATAGAAGTCATGCGGTTCGTAGCAAACGCAATGCCTCGCTGTTCCCCCAGCGTAATTCCTTCGTTGCGACCAAGAGCAATTCCTTCGTTGCGACCAAGAACAATTCCTTCGTTGCGACCAAGTGCAATCCCTTCGTTGCGACCGCGGGTTATCATCTTTTGAACAAACTCACTCATTTGAAAGCCTCCTTTTTCCCGTTGCGTTTCGATAATAAAATCTTTCATACTATCGAAAATATCATCATGAGAAACCGCTTTTAATAAATCGCAGATTTCTTCGACATATCTGATTTTTTGCGCTTCCCATTCTTGCACCTCACCAACGCGAACAGCCCTTAAATATTCAGCAACAATCTTGAAATCGCTTTTAAAGGCGTTAATTTCTTCATCAGTCAGCCACGCAAGATTAAACACATTCAACTTGTAATCGCTGACAAACGGCTCTATGCGCGTATCGATGTGCAAAGAATCTTTGAGCGATTTCGGCTTTTCCCATTTGTGTTCTGTGCCAAAATAAAGCACCAGTGTTATCACCGGATACAGCTCTTCGGCTTTCTTTTTTGTCTGCGCGCGGTAGGAAGCCCCGTCATACCCCATAACGCGAAGCGGCATCATCGTATCTTTTCTTGTTTGGTTTTCCAGTCCGAACAAGCCAAACAAATCTCGCCATTGTTCCAATACTTCGACACATCGCGCTCTTGTTCTTTTATATCGCCGTCAACAGCTTTGTACTGCGAAAACGTATTTGCGTCGATAAGCTCATCAGTCTGTACGACTTGAGAGCCTTTGAACAGCAACACATTGAGAATGTCTGCAAAAACGTCATTGTATGAAAGCAATGTTTTTTCGGCTATGTCTTGCTCTCCCATACACAAAATTATAGACCTTTCAGAAGGAAAAAGCAACGCAGCGGAAACGCGGCAGGCACAAAAAAAAACAGCCCCGAACAAAATGCGGGGCTGGCGGTTTATGGGCGCGATTTATGCAACACTGATTGCAATGCGCTTGGGCTGCTCGGCTTCTTTTCGAGGGATTTTCACCTCAAGCACACCGTTTTTGAATGCTGCGCTGATTTCGTTGCGGTTGGTGTCGCGCGGCAACTTGAACGAGCGAGAAAACTGCATTGAGCGGCGTTCACGCAACAGATACACCGGCTCGCAGGATTGCTGTTCGGCAGGGGCGTTTTCTTCGGATTTTTCCTCGGTTTTCGCTTCGGTTTTCTGCGACGCGATGGTTAAAATGCCCTCGTGCAAATCAATCGTTACATCGTTTTCCGACATTCCCGGCAGGTCCATACTGATTGTGTAAGCATCTTTTGTCTGCACAACATCAACATCTGGCGAAAAACTTGCGCAAGAAAACACCGGGAAATCCACGTCAGCACCGTTAAAAATGTCGTCCAAAATAGAAAGTTCGTTTATCATAATGTACCTCCTGCAGTACCAAAAATCATTTTCAAGGCTTTCTGCCTTACACTTTCTATAAAGCAAACGCCGTGCCAAGTTTTATTTTTTCTGTCATTGGAGAACTTGGGAGGTGGCTCAAAAGGAAACTAGGGGGCTTTCCCCCTTGAAACAACAGGAGCAAAAAAGATTGCCGTATCGAGTACAGCACTGACAAAAGGGCAACGCCGAGGAAACAAGGGGGTTAAGCCCCCGCTGCAACAGGAGCCAAAAATCAGGATTCAGAGAAAAAAAATGGGCAGAGAAAACGCAGAATCGGCAGAAAAAAAGCCGAATAATGCGCCATTTTTGCCCATTTTTTTCGCGCGTGCGTTTAGTAAAGCATCGTAAAGAACGACGCAAAAACCACCGTCAAAAGCCCCGCAACCGCAATAGAAAGCCCGCTCATCGCGCCTTCCACTTCGCCCATCTGAATCGCCTTTGTGGTGCCGAGCGCGTGGCTTGCCGTGCCGATTGCCACCCCTTTTGCCACTGGCTCGGTGATGTGGAAGAGCTTGAGCACACTTTCTGCGCACACATTGCCCACAATGCCCGTAATCACAATCGCGCCGACCGTAATGCCCGCCACACCGCCATATTGCTCGCTCAAGGCAATGCCAATCGGCGTGGTGATTGATTTGGGAAGCATCGAAACAAATTGCTGATGGTCAAGATTGAACGCGATACTGCCCGCCAACACCATCAAAAGACACGTTATCACGCCCGAAACAATGCCGCCCACAATCGCAATCCAATTATCCTTGAGCTTTTGCAGTTGCTCGTACAGCGGAATCGCAAGGCAGACCGTAACGGGCGTGAGCAGATACGAAATGATTTTTGTGCTTTCGGCGTATTTTTTTGTATCGATGTCGAAAAACAACACGAACGCAATCGAAATCACCGTGGCAATAAACAGCGGATTGAAAATCGCCAGTTTTAGTTTTTTGTTCAAAAAAAGCCCGATACCGTATGAAATCAGCGTGAAAAACACGCCCATAAACATCGTTTCTTCAAACAGCGCTTTCATTTTTTGCCTCCGTTTTTGCCCGATTTTTTTATGATGAACTGCGTTACCGCCCCCGAAATGCCCATCACGGCAATCGTTGACACCACCGCCAAAATCAAGAGCTTCCACCACGCACTTTGCAGCACCGCAAAATTGTCGATGACCGCCACCGCAGGCGCAATGAACATCAGCGGCATTATTTCCAGCAAAAACGCGCTCGTTTCTTTGACCGCGCTCACGGGGAAAATCTTGAAAAACAGCGCGAGGAACATCAGCAAAAGCCCGTAAATGCTCGCGGGAATCGGGAGCGGAATAAAGCGATTCATCACCTCGCCCAAAAACGAAATCGCAATGATTATCGCAAATTGTTTCAAAAATCGCATTTATTGTTCCTCTTTTTTCTCGTGTCTGCCGCAGCTTTTTTTCTCGGGGCAATATCCCAAATCGTCGCATTTGGGGTGCATACAGTTGTCAACCAGCCATTTCCATTCGTCAGAATACGCGCTCAGAGCCTCGCAAATGTCCCGCATAAGCGCTCGATATTCCCAATACGCACGGCTGCACATTCGCTGGCGGCTCATATCCACCAAATTGCGCAGATTGCGTTTGTCCACGATTTTGGTCGCCATTCCAAGCGGCAAAAGCATCGCGCAATCCTCTTTTGGCACGCCCGCGTCAATCAGTGCTTTGTAGCCGTCTTGAATCCCTTTCATCGCCGACTCAAAAATCTGCTCCGCCTCCCCGCTCTTTGCCACAGACGGCGGCAGCACATACGCAAATGCGCTTTCGTCCACATACCGCGTCGATTCCTGCAACCGCGTCGGAGCGCCGCCAATGTGTGTGTACCACTCGCGGATACAGCGCGCAGAGTAGCCGTCGATGACCAATTCCACCGAAGCATATTCCATCACGCGCCCATGCCCGCTTTTAATACATTCGATGGCGCGTTTTTTGTTTTTTTCAGGATTATCAGTCGGGCTGTTCCAGCAAATCCCCGCCATCTGCCCGATTTTTTGCAGCGGAAACCGCGTTGTTTCATTTAGAATTGTAATGTGTCCCATAATGAAAACGAGTATAGCACTTTAGTGTGAAATGCAAAAGGGCGTGAACGCTCCTTTTCGACGAATGAAGCGAGTGCATAACAAGAAAAGTTGACTTTTTGAGCAATGAAGTGAGTGCACGATAAGAAAAAATGTTTTTTCGAGCAGTGAAGTGAGTGCATAACAAGAAAAAATGCTTTTTCGAGCAGTGAAGTGAGTGCATAACAAGAAAAAATGCTTTTTCGAGCAATGAAGCGAGTGCATAACAAGAAAAGTTGTCTTTTCAACTTTTCTCAATTCTTCACGACGAAAAACACTTTTCTTAAATGAAGTTTTAATTT
>CALBGU010000153.1 GCA_937893155.1 uncultured Treponema sp. | reverse complement strand
CAGAATCCGTTCGGATTGTCTCCGTCCGCACGTCAGGATTGAGCCAATCTTAAAGCACGAACTCATTTTTCAACAAACCGCCCCTTTTACAAAACGGACATCGCCCGTTATTTGCCGTATGTCGCTTCGATTTCGGCGATTTTGTCGCGAATTGCCGCCGCCTGCTCGTACTCCAATCGCTCTGCCGCCTCCATCATCTCTTTTTTGAGCGCATTTATCAGCTTGTGCCGCTCGCTTGAAACAAACAGGTTCGCGCTCTTTTGCAAAACCGACAACTCCACGCTCACAGTTTCCTCTGCGTCAGCCGCTTCGTGCACCAGAATATCCTCCACCGCCTTGCTGATTGTGTGCGGCGTAATCCCGTGCGCCTTGTTGTACGCCTCTTGGATTTCGCGGCGGCGGCGGGTTTCGTCAATCGCCTCTTTCATCGCGGGGCTCATATGGTCAGCGTACAGAGCGACCATACCGTTTTCGTTTCGTGCCGCGCGCCCGATAATCTGAATCAAACTCGTAACCGAGCGCAAAAAGCCGATTTTATCCGCGTCCAAAATCGCGATAAAGCTCACTTCGGGAAGGTCGATGCCCTCGCGCAACAAATTGATTCCGATAAGCACATCGATTTCGCCAGAGCGCAGAGCCTTCAAGATGTCCACGCGCTCGAACGTGTCGATTTCGCTGTGAATGTACTTCACTTTGAGGTCGAGTTCCGTGAGATACTCGGTCAAATCCTCCGCCATTTTCTTCGTCAGCGTCAAAATCAGACTGCGCTCTTTTTTCGCGATACGCGCCTTGACTTCCTTGTAAATATCCTCCATCTGCCCGTCGCTCGGTCTCACATCGACAATCGGGTCGAGCAATCCCGTCGGGCGAATGAGCTGCTCAACGACCTGCGTGCTCTGCTTGATTTCCTGCTCGCGCGGCGTGGCGGTTACATAGATGACTTGATTGAGCTTTTTCTCGAACTCGGCAAATTTGAGCGGACGATTATCCAGCGCACTCGGCAAGCGGAACCCGAAGTTCACGAGATTTTGCTTTCGGCTTCGGTCGCCTTCGTACATCGCACCGATTTGAGAAACCGTAACGTGCGCTTCGTCGATGAGGCAGAGAAAATCGTCGGGGAAATAATGCAGCAGCGTGGCAGGAGGGTCGCCAGCCTTGCGGTTCGCAATCGGCGCGGAGTAATTCTCGATGCCAGAGCAATAGCCCATCTCGTTCATCATCTCCACGTCGTACGTCGTGCGCGTCTTGAGTCGTTCGGCTTCAAGCATTTTGCCCGCCGCGCGCAAGTTTTCCACCTGCTCGTTCATCTCCGATAAAATGCGCTCGCTCGCCGCCTTTATCATCGACTCAGGCACGACGAAATGCTTTGCGGCGTAAAACTTCACCTCGTCCAGCTCCTCTGCGACATTGCCCGAAATCACCTCAAAGCGCACAATCCGCACCACTTCGTCAAAGTCGAGATACAAGCGATACGCCTGGTCGGTTTCCATATACGGCGGAAAAATCTCCATCGTGTCGCCTTTTATGCGGAAATTGCCGCGCTCCAAAATCGCATCGTTTCGGCTGTATTGCAGCGAAATCAGCTCGCGCGCGAACTTGCCGAAGTCCAGCTCTTCGCCTTTTTCGACGTGCAGCGTCATTTCTTTGTATAAATCTGGCATACCCAAGCCGTAAATGCACGATACCGTCGCCACCACGATGACATCTCGCCGCTCCATAAGCGCGTAAGTGGCAGACAGGCGCAGTTTGTCGATTTCCTCATTGACCGCCGCGTCTTTTTCGATGTACAAATCGCGCGCAGGCACATAGGCTTCAGGCTGATAATAATCGTAGTAGCTCACGAAATATTCGACGGCGTTGTTCGGGAAAAAGTGCTTGAACTCGCGATACAACTGCGCCGAAAGCGTTTTGTTGTGGCTGATGATGAGCGTGGGCTTTTGCACTTTCTCGATGATTTTCGCCATCGTGAACGTTTTGCCAGAGCCTGTAACGCCTTTGAGCGTCTGATACCTATCGCCCCGCAGCACGCCAGATGCGAGCTTTTCTATCGCTTCAGGCTGGTCGCCCGACGGCTCATAGCTAGAAACCACCTCAAACTTTCTCATTCTCCCTTTCTCCCAAACAATACCCGTAGACATAACAAGGGGCAAAAGCCCCCTGCAAAAACACTGCCTGTTATTTTGTAACGTTGAACTTGAAGAAAATCACATCGCCGTCTTGCACA
>CALBGU010000152.1 GCA_937893155.1 uncultured Treponema sp. | reverse complement strand
ATGTCTATCGCACTCTTTCTGCGTGGCAAATCAGACAAACGCAAGCATCTGTGAAGCAGATAGCTTTATTATTTCAAAATATTCTTGAAAATGTACACGATATGTCAGACAGTCTTTTTATGAATTTGCGAGTGCAAGAAACGTTGAAAACGGAATATACAAGTCCTCTCGAAGTGTATAACCAATATAAAGAGCTATTGTTTTTGAACGATTTTCTCACTGCGGTGGACGCGGTGGATTCGTTTCGATTTTATACGAGCAATCAAACGATGTTGAACAATGCTTTTTTTGTGAAAAACACAAAGGAAATCGAGAAAGCAGAGTGGTACAAAATGGCGTATCAAGGAAACGGCAAAGTATTTTGGTCGGTCAACGAAGATTTTATTACAAAAAAGAGAATGTTATCTCTCAATAGGGCGATAATCGATTCTGTCAGCGGCAAAGTGCTGGCGGTGCTTTGTGTGAATATAAATTATTCGAATGTCGTAAAGATTTTAAGTGCGAACGACAACGATGTTTTTATTACGGTGGACAATGTTATTGAATATGCAAAAAATAAGATGTTTGATGAGTCAAAGCGGGAAATGTATCAGGCAGAGAAACGCTTTGGAAAATGGGAAGGAAAAATCGTCGCTTTTGTGTCGGAGACATTGCCAGAAAAATACACGATGCCGATAAGAGTAACTGCGATTTTGCCGACAGAGAGGCTGATATTTGCGACGCTAAAGGGATTTTTATTCTGTGTTGCCTTGTTGCTTGTTGCAATGGTGCTGTTTTTGTTGTGTATAGAAAAACTCATTGAAGACGTGTATCGGCACAAAATAGAGCAAGCGGAACTTGTTTCAAAGCAAAATGCAATTCGTTTTAAGATGCTCACAAGTCAGATAAATCCGCACTTCTTGTTTAATACCCTTGAAACAATCCGTATGCAATCGCTTGCAGAAGGCTCAAAGCAAAGCGCGACGACGATAAAGCTCTTAGCTTCGATTTTGCGCCATAATCTTGCTATTTCCGACAAACCTATAAACCTTATGGAAGATATAAAAATGGTGTGCAGCTATCTTGATATTCAGCATATACGATTTGGCGAACGAGTGGCGTATTCAATAATGTTTTTGTGCGATATTCGTCATTCGCTCATCTTGCCGCAACTGATACAGCCGATTATCGAAAATGCTTTTAAGCACGGCATTGAAAACAATAAGGCTGGCTTCATTTACATAATGATAGATTCGGATAAGGCGGGCAATTTAATCATTAGCGTTAAAGACAACGGCAAGGGAATGGAGATGGAGGCTCTAAAAGAGTTGAATGAAAAACTCAATACGCAGGCGGTAGAAGCTATTAGCGAATCGCTGGGCATGGTGAACGTGAACCAAAGAATAAAGTTATTTTACGGCAAGCAATACGGGCTATTTGTCGAAAGCAAAAAAGACGAGGGAACAAAAGTAACTCTGTGTATTCCAAATGTAAGGGAAACGGGGGAATAAAATGCAATATTTAAATGTGCTGATTGTCGATGATGAGCCAATCGTGAGAAAGGGAATTCGCAATATCATCGATTGGGAAAAACTGGGATGCAAAATCTGTGCAGAGGCGGCTGACGGCGAAGAAGCGTTAGTGAAAATCATATCAGAGCGACCTGACATAGTGCTTTTAGACATAACAATGAGGGGGCTTTCGGGAATAGATGTCTTGAAAGAAGTGCAATCGAGAAAAGAAAAATATGTTTCGCACCCAGCGTTTTTGATTTTGAGCGGATACAGCGATTTTTCTTATGCGCAAAGTGCCTTAAACTTAGGCGCAAAGGGATATATCACAAAGCCGATTGACGAGGATATTCTTGAAGAGAAAATAAAAGAAATCGCTTCTGACATAAAAAAGAATATGGCATTAGAAACCTTTAGAGGAAGGGTTGAGAGCGAAAACAAGGCAGAGAGCTTTTCGCATTTCTTTCAAACGGGCAGAATGAGCGGAGAACTCGATATTCAAGAATCAGACACGTTTAAAATTGCTATTGTGTCAGCTCCGCGTCTTTGCCTTGACAATCAAGTGCAATCGAATGTGCTAAAAACGGCTGTTGACGAGGCATTTGAGTTTGCAGAACACATTTCGTTTTATATGAACTCTAATCTTGTTGTCGTATTCAAAAATGCAGAGATGAGCGCATTAAAGTTATAAAGTTCTCCAGAAATTTCGGGAAAGAATACGGTATGATGGCGGGGCTCAAATATTGTACCGGACGGGCCGCTATTCCGATTGATGTTGATTTGCAAGATCCGCCAGAACTTATTCCTGAAATGATAAAATATTGGGAAGAAGGGTATGATGATGTATATGCAAAAAGAAAATCTAGAAAAGGTGAAACATGGCTAAAAAAATTCACATCAAAAATGGATGAATTTTTCAAAAAACACGGAATAAAAGATGACTCCAGAAAACAAGTTGTAGAAGAAGCCTTTAATGCAGCGATACAAATATTAAAAGGCGAGAAAAAATCAGAAGAAAAAGCCAAAATACTTATGGCATATGCAGAAAAAGAACCTTGCGGAATTATTATAGGTAATGCCCTAAAGGTTGATAAACGCGGAAGGTTCCACTATTCTAGCCGTAAAAATCACACAGAAAATGAAACAGAATTAGACTGGCTTGCCACATGGAACAGCAGATTCAAAGGAGTAGGAAAAACATTAGTGAACGAATTTTTCCATACTCTTCCTGCAGACGATTTCGGGCACGTATATGTTCGTTCCGAAATACCTGAAAAATCCTGCGCAGTCAAATTCTATGAATGTATGGGGTTCAAACCGTTAACACAGGACTACCGTGTTATCCAAAGAAAAAATGATAACGGATATGTAATCGGCACCTATGATGCTTTGGATGATTTGGTCGTAGGAATGAAAGCAAATACCGAAAGAATAAATAAAGTAATTGCACAACGAGAAAAAGAACTAAACCGAGATGTGAGAGAACATCCATGCAGTTATGATTTAGCAGATAGT
>CALBGU010000151.1 GCA_937893155.1 uncultured Treponema sp. | reverse complement strand
AACAGGTTTTGAATGGCCTGATATCGAAAGTTTAAAAAAATGTATTCAAAGCGAATTTAACGAATTTGACGAGGCTGTAAAAGAAGGAAATCAAACCCACATAGAAGAAGAAATGGGGGACATCCTCTTTGCTGTAGTAAATTTGGCAAGATGGTACAAGGTTAATCCCGAGATTGCACTTGCTAATGCAAACAAAAAATTCATTAAACGCTTTAAAAAAATGGAAGAAATTTCTCAGAAAAGCCTTGAAGAAAACAGCTTTGAAGAATTTGACAAGCTTTGGAAACAGGCAAAAGAAGCATTAAAAAGCCTGAGTGATTTAGAGAAGGCAGTGCAAGAATCCGTGCGTGCCATGAAAGAGATTATAACTTCTTTGCGCCCTTTACAATTAGATTCCGTAGGGTTGGATGCTTCCCTTAGGGAATTGCTTGAAAAAGTTGCCCAAACGGAAACCATAAAAATAAAATATTCATACAAAATGAAAACGAAATCAAAGCATTGCTTCAGATTTCTCAACTAGAAAAAGTTGATGTAGAATCAATTACAAAAATTCTAAATGATAACGGAATGAGTATTGAAAAAAATACTGGTGGTCTTGCAAGATTATTAACAAAAATGAGAACAAGAAAATTTTATTCAAATTCAAATAGGATTGTTAAAGAATTAGTACTAAAATCACCAAAATTCGGAAATTGGGTAATTAAAGTTGTAAGAAGAATAAAACATAAAATAAAACGTTTATTATTACCAGATATGTTTTTTGAAGACATAGGATTCAAATATTTAGGACCAGTCGATGGAAATGATATTGAAAAATTAGAAGCTTTAATAGAAAGAGCAAAAGATTTTGATGGACCTGTTTTAATTCATTGTAAAACATTAAAAGGGAAAGGGTATAAACCTGCAGAAGAAAATCCAGACAAATTTCATAGTGCCTCAAGTTTTGATATTGAAACAGGCAAAAGTTTAAAAAAGAAAAATAAGGATTATTCAAAGGCATTTGGCCAAAAACTTGTAAAAATAGCAGAAAAAAACGATAAAGTTGTTGCAATAACTGCAGCAATGACATCTGGAACAGGTTTAACAGAATTTAAAGAAAAATTTCCAGATAGATTTTTTGATGTAGAAATAGCAGAACAGCACGCTATGACAATGGCAGCAGGACTTGCAAGTGCTGGATGTGTTCCAGTAGTTGCACTATATTCTTCTTTTTTGCAAAGAGCATATGATCAAGTTATTCATGATGTATGTATGCAAAACCTACATGTAGTTATATGTATTGATAGAGCAGGTATTGTTGGAGCTGATGGAGAAACACATCAAGGAGTTTTTGATTTGTCATTTTTGAACATAGTTCCAAATCTAACAATTATGGCACCTAAAAATTATGAAGAATTAGACACTATGATGGAATATGCAATAAATGAAATGAATTCTCCTGTAGCAATACGATATCCAAGGGGAAATGAAAGTGATATAAAATTAGAAGAAGATAGCAAAAAACAAATAGAGAGAATAAAAAATAATAAAGCAGAGATTATAAAAGAAGGAAAAGATATAACAATAATTGCAATTGGAAAAATGGTATCAAGAGCAGTAGAAGTAGCTGAATTGCTAGAGAAAGAAAATGTAGATGTTGAAATCATTAATGCTAGTTTCTTTAAACCATTAGATAAAGAAACAATAAAAAAATCAATAACAAAAACAAAAAAAGTTATTACAATTGAAGACGGAATCTTAAAAGGTGGACTTTATTCTGCTATAGCAGAGTTAATAAATGAAGAACAATTGAAAGAAATAAAATTAAAAGGATTTGGCTACCCAGATAAATTTATAGAACATGGCACATGCGAAGAATTAGAAAAAATATATGGAATGGATGCAGAGTCAATAATATTTAATTTTAAGAAAACTGAAAAACAATAAGACCGATAAAAAATAGGGACATAGCTATAAGAAGTGCTATGTCCTTTTATAAATGTCAAAATATGTCATACAATTTTTCAGACAAAAAAGGACGTCCCTAATGTCTGGGTGGAGCGATTTCGAAACAGATATGCGAAAAATATACATACTCTGTTTTAAGCTCTCTTATATAATTCGATTTATTGATTACACTTTAACATAAAATTTATAAATTTTCAAGCAATTTTATAGAAAAGTTTTCGCGAAATTTTGTTCTTTCTTCTATTGATTTATTGAAAAATATGTGTTATACTAGCTAACATAGGAAATGATAATTAGCAGATGTGGTTTTGCCACCAATTTTACGAATCTTCGTAGGAAAGGTGGTGATGTTTATGGTTAAAGTGATACTATTTTTTATAATATCCTTAATGTTATCTTTAACATTAAACGTTGCCTTGACAGCAGTTCTGTATAAGAACTGGGTTGATAAGCAACTACATAAATAAAAAAAGCTCACATCTGTAACTTTGGCGAGTTAGGTGTGAGTTTTCATGTTTTCTCGGCAAAACCACGTTTGTGGAATTGTCATTTTCTATTTTTATTATACTCGAGATATTAAGAAATGTCAATAATTTATTTGTTATTTTTTTCGTGCCTATGATAACATCTATTGATTCTCAAAGATAATCTTCCCCTTTGATTTGTATTGGCATGATACCATTTTATTTCTATTTTTGGTTCAACACTACTCTTACAAATTATATTTATAAAAGAGGATGTCCTAGAATAGGACACCCTCGTGTTCAGATTATTCTCTTTAATATTTCTCTTATAACTTCACAGCAACCAAGATAATAATTAGACCCACCTCGATGATTATCATTCTGCCATTCTTTGTAATCATAAAGTTCTCCTCTTTCTATTAGCCATTTGAGAAATTCTTCTTTCTCAGGACTATCTGGTAACAAAAATTTTCTATCATCCATTAATATCTCATTTTCTTCTTCCTTTGAGAAATACCGTGTTTTTATTTCTGAACTATGACGACTACTTGGACTTGATATTAATCTTGTATCAGGATTGACATGTTTTGGTGTATCAAAAGGTTCCCCCATGATTGTTTTCCTCCTGATTTCTTTCAACTGTTTGTCTGTCATATTACTTGCCTCCTTAAAATATTTATTTTCCTATGATGCTATCTATGATAAACCTGTGATGAAAAACAGGAGTATAAAATTTAATCTAGCAATTTGCTAGAACATAATCAGTATACTACAAATTTGTTTATTTTTCAAGTGAATACTTGTTTTTTACTTCATTTTTGCTATAATACTAGATTGTGGATGCAAAGAAACCTGTACTAAAAACTGAGTTTACTAATGTAAATTTGGATATGTTCCTTGATGAAGAAGACACAAAAGAAAGCGATATTACCGCTGGCATTGTCCTTTTTAGCTCTAAGGAACAAGATATAATTTCTCAGCTCATTAACGAACTTATTAAACAAGACCCCGACAAAGTTGATACTTTGCAAAAGCGGCTTGATAATCTTGAGAAATTAGCTCGTGCAATAGCTCGCTTTCCCTCTCTTTTGGAACGCTCAACGCTTACTTCAAGCGTGCGTACTCCGCAATCGCTTATTGAATCTCTCATCGCAAACCAGTATGACGGAGATTCTACCTTGCACTTGCCGTCTAAGGCTTCATTGGGCAGAGGGTATTTGGTGGCGAAAATACACACATTTTCTTCTTTGGCAAAGCTGGCAAAAACAGCTAAAATGCCCTCTTCTATCGTGAAAGACTTTGAAGACGCTACCTCCTCTATCCTCTTTACGATTATGGCCGAAGATGTGTA
The DNA here is from genome assembly GCA_937893155.1 of uncultured Treponema sp. Lineage (GTDB taxonomy): Bacteria > Spirochaetota > Spirochaetia > Treponematales > Treponemataceae > Treponema_D. Next base: position 2,981 of record CALBGU010000151.1, on the reverse strand, counting down.
TTTGAACTTGATTAAAGACACTACTCTTGATATGGATTTGCGCCGAGAGCTTGCCACTTCTCTTATCATATTGTGGGAACACAGCGCAGACCAAAATGTTTCGGATATAGCTCCTGTTTTGCAATCCGTTTGGCAGGCGCGCCGCACTCTTGCTCCAGCTTTCGGCACAATGGTAGGCACAAGCGAGCTGCTGCTTATGTCGATAAAAATGGACGAAAAATGGATTCAGTTCATAAAACAAAAGCTCGGCGAAGCGGACGTGTCGCAGGCGATGGAAGAGTTTTTATTCGGTCTTTCATATGAGCAAGTGCAAAAGCTAAGGACGACTTTGCGAGAGAAAAAGATTCCGTCGATTGGGCGCGACCAAGTTTCCGACTTTTTGGGTCAGCACATAAAAACAGACATCACACTTGATTATCGCGATTTCTATCTTTTGTATACAATTCGTCGCGATAATGCGAGAGCGAGAAAAAGGCTTAATCTTGAAGGACCAAAAAAGACGCTTGAAGACCATTTCATCAGCTTTGTGATGGAACTCAATAAACAAAAGCAGCATAATGACACTTTAAGAGAGTTTCCACAGCAGCAGCCTTAGGCTGTTTTGTAATAGCCACAGGCTGTTTTCTAGCCACAAGCTGTTTTTAAAAAAGCCGTGCGCTAGTATCAAAATATATATAGGTTAGAAAATTATGGAAGAAACCGAGCTTACGGAAAAAACAGAGAAAACGAAACGAGTGCCGTATCATTTTGGCGAAAAGCTGAGAAAGGTGAGAGAGCGAAAGGGCTACACGCTAAAGACCGTTGCACGTCAAGCGGGAGTGAGCGAAAGCCTTGTTTCACAGATAGAGAGAAATCACGTTTCTCCTGCTATCGATACGCTGTTAGCTTTAGCCGATGTGTTAGACATAAACCTTGAGTATTTGTTTGAAGAATACCGCAGAGAACGCCCTGTGCAAGTGATTAAGTCTAGCGAAAGGCGCACTATTGCAGAAGATGACGTAACGTATGAAGAGCTGGCAAAGCCTGCCGAAAGCGACGGAGAAAACGCAGTAGAATCTTATGTAGTAAAACTCCCTGTAGGCTCTCACACGCACCGCGGCTCTTACGGGCATATCGGCAGAGAAGTAGGCTATGTGATACAAGGCAAATGCAGACTGCACTATGAAAACCTCACGTTCGATTTAGAAGAAGGCGACAGCGTTTCTTTCTCTGCAAGCGCGCCGCACATGCTAGAAAACACTGGTAATACACAGCTGCAAGCATTATGGGTCGTAACACCTCCTCAGCGATTCGTTCGCTAAAGTCTATTGTTTTTGCTTCGTTTATTGCGCTCATCTTTGCATTTTCTTCTTGCAAAACAACAGAGCAGATAAACACCATTGCACTTCCGTATTTTTCTCAAGACGAAGTGCAATGGCAAAGCATAGATAATACTCCTTTTGCACAATACTTCGTATTTGAAAAAAAAGATTTTCCCCCGCTTAAATATGCAGTTGTAAAGATAGATTTAGCGAACAGCAATCTCGTGATAAAGACCTATCCTAACGAAACTACTCAAAGGGAAAACGGATATATAAAAGGCATTTCGATAGCATCTGCATTCAAACGCATACAAGACACTCTCGACGCAAAATCCGTGCTTATAAATACAACGCCTTATACTTCACACGGCTCTTTGCTTGACAAAAAGCTATTGCACAGTAAACTCAAGCCGCTGGGATTGCTAGAGATAAACACACATCGCTTTTCTGTGCCTCAATTTCGCTATGCTATGCTTGTCTTAGGCAAAGGAGAAACGGGCTATCACGCAAAAATTCTTTCTCATCAAGCCGATATATATCAAGATACAAACGAGAAAGCGGAGTTTTGCATTGGTGGCTATTTTGTGGTACTAAAAGACGGAAAGCTATTCGATAGCTCTGGGCGCAATTTTTCATATACTTCCAAAAATGCACGCACCGCTTTAGGATTGAGCAAAGACGGAGAAACGCTCTATATTCTCGCCGCCGAGGGCAAGAAAAAAAGCACGGGTCTCACCTATCCTGAATGTGCAAAAATCCTTTTATCGCTTGGCGCAAGCGACGCTATGGAATTTGACGGGGGAGGCTCAAGCAGCATATTAATAAATGGAGAAAATCCTCTAAATACTCTTTCAAAAAGAAAAAATGTTAGTTATATAGCTTTTTTATTTTGTAATAAAGTACATTTTAATTGACGAACGATTATTTATAAATTATTATAAACAGTATGGGTGTTACAACTAGTCAACAACTAAACAAATACTATGATTTGTATCGGGATATGGAAATTGCCTTTACAAAAGACATTATCCAAACCCTAAAGATGGATCCCCGTCAAGTATATATTAAATGCAACGGTGGTCAATGGCCGTGTATCGTAAACTCTACTTCTTTTCAACTTGCACGCGTCATTGTTGGAACAAGGGGCGGTTCATTCCAAGAGCTTTCAAAAGAATGGAAGAAGCCTGAAGAACAGAAATCTATCTCGCAGATTCGTTTTTGTTTCTATGATGCAAATAACCAGCCAATCAACTTTTTTGTTTCTGGAAAGGTAAGCTCTATAGCAACATACAATCAATCAAAAGATTTGGTTATAGTTACCATCTCTTTCACGCAACGGCCGCCTGATGATTTGATTGAGCCTGTCGGCAGATTACTAGAAGCAAATGCAAATGCACTTCGCCGAAAAGAAGAGCGCATCGCCATTAACGCAGACTCTATGAGAAAGTTATCTCTTACCAAAGAGGAAACTTTTGTAATGATAGACAATGTGCCTAGAAAGTGTATTATTCGTGATTTGTCTTTCTCTGGCGCAAAGGTCATCTTGCTAGGAGTTGAAAAGTTCCTTACTAATAAGTCTACAGTCTTAACACTCGATTTTGAAGACCCAATAGAGCAGATACAAGTTCCAGGAACTATTGTATCTGCAGATTTAGTCGAAGGCAGGAAAGACATAGTAGC
>CALBGU010000150.1 GCA_937893155.1 uncultured Treponema sp. | reverse complement strand
TTCTCCAGAAAAAAATAAAACTAAAGGGTAGCGGCAGACTCCCGCAACGAGATTTTCTGTACTCTACCAAATCACAGCCCCCGTGTCCACTAAAACTTTTGTTATCGCAAAAATGGAAATCCTGTCGTTTGGCTTTCGGCAGATTGCCCGAAACGGGAAAATGCGTTTTTTTGCCTTTGGGCAGAGTGCCGAAGTCGGAATAATCCAAGTTTGGCTTTTGGGCAGACAGCCGAAGTCGGAATAATCCAAAAGTGAGCCTTTGGGCAAGCGCCCGAATCGAATTTTTGGCGAGTTTGGCTTTCGGCACGTTGCCCGAAGTGAAAAAATGCGTTTTTTGCCTTTTGGGCAAGCGCCCGAAGCGTGTTTTTTGCTCTGGCGGGGAAACGGCGCGGAGGCGAAGACGGATTTTTTCTTTTTGCGGTGCTACGGTGTGCCGTCCGCGCTTTCGCCTGTGAGTCAAGCTCTCAGAATGGCAAAATCGGCAAGTGCAAAATGATTTTTAGTTGACAACAGCATTAAATTCTTTAATAATGTATACAGATAGCAGTTAATGCTAAAACTTGTTTATAGGAGATTTCTTATGAAAAAGATTATTGCAGCGGCAATGCTCGTGGCGTCTTTCGCACTCGTTTCAGCAAGCGCAAAGACAAAGGTAACAGAGGACGTTCGCGTGAGAATTATCAATCATCAGAACAGCGCAACAGGCGGCGACATGCCTGACTGGGTGAAGGCAACTCGCGAAGGCTCAACAAGAAAGATTGCAAAAGCACTCGACATCGATTACAAAGACAATCACTTATTTGTGGTCATAGGCGAAGGTCCGAACAAAGAGTTTTTGAAGACGTGGACGAGGCAGGTAAACGGAGCAAGCCAGATTTCTCAGGAATTCGAGCGCGTGGTTGCAGAAGTTACGCAGGCTGAGTTCGAGGGAAAGAGCGATACCGAGAAGGCAAGCGCAAACGAGGCGGCAAAGATTTATAGTGCTTCTATGCACAATCTCGTTTTGAACGGGCTGGCAAAAGAGGCTGAATACTGGGTGCAGCAGCAGATTCTTGCTCCGCGCTACACAAGCTGGAAGAAGATGCAGAAAGACCTTGACAAAGCGCAGAAGAAGGCAAAGGGCGCAGAGATTAACACAAAAGATTACTACACCGAAGAGTTTGTGTACTATATTGTGTATTCAATGGACAACGATACATACAATCGCCAGCTTGAAGCGGCTATGAACGATGTTGCAGACAATTCAACGGAATCTGTGCTTTTGAAGCAGTCTTTGACGACAAAGTTGCAGGACGCTCTTATCCCGAGCCGTGCAATCGTAGACACACCATCTGACGACGAGTAAAACGACTTGTCAGCGGCAAAAAGCAGGGGAGTTTTCTCCCTTGTCTTATAATTGTCGAAGAGAAATTATTTTGGAGGAAAAAGAATGAAGATTACAAAGATTGCTTTTGCGCTTTCTCTCGCGGCGGCTCTCGCTCTTACTTCTTGTGCGTCAAACAAAAGCCCCGTTACTCGCGTAGACAGCGAAACTGTGCTTGATTTAAGCGGCAACTGGAACGATACAGACATCGGCATTGTGTGTAAATCGCTTATTGCAGAGGCTTCAAACAGCCCGCGCATTGCAAAGTTTGAAGCAGAAAACGGCAGACCGCCTGTTGTTATCCTCGGACGTATCCGCAACGATAGCAGCGAGCCTGCGGACGTTATTCACACAGACATCATCGCAAAGAAGATGGAAAATGCGCTGGTGAACTCTGGTGTGTTCGATTTCGTGGCTGACGCGGGCGACCGTGAGGCTCTGCGCGAGGAGCGATTAGCGCAGATTGATTTTACCAACCCAGAGACTGCGGCGGCTATCGGCAACGAAACGGGCGCAGATTTAATGCTCGTGGGAAGCGTGAAGACTTCTATCGAAAAGAGTGCTGACGGCAAAACGGAATCTCGCCATTATTATGTGTATATCCAGATGCAGCATTTGAGCACAAATAAGCTTTGGTTCTCAGGCGAGAACGACGAGATTAAAAAGGTCATCAAACGGTAGTGCCGCGCGTAGAGCAAAGCATTTTAATCTTATGGATACGGCAATTTTTACGGTCTATGGCTTTTGCAGAACAGCCTATGGCTGTTGGAATTGCCGTTTTTGTTGAAACTTCAGTAGGAAGACAATATGAAAATGAGGATAAAGGGCTTTATTGCGTTTCTGGCGCTGGTCGTGCTGCTTGCCTCTTGTGCGTCAAATAGCGGCGCAAAGGGCGGTGCGGTCAAGCCGAAGAAATTTACGCAGGAGAAATTCGACGAGGCGATTTCGCGAGGCGACATTGATGATGCGCTTTCGATGACGCTCGGCAGAAAATACGCGAAAAATGATGTTATCATTCAAAAATTGGATATTGCGCTGATGAGCCATTTTGCAAAAGATTATCAGACATCTTCGCAGTATTTCAATTCGGTGAACGAGGACATCAAGAACGCCGTAACGCAGAGCATCGCAAAAGGTGCAATCGCCGCGCTCGGTAACGAAAACGCCAAGGAATACGCAGGCTCAATTTACGAAAGCCATTTTTTAAACGTGTTCAATGCGTTCAATTATTACAATCGCGGCGACCTTGAAAGCGCGGTTGCGTTGATGAAGGATTTGGCGCAAAAGCGTGTGATGTACGATATGGTTGCGCTTGCGGTGGCGAACGAGAGCGACGAGGAAGCCGAGAAAGAAGCGCAGGCTGACGCAAACGACGGCAAGGGCGGTTCAAAGAAATCGGTTGGGGCGGCGGCGAGTTCGCTGAACGTGGATATGAACGCAGTCAACCGCCGAGCGCCGAAAAAGCCGACCGAGGCGGACGTTTTTGCCGATAGTGCGTTGGAGCGATATGTTGCGCTCAATTTTTACAAAATGCAGACGCTTGACCGCTTTACGCCGATTGAGGTGCTTGGCATTGCTGAGCAGGAGCTTGAGCAGCAGGGGAAACTGTTTGCCGAGCGTTCTTCTTACGATGTTGAAAGCGATTTGAACGTTGCTGAAGGAATGGGCAGAGTGAACGTGCTGGCGTTCAGCGGGCTGATTGGGCGGCGGAGTGCGCACACAACGTATTTTCCCGGCGATTTTGTAGACGGTATGGATTTTTTGCCGCCCGTCCGTGTCGGCGATGTTACTATTCCTGCGTTCCGTCTCAAGTTTGTCTATCCGCAATTCAGCCGACCTCAAAAGAAAATCTGCGCGGTTACGGCACGCATTGGCGATAACGAAGTGCCGCTGTTGTTGCTGGAGAATTTTGACGACGCGGTGGAAAAAGATGTGAATACAAAGGCGTACAAAGCGTTTAAGCGCAGTGTGTTCCGCAGTATTCTCAAAAAATCGGCGGCGATTACGGCGGGGGCGGCAACGATTAGCGCGGCTTCGCAGTTGGGCGACCTTGCTACGTTGGCGGCGGTTGCGAGCGTGTCAAAGGCGGTGGACGCGGTGGACGCGCTTGAGTCTGCGGATATTCGGCAGGTGATGGCGTTGCCTTCGAGCGCAAATGCGGGCGGAATCAATCTCGCGCCGGGAACATATCCTGTTTCGGTGCGTTATTACAACGCCGGCGGTGTGCTGGTGGGCGAGGATAATTTGGGCAATGTAACGGTAAAAGCGGGAAAACTCGTTTTGTTGGAGTCATTATGTATAAGATGAGAAACATAGGCAAAGTGGTATTGACGGCTCTTCTTTTGTGCGCGGTTGCGTTTAATGCAAGTGCAAAAAAGAAAGAGGAGAAAAAGGCGGCGAGCGGCGGAAAAATCCCTGATTGGACGAACAATCCGAGTAAATATTATCCGACGGCGCAGTATTTTACGGGCGTGGGGAGCGCGCGAAGCCGAAGCGATGCGGAATTGCAGTCAGTTACGGAATTGGCTTCGGTGTTTGGGCAGAGCGTGTCTGGCACGACGGTGGCTTCAAGCAGAATGACGCAATTTATGGGCGCGGACGGCTCGTATACAAACACGAGCGATTCTGAAATCAGCCAAAGCACGAAAAACAAAATCGCGCACGACAATCTTATCGGCATTGAGATTCGGGAATCATTCCACGACGAAAAGAATAACACGTGGTATGTGCTTGCGGTGATGGAAAAAGCGAAAGTGACCGAGTTGTATCGTTCTATGATTCAGAAAAATCAGAACGAAATTGCATTGCTCCGAAACCAAGTGGCTGCAAGCATCGACAAATACACGCTCGACAATTTTGTGCGCCTTGATTTTGCGCGCGAATTGGCTTTGGCGAACGATGTTTCTATAAAGCGATTGCTGGTGGTGAATCCGTCGGCGGGAACGGCAATGCAGGGCGTTACAACACCAGCTGCGACGCTTCAGAAAGAGGCGCGGGAACTGGCAATCAAAATCCCGATTTGCATTAAGGTGGAAAACGACGATGACAATCGCATTTCAAAGGCGTTTGCCGAGGTGATGAGTCAGGCGGGCTTTAATACCACGAGCGGTTCAAACGAGCGCTATCAGATTTTGTGCGACATCTCTTATTGGGACGACAAAAGCAGCGACGGCAAGACCCAATTCGCCAATTACACCGTAACGGGCGGCTTGGTGGATACGTCGGTGGGCGAGGAGCTGGTGCCGCTGTCGTTTACGGGGCGCGAAGGCTCTCCGACGATTGAAAACGCGCGGCAACGGGCAAAATCCACTATTGTGAACAAAATCAAGCAGAACTTCAAGCAGAGTTTCAACCGCTATTTGCAGACCGCTTCGATTTAATGCTAAAACTAAAACGCGCTGTTGTAATAGCAGATAGTATGTTATTGTAATGGCGCGATTTTTATGGAGGAAATATGAGAAAAAAGGGCTTTTTCCTGTCAATCGCGTTTTTGCTTGCGCTTCCGCTGTGTGCAGAACGAAGAATGGTGGATTGCCAAAATATCGCAGTGAACGGCGGCGAAAGCCCGAAGTGGGTGTCATTGCTGTTTGAAAAGCACAACGAAAAAAAAGCGCGCAAAGAACTCGAAATCGGCAAAGACGAAAAACTGTTTTATCAAAAGGCAGAGAGCGAAAGTCTGGAATTCGCGAAATCTCTTGTGCGACAGTCAATTTACCGCGATGCCCTCGCAGGAAAAGAAAATGCCGTGCTGAATGCGCTTCATACCGTGGCGGAGTTTTGGATTTTGGAAGAAGACAGCGAAACGAAATCGCGGGTGTACACGTTTTACGCGGTGTATGCAATGCCGTAATGGTGCAGGGGGCGGGATATGCGGTTTTCGCTTTTTAAGGCGATTCGGAACGACCGATTGCTCAATAATGTTGCGGATTTTGCACCTTTTTCGCACAGGAGAAAAAGTGAGCGCGCGCGTTTTGGGCAAAGATGATTTTCGCAAATGCAAATCAAAATTGTGTGTGCCGTTTGAGATGAACGGCGAGCAGATGAGCGAAGAAATCGTCGTGGAAAATACCAGCGCCGCCGACAATCTAGCAGAGCGCGGGGTCGCAACGCTTTTTGTGAGCAAGAAAAATCCTCGCCGTGCGATTGTTGCCGATTTGCTCTTTGTGTGCGAATAAAAATGATGTTGCATTTTGTGCTGTATCGCCATTTTTTTGATTCTTTTTTGCAAAAATCGTGCTAAAATATCGTAACGAGATTACAATATGGACTTACAAGAGATTTGCACAAAGATTTATGAAATCGCGATGCCGATTTGCGCAAAAAGCGAAGCCCCGATTGCGTATATTAGCGTGATTTTAGGGCGCGATTTCCCGTTTGAGCCGCAGGAATTGTACCTCACTTTCAACAAAATCAAGTGGAATACGCCGCTTGCGTCGAGCGAAATCGACATTGACGGGCTACACGCCGACGAATTTCTGCGGGTTTCGTCGCTCATTGCGTTTGAAGACGAAAACGGGAAGGCGCAAATGTTCGAGATTCCCAAAAGTGAGGGCGTTATTTTTGCAGATAGCGATTGTACGCCGCTTGCCTAACGCGGAGCGCGCTTGCTAAACCGGCGTTTTCAAGCGCGGCGCAATACGAGTCCCATTCCGAATCAATATTGCCCTCACCGCGAATCCAGCGAAGACGCGCGGTATGTGCGATTTCAGAGATGTTCTTTTCCATATCAGAAAGTGCTTTGAGCTGCTCGAGCGGATATTTCATATACATTTCGGGATAATAATTGCCTTTTTTTACCTGCAATTTTTGGTATGCCGTGCGCTCCAGTTGTGCGTACACAAAATTGTCGGGGAGGGCGAGCGAAAGCGCATTCGGCAAAAAATGCGGACCGACCTCACCGAATGAATTGCTAAAATGAATGTCTGTGTGCACCGAAAAATCAAAATCGCTGTTTTTGACGACCACGCCGTCAGCAATGCCGCCGAAAACGGACTGCACGCTCCAATCCGTGCCATACAGCGCGTCGATAAATGCGATGACCGCGTCTTTTTGGGGGCACTGCGCGCTCAAAGAAATCCTATCGGGCTGTATGGTGAGCGAATCGGTGCCCCAATACCGCCTGAATCCTGCGAGCGAAAACGCATTTTCGTCAATCTCGGATAGCCGCATAGTCGGCGGCAGCATCGGACGGTATTGCGACGAAAGTGTTTTGCCGAACTGCACGGTTTCTTCCATACCGATGACCATTCCCGTGAGCGCAAAGCCGTCGCGTGTGCCGTGCGAGCGCGAAAGAAAGCCCTCAAAATCCGACGTGAGCGCCGCATCTCGAATGAAGCCCAGTTTGTACCAGCGTGCGAGCATTGACAGCAAAAATTTATAGCGCGTATCGCAAAAATAGCTTTTGATTTCGTCGTTTTCGGCAAAATAGCCGTTTTTGCCGCCGTCGGTGAGCTGAATCCCCAGCCCGCCGAGCAGCATTACCGCCGAGCATTGCTCGCCGTCCCAGCCGTAAAAATCAAACGGGATTTCGTCCGTGGTGTCGCCGTCGCCGTTGCAATCGTGCGTGCGAAACGCAAACAGCACCTCTTCCAGTTCGGCAAACGTATCGGGAATTGGCAATTCCAAAGCCTTGAGCCATTGCTGATTGATGAAAATCACGCATTTTGCGCTGTGCAAAAAAAGCTGTTGCCACTCCAACGACGAATACGACGGAAATGCGTATACCGCGCCGTTGTACATCGTCGCCGCCTGCGCAAGATTTTTGTTTTCCTTGAACATCAAACTTAAATTCGGTGTGGAAAACCCCACAAATTGCGCGAGATTCAAAAAAAACGCGGGATAATGCGCATAGTCTTCGGCGGTACAGGCGTTGATGAGCACGTCGGGAGCGTCGGGAGAAGAAAGCCGCGCCTCTTTTTGCGCCTGCCATTCTTCTTCGCTCAAAACCTCCCAGCGCAGGTTCAGAGCGTATTCTTTGCTCAACGATTGCAGCCACAAAAACTCAGACGGGTCGGCTTTGCGGTACGGAGTGACAAAAAGCGCGCGGATTTCGTCGCCGGGGGCGCGGGCGGCGGGAAGCGCTGAGGATTTTTTTTTGCAAGAGAAAAAAATGGGCAACGCCACGAGCGCCGCAATTATCACGATTTTGCTTTTTCTGCTGCCATTTCCCATACAAAATCCTTGCGATAAAAATACGATGACAGAAAAAATTATTTTTGGTGCAAATATTTCATTCTGTCCATAAAATCCATCTTTGAAAGTTGTTTTTTAGAAACTTTTCTCTCTCCTATTATAACATGATTTTCGTGATTTGGCTTTTCTTTTTTCCACACTGGCGCTTCGCATTTTGTGCGATTGGTCTTCACAAATTCCAGCCATTCGGGTGGCTCGCTCACTTCAAAGCGCATTTCCTTGCCCGTCGTGGGGTGCACGAAGCAGAGCGAGCGAGCGTGGAGCGCAAGCCGATGAAACGGGTCGGATTCGGCGCGATAATTCTCGTCGCCCGCCAGCGTGTAGCCGATAGACGCAAGGTGTGCGCGGATTTGATTTTTCTTGCCTGTATCAAGCGAAAGCTCAAAAAGCGTGTGCGTTTTTCCCCGCTCAACCACGCGGAAATGCGTGCGCGCGGGCACTGTTTTTACCTTGTCGGTGCTTTTGGGCACATACCCCATCGTGTGCGCATTGAACGCAAGCGGCGAATCAATCAGCCCCTCGTCTGCCGCTGTGCCGTGCGCGGGATTTTCAGCAACCGCGCGGTACAGACGCTCGCTCACCATCGTGTGCCATTGCGCCATAATTTTCTTTTGCACCGCCGCATTGAGCGCAAACATCATCACGCCGCTGGTGTCGCGGTCAAGACGGTGCACCACAAGCGGCTCGGTGGCAATCCCGCTGCTGGAAAGCATTGCGCCGAGCACCTGCACCGCCGTCCGCGCGCGGCTCCCGGGATACGGCACGGTGAGCATTCCGCTTGGCTTTTCAATCACGGCGATGTCGTTGTCGCGATACAAAAGGCGGATTTTTTTCCTTGCCGTAATCTTTTTTATGCGCCCGTTTTTCTTGCGTGCTCGCCTTTACGCTATGAAAAGACTGTTTCATTTTAATTTTTCCCCACACTATTTTTTCAGAATATTTCTTTTCTCAAAAAATGCCTTTGTGAATTTTTCAGAAGACCGCTTTTTCCAAAAAGTGCGTTTCTGAATTTTTCAGAAGACCTCTTTTTCCGAAAATTGCCTTTGTGAATTTTTCAGAAAACTGTTTTTCTCAAAAATTGCCTTTCTGAATTTTTCAGAAGATTGCTTTTCGCAAAAAGTGCGCTTGTGAATTTTTCAGAAGCCTGTTTTGCAACAACGCTGCTTATTTTCCGATGCCGCACACGCCGCTTTCACACGGCGCATTGCCTGCGTTTTTTACAAAATCGCGCCAATGGAATGTCCATTCACCGCCGTCTTGCTTCACAATCGGAATCCCGATAAGCCCCTTTTCTTTTGCCTTTTTGAACTTCTCGTTTGAATCGCGCAGTGCTAAAAATGCCTTCAAATGACGCAAATCCGCCGAAATATCGCGGTATTCATAAGATACGCCCTCCGCGTCAAATGCTGCTTTCATCTCCTGACAATCAGGACACAGTGCCGAACCATACACGGTAATCATACGCGCCTCCGTTGCTTTATTCTAGCACATTTTTGCGCTCTGCAAAATAGCCCGCCTAAAAAATATGAATAAAATGCAATTTTCAAATCACTTTCTCAAATTTTATGTAGAATTCTTATAAAAAAAATAATATAATTAATAAAGAAGCGATTCTATCGTCAATTTTTCGATATAGATTACACACCAGAGGATTTTTTGGGAGGTACATAATGTTCAAGCCATTGGCAAAATGCCTTTTTGGATTGATTGCATTGTCGGCGGCTGCGGGACTGAGCGCAGAGAAAATTTCAAAATTTTATTTTACGGGCGAAACGCGAACAGAGCGTGTTATCATCACTCATGACGACAAAAAAGATACGTTGCAGTATTTGACTCCCGCAAAGAATTACAATTTTGTCATTTCAAGCTACGATTATGTTGAGGACGAAAACTACGGAAACACGACGTTCCGTTGCACCGCGGACGATACAATGTTCGGGCGCTCATACGACGTGCTTTTAACATACAACGACAATTTTGCTGATATTCGATTCGGCACGCCGACAGGCATTTGGAAGCGATTGACCTTTGTAAATGTGCCAGAATGTGAAGTCGTAAAATAAACGCATTTTTTTTATAAAACCCCGCGAGTTTTTCCCGCGGGGCTTTTTTTTGCGCTGATGAAAAAAATTGAAAAAATTTGAAAAAATACTCATAAACCTATTGACTAAAGTCGAGGGGGGGGGGGTAAAGTATAACAGCTCGTTAAAGAGCAAGGAGTTTAACAATGAAAAAAATAATTGCTTTGGCAGCGGCTGTTGCAGTTTCAGCAGTGAGCGCATTTGCGCTTGATTTGGCGGTCGGCGCACGCGGTGCGTTCGGTATGGGCTTGGGAACATCAACTTATGATGATATTGACTTGGATATGGGAAAGTCATTGAACTTCGGCGGTGCAGTTTTCGGCAAAATCGGAATCACCGAGCAGATTAGCGTTCAGCCAGAAATCGGCTTTACTCATCACACGGTTGGTTTGAAAGTGGATGCTGGAGGAGAAACCTACAAAGGCACTGTTGGAGTCAATACACTCGACATTCCAGTGCTCGTGGGCTACAACCTCGAAGTAATGGACGGATTCACGGTAACGCCGTTCTTGGGACCGCAGCTTTCATTTGTTCTCGGCAAGGGAAAATTCGGCGGTGATTTTGACGGCGATGTTGAGTTCAAATCACCTCTTTTGTTCGACATCGTTCTTGGAGCAAATGCTGCTTACGAAGTGGGACCGGGAGCAATCGTTGCTGACCTTCGCTACAACCTCGGCTTGATTGCGCTCAAAGAAAAAGAAAGCGAAGAGAAACTTGTAACTCCTCGCGCACTCGGCTTGAGCGTGGGCTATCAGTTGAAGCTCGGCGAGTAACAGGCAAAGCCTGCTTCTCAAAATCCGTTCTGTTTGTCAGAGCGGATTTTTTTTATTCAATATCAATTCGCTGCTGCTCAGAATGACAGGCGGGCGGGTTTTTGCTATACTTTTTGTATGACTGATTTTTATGATGAATTGAACAAAAAACTTTCTGCGCTTTTGGAGGGTGAACGCCACAAAATCGCGAATCTGGCGAATGCGGCGGCGCTGCTTTTTCACTCGTTGAGCGAGGTGAATTGGGCGGGATTTTACACGCTGGAAAACGGCGGTTTGGTGCTTTCGTGCTTTCAGGGAAATGTGGCGTGCGTGAGAATCCCGCTGGGGCGCGGCGTGTGCGGAACTGCGGCGGCGGCGGACAAAACGCAGGTGGTGCGCGATGTGAATGAGTTTGCGGGGCATATTGCCTGCGACGCGGCTTCTCAAAGCGAAATTGTCGTTCCGCTGCACAATGTTTCAGGCGCGGTTGTGGGCGTGTTGGACATCGACAGCGCAAAACTCGCGCGCTTTGGCGAAGATGACCAGCAGGGCTTGGAAGCCGCCGCAAAAATCATTGAGCAATCAATCGACTGGTAATCTGCGCGACACAAAAAAATAGGGTGTTACGAAAAGCATACTGGCTTTTATGTCATTCCCGTGCTTGACACGGGAATCTTTTTTACAGAGCGTTAGATAATGACCCCGAATTGTTATGCTGAACTTGTTTCTGCATCTCACTAAAACGCATTTTGTTTTGAGCCGATAAGTACACTCTTTGACATTGCCGCGGGAAAAACAGGCATTTTGGAATAAAAAAATCCCCCGCGCTATCACGGAGGATTTTTACAAAGCAGACTATGCTTTTACAAAAGAGGCTGTGCCTCTACAAAACAGGTTATGCCTGTGCCTGCAATGCTGTTACTGCAACAGTATCGACGATTTCGTCAACGTTGCAACCGCGGCTCAAGTCGTTCAACGGCTTTGCAAATCCCTGACAAACAGGTCCAATCGCCTTCCAGCCGCCCATACGAGCCGCAATCTTGTAGCCGATGTTGCCTGCATTGATGTTCGGGAAGATAAACACGTTTGCGTGTCCTGCAACGCTACTTCCTGGAGCTTTGAGCTCGCCAACCTCTGGCGCAATCGCTGCATCGAACTGGAACTCGCCGTCGAGAGCCAATTCAGGAGCTTTTTCCTTTGCCAATGCTGTCGCGCGCACCACTTTGCCCACTGTGTCGCCGTCTTTCGGGTCTGCGCCGCTTCCCTTTGTAGAGAATGAAAGCATCGCAACTTTTGGCTCAATGCCGCCGATAACCTTTGCAGTGTTTGCAGAAGCAATCGCGATGTCTGCGAGCTGTTCTTCTGTCGGGTTGATGTTGATAGCGCAGTCGCCGAATACCGCGATTCCGTTCGGAAGGTACTTGTTTGCGCCCTCTGCCGTAACCATAATGAAGCAAGAAGAAACCGTGCTTACTCCAGGAGCTGTCTTGATGACCTGCAATCCTGGGCGGAGTGTGTTTGCTGTTGAGTGGCACGCGCCAGAAACGAAGCCGTCTGCATCTCCTGCCTTGAGGATAAGTGCGCCGTACATCGTGTAATCCTTGAGAGCCGCAGCCTTAGCAGCAGCAACATCTGCATATTCAGGAAGTCCCGTCTTCTTGTTGATTTTTCCCTCGCGCGCCTTGTAAAGCACTTCTGCATATTTGTCAGCGTTTGCGTCAGTCTTTGGGTCAACGATGTTCACGCCTGTCATATCAAAGCCGAACTTTGCGATTTCGTCTTTGTTTCCCAAAAGGGTAATCTTTGCGATTCCCTCTTTTGTGATAACACTCGCCGCCTCTACGACTCTTTTGTCTTCGCCTTCGCACAAAACGATAGTTTTGCCAGCTTTCTTAGCCTTCTCTCGTAATTCCTTTACAAAATCCATCGGATTCCCCTTGAAAAATAGATTCATTTATAAAATACCACGATTGCGCTCATCTTGCAAGGTCAAGACCAGCACTCTTTTATAACGCTGTTGTTCTTTTTTGCGTTTTTTGTGCGCTTGTGCGTGCAATCAAAATAACGCGCAGAAGCACCTTTCGCCTTGCATATTATCATTTTTCGGGCTATATTTACGGAATGAACATCTGCCTTTTTTCTGCCGACGAAATTGCGCGCGGCGTGATTGAAGCCCGCGATGAGCGCGCTCGGCACATTTTGAAAATCCTGCACAAAACGCAAGGCGACTCGTTTTCGGCGGGCGTGGTCGGCGGGCAGGCTGGCACAGCTTTTATCAGCGCGGTCGTTGACGGCGAAATCCATTTTTCGTTTACGGGCGAAAGCGACGGAAAACCGCTTTTTCCGCTCGATTTGGTCATCGGCTTTCCGCGCCCGATTCAACTCAAGCGGCTTTTGCGCGACGCGGCGGGGCTTGGTGCGCGCTCGGTGCATTTAACGGCGACGGAGTTGGGCGAAAAATCGTATTTGGAAAGCAATATTGTCAAGGACGGCGGGGCACAAAGAATGCTTTTGGACGGCACGGCGCAGGCTGCAAGCACGCACGTTCCCGCGCTTTTTGTGCACAACAGCCTTGATGAATGTCTTTCGGTTTTGGCAGAAAAATCGGATTCGCTCAAAATTGCGCTGGACAACGTGGGCGCAGAAAAATCGCTGATAGCACTTTTTCCCGCGATACAATCGGCGGCGAGCGTGACGGCGGCAATCGGCTCGGAGCGCGGCTGGAGCGAAAATGAGCGGCGGATTTTGGAAAGCGCGGGCTATGCGCGGTGTTCGATGGGCACGCGGGTTTTACGCACCGAAACGGCGGCAACCACGGCGATGAGTCTGATTTTGGGTGCGATGGGCTTTTTGGGCTGATTTTTTGCAATGATGGAGAAAATATGGATAACGAAACGATAAAATCGCAGCTTTTGGAAATCGAGGAGTCAAAACTTGATTTTTCGGTTACGCTGACGGGCAAGGAAAGCAAGCGCGTGAACGGTCTTTACAAGCCTGAAACGCGCGAAATCCTTTTGCACAACAAGAATTTCAGCGACGACAATGAACTGATGTACACCGCAATTCACGAGTACACGCATCATCTTATCAACGAAGAAGAAATTGCGGAGGCGGGCGGAAGAGAGCCGCTGAAATCTTCGCGGGTGCACAACACGGCGTTTTGGGCAAAATTCCACGCGCTGCTTGACATCGCCGAGGAAAAGGGCATTTATAAAATGGATATGACTTCTTCGCCCGAGTTGGAAAAACTCACGGCGGAAATCCGTACGGATTATCTTGAGGCGAACGGGCGGCTTATGGTGGAGTTCGGCAAAAAACTCGCCGAGGCGCATCGTTTGTGCGAAGAATCGCATATTCGCTACGAGGATTATCTTGACCGCGTGCTGCGTCTTCCGCGCACTGCCGCGGCTTCAATCTCAAAAGTTGCCGCTGTTCCCGTGAATCCCGCGATTGGTTTTGAGAATATGAAGATGGTCAGCGCAATAAAAAAGAGCGAAGACCGCGCTGTTGCCGAGGAAATGCTCAACAAGGGCAAAAGTCCCGAGACTGTGCGCGAGATGATGAAGCGCAAGGCGAGCGGCGAGGGCGACCAAAAATCTAAGCTGGAAAAAGAAAAGCAGAGACTCGAGAAGACCATAAATGAGCTTTCACGCCGTCTTGAAATTGTGGAGGAACACCTTGCAAGTATGTAGAAAAATCGTATGTGCCGCCGTTTTTTCGGCTGCATTTGTTTTACACGCACAAAGTTCTGTGTCAATGCCAGAATCGCCGTCGATGCCCGAAATGCCGAGCGTATCGCTGCCGACGTTTTCCACCAGTTTTTATGCGCCGGGCTTCAACACGACTCGCACCAAAAAAGAAAGCGAATCCGCTTCGAGCGCGGAAAACACCGCCAAAAGCGAATCTGCTCCCGCTAGCGCAAGTGCAAAAAACAGCCTTCCGATTTCGCTTTCGGCAACCGATATTTCGTCGCTGGGCAATATGGGGCTGTTGGGCAATCTTACGAGCGCAAGCGATGCGGCGAGTTCGTCAACAACGACCGCGCTGTTACAGCAGATTCTTTCGGAGCTGGCGGAGTTGAAAAAGCAAGTCGCCGAAACGCAGATTGCGCTTAAATCGCAGAAAATCGTAACGACCGCGGAGGATTCCTCCACGGACAGTTCGCCCGCAAAATCGCAAGAGGCAAAGACCGAGGAAGAGCGTCAGGAAAATACCGTGCCTCGCTCGGCGGCATCTCTTTTGCGCTTTACGGTCAACGGCTACAGCCTCATTTCAACGTGCCGCACGGTGTATGTGTCAACAATGCAGGCGGACGGTTCGTTTTTGGTAACGGGCGACCGGCGCTATCTTTCTAACGGCGCATTTTTTACCGAAACGTTCTATTTCCTTTTCCGCCCGTCTGGAGCGCGAAACGGCACAGAAACGTATACGGTGGCGGCGAGCGTGTCGCAGGGAACGCCGAACCCGTATTCGTATGTCTATCGATTATCTGAGCGGCAGAATTTGACGGCGGAGCGCACGGGCAACTTGGTTTCTCTGACCGACAGCGCAGACAAATGGCACGTCGATTTGCTTTTGGACATCGGAGAATAAGATGGGAAAACTTGAAGAAGGCATTGCACAAATTGGATTTTCGGGCGAGCAAGCCGAGCAGATTCGGCATAAAATGGATTTGTATATCAAGGAAATCCAGCTTTTTAACAAGACCGCGAACCTCGTCGGCACGGACGATTACGATGAACTTGCGGTGAATCACGTTTTGGACAGTCTTGCAGGCGCGCCGCATTTTGCCGCTCTTACCGAGAAAAGAGCGCGCGAGGAAAATCGGCGGCTTACGGCGGGCGATTTTGGCTCTGGCTCGGGATTTCCGGGGCTGGTACTTGCCTCTGTTTTTCCCGACATCGATTTTGTGTTGATTGAGCGAATGAAAAAACGGTGCACGTTTCTTGAAAACACGGCGGCGATTCTTGCACTCAAAAATGTAACCGTGCTGAACAAAGACGCGGATAAAGTGCCGCGCGAGAGCCTCGACATCGCGGTTTTTCGGGCATTTAGACCGCTTACGAGCGAAATGACGCAGACGATTTTTTCTGCGCTCAAAACGCACGGCGTGGTGATGGCATACAAGGCGAGGAGCGAAAAAATCGCCGAGGAAATGGCGGGCATTACAAAACTCGTGCCGTCGTTTCAAAAAATCGCGCTGACCGTGCCGTTTCTCACCGAAAACACCGCCGAAGTCCGCGAACGAAACCTCGTGATTTTCCCAAAACAGGCTGTGCCTGTGTCATTTTGAGTGCTTGTCACGGGAATTTTTTTCCGCTGTCTGTTGAAACAAGGGGCTTAACCCCCTTGCTGCCTCTGTCTTGTCTTAAAAAAAGATTATTAACGTCAAGCGCGATAATGAGTGCGAATTTTTTTAGACACGCGCCGCCGAGTTTAAAAGTCATCGAATATCTATTTAGATACGAGCATCTTTTTTTAAAAGGACTGAATATTTTTTAGATACGAGCGTCTTTTTAAAAAGCAACGAATATCTATTTAAACACGCACGTCTTTTTTTAAAAGGACTGAATATTTTTTTAGACACGACCACCTTTTTTAAAAAGCAACGAATATCTATTTAAACCGCACGTCTTTTTTTAAAAGGACTGAATATTTTTTTAGATACGACCGCCTTTTTTAAAA
>CALBGU010000149.1 GCA_937893155.1 uncultured Treponema sp. | reverse complement strand
GCAGCTTGGACAGCTGTTGGATGGCATCTTGTGCACGGGTGGTGTTGATGGCTGTCAGGGCGTAGATGTTGTTCAGCGTATTCAGCAGGAAGTGGGGGTTTATCTGGTTGCGCAGCGTCTTCAGCTCGGCATCGGTGCGTGCTGCTTCGGCCTCTAACCGGGCCTCCTCGGTCTTGCGCCATCGGGAAGCCAGTTGCAGGGAGGTTGCCACAGTACACACAATGCCCAGGTTGAACATGCTGTGCAGGAGGTATATCAGCAGGTGGTCCTCGTCGGGGTGCTTCCTTGGGTCTGGATAGTAGGTGTTGCACAGATTCATCCACAGGTGGAAGGCGATGGAAACACCAATGATGACAGCAATGTTGATGAGCAGGAAGTAGCGCCGCTCGCCCTTGGTGTAATATCGGGGGGTGATCCACAGAAAATTGGTGTAGAACACGGCCATGAACGACAGCATGATGCCCACGGAGACAAGCACATGGCGAGGGGTCAGACCATCGCCATGTACCGTCGTCATCATGGGCACGAACAGCAGGGCCGCCCATGTTGCAACGTGAGTGATGATGGTGGTCTGGCGGCTATTCATGGCGGATGGCTTCTATCGGGTCCATATTGGCAGCCTTCTGGGCGGGGATGTAGCCGAACAGAACGCCGATGAAGACGCAGACCAGGAACGAGACGTAGACCGACCAGGCGGGGACGCTGCTGGGCATGCCGAACGTGCCGAGGAAACTGCTGGCTGTGCAGCCCACCAGAATGCCTAATAGTCCGCCCGTGACGCTGATGAGCACCGACTCAATCAGGAACTGCAGCGAGATGACGGGTCCCGTGGCGCCCACGGCCATGCGCAGGCCAATCTCCTTGGTGCGCTCGGTCACCGACACGAGCATGATGTTCATGATGCCGATGCCGGCCACGAGCAGCGAGAAGGCTGCGGCCACGACCAGGATGAGCGTCACCGTGTCCATGGTCGACGACATCGTCTCCATCATCTCTGCCTGCGAACGGATGGTGAAGTCGTCGGCGGCCTCGCCCTTCAGCTTGTGGTTGTCGCGCAGTATCTGCGTCAGCTCCTCGATGGCGGCATCGGAGAGTTCCTCCGTCACCGCCGAGCAGACGATGCTCGAGAACCACGTCTGGGCGGCGATACGCTTCATCACCATCGTGTAGGGGGCTATCATCACGTTGTCCTGATCCATGCCCCACGAGTTGTAGCCCTTCGACTTGAGCACGCCGATGATGGTGACGGGAATGCTCTTGAAGCGGATGGTCTTGCCGATGGGGTCTACCCCCTCACCGAAGAGTTCCTTCACGATGGTCGTTCCCACCACCACCTTCTTGGCGGCCTTCTTGATGTCCTCCTCAGTGAAGCACTCGCCCTCCTCGACGGTCCACTGCTTGATGTCGAGATAGTCGGGCGACTCGCCATATACTGTCGTGTTGGTATTGTTGTTGCCATAGATCACCTGACCGCTGGAAGTGACCTCCGGCGACACCTTCGTGACGAACTTCTTCTCACGCAGGATGCGCTCGTAGTCGGCCATCTTCAGGGTTTGCATGGCAGAGGGGTCCTGGCGGACGCCGCCTCGCATGTCGGCACCCGGACGGATGGTCAGCAGGTTGGTGCCCATCGTGGAGAGTTCCTGGCGGATGCTCTCCTTCGAGCCTTGTCCGATGGCCATCATGATGATCACTGCCGCCACACCGATGATGATACCGAGCATGGAGAGGAAGGAGCGCATCTTGTTGTTGGCCACGGCCTTGATGCTTACTTTAAACAGATTCAATATATTCATAATCAGTCGTCTTGTGGAGCCGGCAGCAGGGCGAGGGCCTCGGCGACGGCAAGATCGAGATCATTTTCAGAGAGTTGGGAGGGAATTTGATTGAAACAAATTCGTAAGGTGTTGACGATTGCCGGGCTTGACGTAAGCGGCGAGGCGGGGCTCAATGCCGATCTTCGGACGTTTGAAGAATTCGGCGTTTACGGCATGTCGGTTATGACGGTGGTCGTTGCATGCGATCCCGACAACAATTGGAGCCACGACATTTATCCGCTCCCGCTCGAGCTGATTGAAAAGCAATTGAAGACGGTCTGCAAAGGCGTCGGCGTCGACGCGCTCAAGACGGGAATGCTCGGCTCGGCGGAATTGGTTGAGCTTGTCGTCGAGACGATCGAGAAATATCGGCTGAAGAATGTCGTGATCGATCCGGTGCTTGTGTGCAAGGGCATCGACGAGATCATGGTGCCGGACGCTGCTCGGGTGATAAAAGAAATGCTCGTGCCGCTCGCGGACGTCGTTACTCCGAACAGTTTCGAGGCGGCGTATCTTGCGGACATGGACGTCGTCGAGACGATCCAAGATGCCGAAAAAGCCGCGCGGAGAATTCATGCGCTCGGAGCGAAGAATGTGATCATCAAAAGCGGCTCGCGCTCGGATACGGATGAGTACGTCGACGTGCTGTTTGACGGGCGAAATTTCATTCATCTGTCGACGGAACGGCTCGACGATGTTTACAACATGGGCGCGGGTTGCACGTTCAGTGCGGCGATTGCGTCGGGCTTGGCGGTCGGCGGGGGGATTATCATTTCGCGCTCGTTCGGGGCGGGCGATATGCAGGCGGTGCGCGAGCGAATCAGTACGCTGTTTTTCTTGGTGCTGGCAATCGGCGGCGGTATTCTTGCGCTTGTTATTCCGCTTGCGTATCCGTTTTTGCGCTTGATGCGTATGCCTGAGGATTTGCTCAAAGACGGTGTGCCGTATTTTATTCTTGAAATGATTGGGCTGATTTCGCTGTTTATCAATACGATGTATCTGGCGATAGAAAAAAGCCGCGGAAACACCAAAAAGATTATGGCGTACAATATGGGGGTGCTTTTTATAAAGACCGCGATGAATATTGTGCTGGTGTACGGGGTAAAGGGCAATATGTTCGTGCTCCCGATTGCCACGATTGCGGCGCAGGGATTTTTGACGGCGATTGCGATGATAAATCTGCTGTCAAAGAAAAATCCGTTTCAGGTTTCGCTGAAATCGTGCCGTTTTCGCCGTGATTTTCTTGCGCCGCTCACGGCGCTTTCGGTTCCTGTGTTTTTGGAAAAATTTGTGTTCTCGTTCGGCAAAGTGCTGGTCAATTCGATGTGCGCGCATTACGGCAGCACGGTGGTCGGCGCGCTCGGGGTGTCGAACAGGCTCGGCGGGCTGTCCACAAATCCGCCGTCGGGGTTTGAGGAGGCGGAAAGTTCCATCATCAGCCAAAATGTGGGCGCGCAGAATGTAAAGCGCGCTTTGGGGGTGTTTTACCGCACGTTTGCGATAAATTTGGTGCTGTCGTTTATCATTTTTGTGCTGACGGGGATTTTCAAAGATACTATCATCACGTTGTTTGCGAAAGGCGACCCTGTGTTTGCTGACGAGGTGTCGAAAATCTACGGCTACGAGCGGCTTGACGCGATTTTGGTTTCGATGAATACGAGTGTGATGGGGCTGCTGTACGGGTTTGGGAAAACGCGCATTTCAATGGTGCTGAATATGGTGCGGCTGTTTGTGTTTAGAATCCCGAGCCTGTTTATTATGATGCACCTGAATATCGGCATTGAGGCGGTGGGGATTGCAATGCTCATCAGCAATTCGCTGACGGGGATAACGAGCGCTCTTGTTGCGGTGTTTTTTGTGCGGAAATTGCTCAAAACGTCCGCCGTGTCCCCTGCGGCTTCAATCGCGCGGCTGGCGTAATTTGTGCGAGCCGCACTTGAACAAACAGAGACAAATCGGCGAAAATAGCGTATGGACTTTAGAGCATTTACAAGCGAAATCGAAGAAAATAAGTGGGACGTGTACGGAGTTGAGGTGTATCAATCGGGGAAATTGCTCCACACCTTCGGCGACACGCAGAAAAAGCACAATATTTATTCCGCGACGAAAACCGTGCTGTCGATTGCCGTCGGAATTGCGAGCGATAGGGGCGTATTCGACATAAGCGCGCCGCTTTTGGAGTATCTGCCGCGCGAAACGGTTGCAAAAATGAGCAAAAGCGCACTCAATGCGTATCAAGCCGTAACGATTCGCGACCTTTTAACGATGTCGGTTTCTGGGCTGCCGTTTCAAGTGGCAAGCGAAAACTATTTAGATTATGCGCTGAGCTTTGCGGTAGCGAAAAAAGGCGAGTTCAACTACTCGAACAACAGTGCGTATTTGGTGGGCGCGGCATTGAGCGGTGCGATTGGCGGCGATGCGGGCAAATTTATCGAAGAGCAGATTTTTGCGCCGCTGGAGATTACGGATTTTAGCTATGAGCGAAGTCCTGAGGGGTATTTTTACGGCGCGTCGAAGATGGAGCTTTCGGTTCATTCGCTCAGCAAAATTGCGCTGTTGCTTTATGCTGGCGGCGAGGTGGCGGGGAAGCGGATTGTATCGGCGGAATATGTGAAAGAGGCGACAAAGGTGCAACAGATGAACAAAGAGGGCGGATACGGCTATTTTATCTGGAAATATCGCGACGGATTCAGCATAAACGGCAAGTGGGGACAAAAGAGCTACGTTCTGCCGCGCGAAGAGCTTGTGATAACGCACCTCGCGCACATAGACGACAATCTTCCGCTTCGCGAGTGTATGGAAAAGTACATTCTCGGAAAATAAATCGATAAAAGAAAATTCTAGCGAGAGCTTAAACAGTATTTTGTGCCGCGTCCTTTGCCAATCACTTGAATATATTTTTTTTCAAGCAGTGCGGCTGATAATCGAATCACTTTATCTCGGCTAAACCCTGTTTTCTCTGAAAGCTCGCTAGAAGAAAGCTGCAGCCCTTTTGCCAAAACATCGAAAACGACCTTTTCAGCGGTTGTCAGCTGTGGCGTATGCGTCAAAAGCGGCAAGACAACTTGAATTGAGTTTTCCAAAACAGAAAAATGCGGCTGCAGCAAACTTCCTTTGTACGCTTCTTTTATACGCCGTATGCCAGTGCCGAATTTTTCAACAAGGCGCAGGCGAAAGAAAACCGTACACAAAAGAGGATTGCGAAAAATCGAAAGTCGCCCGTTCAAATATTCTTCTTCTGAAATCCCCGCAGGAAGTCCGCCTGGCGATGTTATGATGATTTTGTCTGCATAAAACTCGATTCGAATCTGCGCTTTTGTGTCCCATGTGCGATGAACAAGCGCATTTGCAACAGCTTCGCGAAACGCTTTTTCTGGCACAAGCTCAATCACCTTTCGCTCAATGCCGTCAATTTTCTCATACTGATAATATTTTTTGAACAACGCTATCGCAGAATCGTACATTTTAAGCACACTGCATTTTTCTGTCAGTTCCCTGTCTAAAATTTCATCAATGCTGTTTCCAAAGCGCACGATGTCGATGCCCGAAAAATCATTTTTGTCAGAAACAAGGCTCGCCGCAATGTTATAGCCGCTTTTGCTGTCATACAGTTCAAGCGTTTTTAGAATATCTGTTGAAATCTCAGGTATGCCAAGCGTTTCAGAGAATTTTGTTTTCAAAGTCGAGAAAGTTAAATCTTGCATTTTAGACGGCAGGTCTTCAAAGTTTTTGTTTTCGCCCTCAAGCACAAGGCGGTTATATTCCACTCTATCGACTTCAATCGTAGAGCTGTCGTTTCGTTTATAGGCTTTTCCTTTGAATGTGTAGGGCTTTTCCGTTCCTTCAAAAACGGTCAATTCAACAATTTTCTTTTTTTCGTCTATTGCAAAAGTAAAATCTGGGTGTGGATTTATACTATCGTTGATTTTATTTTCAAGCTCCAAACAAACGGCGGCTGGATTTTCTATGCCTTTTGCATTTCCGTCGTCATCTATGCCGAACAAGATTTTTCCCGTGCCGTAATTTGAGTATGCACAAACAGTTTTCAGAAAACTATTCGATACAGATTCTTTGAATTCAAGTGTTTTATTCTCTCGCATATTATTTTTATTGTAGTATAAATACGACACAAATGCAACGAAAAAAAATACGTCGCATTTGTGTTGCGCCGTATTTTTCATTTTCGTTTTCATCTCCTGTTTCTGTAGCAGGAAACCACCTTTTATATAAGAATACAATAACTGCTAAAAGCTGTTAATTTCTGGCAGTTGGCAATGCAAAACGCAGAGAAAAACCGTAGCTTTGGTCTATAGGATTGATAATCGGCGAAAAACTCATCTCGGTGCTTTCTGCAGACTCTGCTGCAGGTTCTGCACTCGTTTCAGCATTGCTTTGCGGGCGTTTTTCATGTATAAAGCGAGATGCTCGCGAGAAAATGGATTCTTTCTTATCCGTAAAATTATAGATTCCAAGACTTCCTTCAAGTTTTTTGTTGTATGAGCGTGTAAAAAGAATCGGAGTTGCACATTCATACACACGAAATAAAGCCCACCAAATTATTGCTCCCGTTAAATCTCTGATTGCTGTTCGATAATCATCTTTTGCACTTCTTAACTGCATTTGTTCAAGTTCTGTATTTCTTACAGTTATTATGCCATTATTATAATTATTATAATAACCATAGTAAGATTGCCTCATTCCTTCGAGGTCATCTTTTGCTGACAAAAGAGTGCTTACGGAATTTAATATCCAAATGGTGAAAATTGTATCACCCACTGCTTGAATACTTGCGTTAATGTAATTCTTCTGCATAAACGAGCCAAGTCCGAAACCGACAAGTGCATTCATTAAAAAAGGCGGAGTAACGTCCTCTTCATAGTGATTGTAAAGCATTTGCCTATCTTCTAAGGGAAGCGTTTTTGCTGTTTCAGAGATTTTTTCATAATTTCTAGAAACTCCACGATTAAAAAACGTGTCATCTTCCAAAAGATTTGCAATTTCGCTCAAAGAATTAGTATCTTCCTGTCCAAAAAATGGAATAGACACTGAAAAGAAAACAAGCACGAGCGTCATTAAAAGTTTTGTCATGGTTTCCTCCTGTTCAAAGGTTATGAATTCCACAGCTTCAGCAACTTTCCCCAATTAGGAGCATAGCCCGTAACTGCGGAATATTCAGAATAAATCGGGTAATACGTTTCGTTGTTACTGTTTGACGCAGAAACTATCGTTAAGCCAAAAACACCGTCGTTATCGTGAAGTCCAGAATAGCCGTCCAGATTTTTACAATAGTAAAACGAAAGCGAGGAGCTTGTTTTTTTGCCAAGCCATGCACATTCGATAATATCAGAAAGCGCATTCACTACAGTTTGTGCAGCCGCTTTTGTTTCATCAGAAACACCGCAGGCAACGTCATCAATCAGTTCTTTGCAAAAATATCCTATATCGCTCAAATAATTATATGTACCAGAAAACACTATTCCATCATCGTCAGTCAAATAATCAAAAACATCTTCGCAAACATCACCACCATCTTTAAGGAGTGCATTTGAAAGATTGTTGATTGCTGAATACAAAGCTTCTTGCTTCGCGCTTGAAAGATTGTACACAGCATAGGTCATCTTTGCTTCTGAAGAATTTTTATCTGCAAAGGATTTCACAATCGCTTTTGAAAATGACAATGACGAAGATGATGATTTGAGGCTTGAAATCACAGAATAGTGGATTCCCCCGTTTTCAGCAGGAGTCGTGTTCATACTTGTTACAAGATAATCAGCAGAGCCACGCAAAATATATGAGTTTTCAGCAGTTCCTTGCAAACAGCAATCTTCCCAAATTACTTTTATAGAAAGCCCCGACTGTTTGATTGCATTTTTAACGTCCAGTGCAGAAAGTTGTAAGCCACTTCCATTTGTATCATCAGTGCAAAGAGTACGCGAACTATTAAATGCCGTTTGCAGACCACCTGAAATTGTTTCATATACAGTTCCTGCTCCGTGGTCAGACAGCATTAAAACAATATTCGATGCACTATAATTTTCTGCCGCCCAAGTAAGAAATGACCTAAGCGTTGCAACATCGCCCATATCGGGTTCTGGAGAAAGCCACAAAACAGAATCCGTCAAATCTTTTGTGGCTGAAGACACCTGAAAACTTGCTGATTTAGAAATCAATAAACCTTCGTTTGCACTCATTCCTCCAAGTTCATAAAGTGCAGCATTTGGGTGAATTCTGGTATTTCTATCAGTTTTACAATCCGTCCGATTTTCTCCGTCCCACAAAGCGAGGATTCTAACCGACGGTGCGCCACTCGTTTGAGAAATATCATAAAGTGCAAGTTGCTCATTCAGCATATCGTTAAATAAATCATCATTTAAATTATTGTCTGCGTCAAAGTACGAAAGAATGAGCCAGTCGCTAGATTGCTTTGAGCTACTACTGCTGCTTCCGCTATCGTCGTCATCGTCATCGCCAAACAGAGAGCAAGCCGCAAAATTAAATACCATAAAAATAGCAATGAACAAAGCCGTAATCCATCTTGTCTTTTTCATAAGAAACCTCCTTGGAAAAATCGAGATAAAAATGCCCAACTTCATTGAAAATAATCCATTCTCTGCGAAAAATAGTAGTCAATTATCCATTATATACCATTACAATGGATTTTCAACCATAAAACACTGAAAAAATGACAAAAATCCAATAATTTAAGCAGTATGGGCTTTTGGGATAATGTGTTAGAAGAATTAGATTATATCGGAATGACAAATAAGGCATTAGCAGAAAAAGCAGGCTTCGACCCGTCGAATATCGGGCGCGGAATAAGGTTGAAAAGCAGTCCGTCTGCAGATACTGCCGTAAAAATTGCAAAAATCTTGAATGTTTCCGTCGAATATCTCGTTACAGGCGCAGATTCTTCTTTATCATCAGAAACAACCATAAAAAACTTGAGCAAGCTTAAGCGATACGAAGGCATTTTAAATAAGCTAGACGCTATCCCCGAAAAATCGCGCAATTCTATTATTCATCTCATCGATTCCGTAAGCGCAGATTTCGACTGACCACATTGCAGAAAAAGAGCTTGAAAACGGTCATCAATGATTTGCTATAAATCCTGCACGCTACCTTTTTTAATCTTCCATATTTCAAATTGACTATCTGCACAATATGATGTACACTTTTTTTGTGGAACGAGAAAAAGCCTTAGACACAGTATTTTTTCAAACAGAACAAGGAAACCAACCCTGTAGGGATTTTATACTAACGCTTTCGCGAGAAGATAAAAAAGAAGTTGGAGCAAAAATATTTGAAGTACAAAAAGGCTTTCCAATGGGATTACCACTCGTCAGAAAGATGAGCTAGAAACAGCACAGAACAGATTAAGGCTGTTCAAGGATATGAACAAATGAAAGGTATCGGTCAGAATTTTGATGAGTTCATGATTGAACAAGGACTTTTTGAAGAATCCCAAGAACTCGCTGCAAAACGTTTGATTGCGCTTCAACTAGAAGCGGAAATGAAACGACAAAATATCTCAAAATCAGCATTAGCAGAGAAAATGCACACTTCTCGAACATCTGTAGATAATGTGCTTAATTTTAATCACAACACTTCTGTTGGTGTTATTGAACGCTTTGCCAATGCACTTGGGAAAAAAGTTCACATTGCACTCGTATAAACAAACAAAGGAAGAATAAGACTCCCTTTGTTTGTACTTAAAAAATCAGATTTTCTTTTTCGCTAATCGTTGTTAAACTCGGCAACCAATGCGCTGACGGTGGCTTTTGCATCTCCGTAAATCATCACGGTGTTGTCATTCGTGAACAGCGGATTTTCCACGCCGCTAAATCCCGTGCCTTTTCCGCGCTTTAAGACAAAGACCGTGCGCGCTTCGTGTGCGTTCACAATCGGCATACCATACAATGGCGAGCTTTCGTCGTTAATCGCGTCTGGGTTTACAACATCGTTCGCACCGATAACAATCGCTACATCGACATTGCTCATCTGCGGATTCATCTCGTCCGCCGTTTTGAGCTGCTCATACGGCACATTCGCCTCTGCAAGCAATACGTTCATATGTCCCGGCATACGACCAGCTACAGGGTGAATCGCAAAGTTCACCTCCGCGCCGTTCGCTTCGAGTTTGTCGCAGAGTTCCTTGACCGCGTGCTGCGCCTGCGCGACCGCCATTCCGTAGCCTGGCACGAAGACGACATTCTTCGCCGCTTCCAGAATCATATAAGCGTCCTCGACAGACATCGCTTTCGGTTCTTTCGCTGGTCCCCCGTTGCCCTTCTTCTTCTGACCGCCGAAACTCTTGAACA
>CALBGU010000148.1 GCA_937893155.1 uncultured Treponema sp. | reverse complement strand
TTAAGAACGCGACGGGCATTAACGATTTTGTGGCAAAAGTGCAGGGCTACGGCGCGATTTCTACGGCACTGGCGGTGGTTATCGGCATTGCAATCACGGCTTTGATTCATTCGTCAAGCGCGATGACGGCGATTGTGATTACGGCGGCGGCGAAAAATCCTGCAATTTGGGAATTCGGAGCGGCGATGGTCATCGGAAGCGAAATCGGCTCTACGGTTGATTCGATTATGGCGGCAGCGAACTCCAAGGCGAACGCAAAGCGCACGGCGTTGATTCACGTTCTGTTTAATGTGGCGACCGTGATTATCACGCTGATTTTCTTTAAGCCGTATTTGCGTTTTGTGGATTTCCTCGTTCCCGGCACGGTGCAAGAAAATATCGTCTATCATATCGCTATGCTACACACGTCGTTCAAAGTCATTGGAACGATTCTGTTTATTCCGTTTGTCAATCAAATTGCAAATCTTGCCCGAAAAATCATCAAAGACGACAAAACCGAAGATGAGATGGTCTATCACCTCGAATTCAACGAAAAGACTGCGCTTGAAACGCCAGAAGCCCTCGTCTTTAGCGCACAAAAAGAAATCGCGCTTATGGCGGATATCGTGGTGCAGATGTTCGACGCTGTGCAATGGGGATTTAAGCACCGCGACGAGAGTTTTGAAACAGAACACTACAAAGACCTTTTAGCGCAGGAAGATTACACCGACCAAATGAACGAGCAGCTCACGAATTACCTTGTGCGCTGTTCCCGCCTCGACATCAGCGAGCAGTCGCAGAATACCGTTTCGATTATGATGCAGATTGTGCAAGAGCTGGAGAGTATGGCGGACGAATGTTTGAACATCGGTATGCTCATCAAAAAGTCGGTTGACAAGAAAATGCAGTTTTCTTCCGACGACCTTGAGCGGCTTATGCCGTATGTGGAGCTGGCGCGAGAGTTCCTTTACTTCGTGTACAAAAACATCGGCAAACACCTCAACAAGAACCAGCTTGCATACGCGGAAGACCTTGAGCGGCAAATTGACGACGAGCGCAGACGGCTCAAGAAAATCGCACGCAGCCGATTGGAAACAGGGGCGAACGTCAAGGCAGAGCTTTTGTATATCGACCTTGTGCGCCAAATCGAGAAAGTGGGCGACCGCTGTTTCGGCATTGCAGGCGAACTCGCAAAAAACACCACCGCACCGCAGGCTTCATAAATGGCTTTTCGCATAAAAAAACAATTTCTTATCGTTTTCGCAATTCTTATCGCTGCCTTCGCTGCGTATTGTGCGTGGGATTATTTCGATAAAAAGGCAGAATACACGCCGTACCGAGATTTCTATGAGGCTGTTCTTTCGGGTACGGTGGTCAGCGCAAAAATCGACGGAGAGCGCATTTATTTCCGCACCGACGTATATGCGACTTGGGCAAAAGCCTACCCGTTATACACAGAAAACCCCTATTCTCCCACATTGCGCGAAACATTGCTTCTGCACGGGGCAAAAATCGAGGAATCAAAGGATTCGGGAGAAATCGTATCGCTTATTCTCGACAGTATTTTTTATGTCTTTTTCTTTGGGGTGATTTTCATTGCATTCCGCAAATTCATTTCGCCGAACACGTTTAAAGTTGTGCGAAAAACTCACGTTATGTTCAGCGATGTGGTCGGTATGGAGCCGCTCAAGCGCGATATGAAGCAAGTGATGGACATTATGCTCCACCCTGCCGAATATGCTTCGCGAGGAATCCGTATGCCAAAAGGCATTTTGCTTGAGGGCGAGCCTGGCAACGGCAAGACGCTTTTTGCAAAGGCGTTGGCAGGAGAAGCGAAAGTGAACTTTATTCCTGCAAAAGCGACGGATTTTGAAAGTATGTTTATGGCGATTGGTCCGATGAAGGTGAAATTGCTGTTTAGAAAAGCGAGGGCAAAAGCTCCGTGTATCGTTTTTATCGATGAGTTCGACGGAATCGGCACGCGGCGCAATTATTCGGGAAGCGCACTAGAAACAGAAAACACGCGTATTGTAACCGCCCTTTTGAACGAGCTGGACGGCTTTGAAGAGACAAAAGGCGTGCTTGTGATTGCGGCAACAAACAGCATTTCAGCCCTAGACCCTGCGCTTATTCGACCAGGAAGATTCGATACAAAGTTCCGCGTTCCCTCTCCGAACGAAAAAGAGAGAGAAGAACTCGTTTTGCTGTACACAAAAGGAAAACGCCTCGCCGCAGGACTTTCAGCAAAAGACATCGCCGCCGTTTTTGCAGGTGCGAGCTGTGCCGAAATTGAATCCGCATTGAATCGCGCCGCCCTTCTCGCCCGACAAAACAACCGCGACGAAATCACTATGAACGATATTCGCGCGGCAACAAAACGCATCTAGAAAAAAGAGCCTCCCGTAAAGGAGGCTCAAGATAAGGAAAGAATATGATGAAAGAAATGGTATGTGCGTTTTATTGTATTGTTCCTGCAAAAAGGCGCGGGAACAAATCTTTTGTTTGGGCGTAGAGCCGTCGGAACAAATCTTGCCGCTCCCGATACAGCGCGGTGTGTGCGGCTATCGGCTCAATGCACGCGCTGTCCTCTTTTACGAGTGTGCTGCAGCCTTCTTCCACGCTTCGATATATCCCGATTCCCGTGCCTGCCAAAATTGCCGCTCCGAGACACGCCTGTTCTTCGCTTTTTGTGGTGTACACGGGCATTCCGAGTATGTCTGCTTGAATTTGCCGCCAGAGCCGTCCTTTTGCCGCTCCTCCCGAGGATATGATTTTTTCTTTTTTCACCCCGAGCCGTTCAAGCATCAGCGCACATTCTTGCAAATTATGAATGACGCCCTCCATCGTGGCGCGAACAAGGTGCGCCTGCGTGTGTTTTGCGCTCAGCCCGAAATAAATGCCGCGCGCCAACGGGTCGAGCACCGGAGTGCGTTCGCCTGAAAGATACGGCAGGAAGAGCAATCCTTCTGCGCCTGCGCCAATGCGCTCCGCCTCGCTGTCGAGCACGGAATAGGCTCGCTCGTCGCGCAAAATCTGCTTTTTGAGCCATTTGAGCGCGAATCCGCCGGTCAGCGCGCCGCCTTGCATATACCAGCGCCCAGCAATGCCGTGACACCACGTCTGCAACTGCTTTTTTTCGTCGTAAATCAAAGAATCGAGCGATACGGCAATCTGCGCGCTTGTGCCGATATTGCACGACACCACGCCTTCTTTTACAATGCCATTGCCGATGAGCTGCGCCGCCGCGTCCCCCGCGCCAAAAACGACGCGGGTTTTTACCGAAAGCCCTGTTTCTGCCGCTGCGGTGGCGCACACGGTGCCCGCAATCTCTGCGCTTTCGCTCACGGTGGGAAAAAGCGCGCTGTTCAAGTCAAGCCGTTCAATCAGCCCCGAGCACCATTGGCGATGCTTTACCGAAAATGCAAGCGATGCACTTGCGTCCGAGACTTCCACGCCGATTTCTCCCGTCAGCCGATAGCGGATATAATCTTTTGGAAGCATAACCGCCGCCGTTTTCTCGTACAGTTCGGGGTGGTTCGTTTTGAGCCACAAGAGCGAGCAGACGAGCATTCCAGAACTCGGCTGATTGAGCAATTCTTCGCCGATAAAATCGCTGGCACGTTCTGCAATGCGCTTTGCTTCCTGCAAAGAACGCTGGTCCATCCAGATGATTGCGGGGCAGACGGGATTTCCCGCCTTGTCGAGCGCAACCAGCCCGTGCATTTGCCCCGAAAGCCCAATGCACGAAATATCCTCGCCGCGAATGCCCGCTCTTGCAATAGCCTCGCGCACCGCTTTCACCGTCTGCGTCCACCACAGCTCTGGCTCTTGCTCTGCTCGGTCGATGGCTGGCTTTTGCACATCGTATTCGGCGTGGCTTATGGCGAGCGGCGTTCCGTCCTCTCTCATAAGCATAACTTTCACGCTCGATGTGCCTAAATCAATACCTGCAAGACAACTCATATTATTTCTTGTTGCGGTTTCGCACGAAATCCACGAAGACGGCGAGCAAAATCACGACGCCTTTGACCACATATTGCCAGAATGAATTGACGTTCAAAAGATTCAATCCGTTGTTCAAGAAGCCGATGATGAGCGCGCCGATAATCGTACCGCCGATTTTTCCCGCACCGCCCGACATCGATGTGCCGCCCACAACAACCGCCGCGATTGCGTCCATCTCTGCGCCTTCGCCCGCTGTCGGCTGTCCTGAGTACATTCGGCTTGCAAGCACCACGCCTGCCAAACCAGCCATCAGTCCCGAGAATGTGTAAATCCAAAACTTGACCTTTTCCACCGAAATGCCCGAGAAGCGCGCCGCCTGCACGTTGCCGCCGACCGCATAAATGTGCCGTCCGAGCCGTGTGTTGTTCATCAAAAGCCCCGTTACGATGAGCACGATTGCAAGAATGATAACTGGGGTTGGAATCGGTCCAATGTAGCCTGCGCCCACGAACTGCCATTCTTTTGTAACGACGCGCACTGGAGAACCGCTGGTATACACATACGCAAATCCGCGTGCTACGTTCATTGTGGCAAGCGTTACGATGAACGGAGGAATCGTCGTTTTGGCGATAATCGTGCCGTTGACCATTCCGAAAAACACGCCGATGAGAATGCCCACGAGGAGCGCGCACGGAATCGGCATACCGTGTCGCGATACGCACGCCGCCGCCACACAGCCCGAAAGCGCGATGATTGAGCCGACTGACAAATCGATGCCGCCTAAGATGATGACCATCGTCATTCCGCACGCGAGATACAGGTTTGTGGAAATCTGTCGCAGAACATTGAACATATTCTGCCGCGTCAAGAACGCTGCTGATGTGGCTGGATTTATTGCGAGAAACAAATACAGCACGGCAAAGGCAATCAAAATGCCCATATTTGTTTTCAGGTACGTTATAACGCCGCGATTAAACTTTGACGCATTCAACAATGTATTTTCCATAAAAAAACTCCTTTACTATTCACGATACAACAATTTTTTGCTTACTCTTCAGCGGCAAGACTCATAATTTTTTCCTGCGAAACTTCTTCGTGAGAAAGACAGCCGGAAACTTTACCGTTTGCCATAACATACACGCGGTCGCTCATATTGATAATCTCAGGTAATTCAGAGGAAATCATAATAATCGACAGCCCCTGTTTGACCAGATAATTCATTATGGCGTAAATCTCCGCCTTTGCGCCCACGTCCACGCCGCGTGTTGGCTCGTCCAGAATCAGCACGGACGGATTTGTCGCAAGCCAGCGCCCAATCATTACTTTTTGCTGATTGCCGCCTGAAAGATTGCCGATTTTCTGCTCGAGCGTCGGCGTTTTGGTGTTCATCATTCGCACATAATTCTGCGCAATATCGCTTTCCTTTTTGCTGTCCAGAAACACGCCCTTGATGAAATCGCCGAGCACTTCAATCGTCGAATTGTATTTAACGCTCTGAACGTGATACAGACCGTCGAGTTTGCGGTCTTCTGGCACAAGCGCCATTCCGTGCTCGAGCGCCTGCACGGGGCGGGTGAAATGCACTTCATTGCCGAACAGCCGCACCGTGCCGCTGTATTTTTTCGTCAGACCGAAAATCGCCTGCATTGATTCACTGCGACCTGCGCCGACCAGCCCCGCAAAACCCAAGATTTCGCCTTTTTTCAGTTCGAACGACACATCTTTGACCATATTGCCGTCAGACAAATGCTCCACCTGCAAAATCGGTTCGCCTGTTTTTTGAAAATCGCGCACATAATATTGCTCAAGCGTTCGACCGACCATTTTTGCAATCAAATCATCTTTGG
Source organism: uncultured Treponema sp. (assembly GCA_937893155.1). Taxonomy (GTDB): domain Bacteria; phylum Spirochaetota; class Spirochaetia; order Treponematales; family Treponemataceae; genus Treponema_D. Next base: position 14,020 of record CALBGU010000148.1, on the reverse strand, counting down.
TGATGTTTTTGATTATCTCCGTGCTCACATATTCGCCGTCGCGCATAACGGTAACGCGGTCGCAAATCTGCCACAACTCGCTCATCTTGTGCGAAATATAAATAATGCCGACACCTTTTGCGGTGAGAGTGCGCATTATCTTGAACAAAAATGCAACTTCTTTATCTGAAATAGACGAAGTAGGCTCGTCCATAACAAGAATTCTGGAATTAAACGAAATGGCTTTTACGATTTCAACCATTTGCTGCTGTGCAATCGTCAAATCCACAATCAGCGTTTGCGGTGAAAAATTGAGATTGTACGTCTTGAGCAATTCTTCGGTGTCGGCGTTCATCTTCGCCTTGTCGATGAGAGAGCCTTTGCGCGGTTCTCGCCCCAAAAAGATATTTTCTGCCACCGTCATATACGGCACCAGCACCAATTCTTGATGAATTATCGCAATGCCGTTTTTTTGAGCGGCGAATACGGAATCAATCTCAACTTTTTTTCCGTCAATAAAAATCTCGCCTTCCTCGGCTTTGTAAATGCCGCCCAATACCTTAATCAGCGTGGATTTGCCCGCGCCGTTTTCGCCGAGCAGCGCGTGGACTTCGCCCGCTTTCAGCTCTAGCTGAACATTTTTCAATGCATAAACGCCCGGAAAGCGCTTATGAATATTCTTCATTTCAAGCAACACGTGTTCGCTCATCTCACCTCTCCATTTTTTCAAAGAAGACCGTTTTTAAAAAGCCGGGAGCGTTTTGCTTCCGGCATTGTTTAGGGGAGAGCAAAACCGAACGCCACACTGCGCACGATTTTGCCCATTGCGCCAGTTGGATTACTGCCAACCGTCCGTGCCGTACTGGTTTACGTTGTCGCGGCTGATAAGGAATGTTGGAACAGGATAGCGAGCGTCAACTTTTTCGCCTTCCATAATCTTGTACATCAACTCTACCGATTTCTTTGCAATGCTTACAGGAGACTGTGCGCCAGTGCCCTCAATGAGCGAATTCGGGTCTGTCAGCTCTTTCTTGATGTCAGGTGAACCGTCAACGCCGTAGATTTTTGCGCCCTTGATGCCTGCTGCGTTTGCTGCCGCCAATGCGCCCAACGCCACGGGGTCATTGCTGCCGAAAATCGCAACGACATTCGGGTGTGCTTGGAGCAAATCCTCTGCCACGCCCATTGCCACCTGCAAACTTCCCTTTGCGTTCTGCTGTGCCACGATGTTAAAGCCGTGCCCGATGATTGAATCAAGGAATCCGTTTGTGCGGTCCGTTGCCGAATTTGCCGTTGGCTCATCAAGAACGATGATGTCGCCGCCGTTCGGGCATTTCTTAATCAAATCCTCTCCGCACACCTTGCCTGCGTTGTAGTTGTCCGAGCCTGCATACGATGTGATGTAGCTCATATCAGCAACTTCCGCGTCAAAGTTGACAATCGGAATATTTGCCGCGCGGAGCTGGTCGAGCGCAGGAATAATGCCTTCTGCTTCGGCTGGGTTCAAAAAGAATCCGTCCACTTTCTGCGCAATCACATCTTCCACCTGCTGAATCTGCCGCGTAACGTTCTTGGCAGGGTCTACCGAAACGAGCTTGTCGCCGCGTTTTTCCACTTCCTCGCGGATTGTTTTTTCGATAGTCACAAAGAATGGATTTGACTGGTCCATACAAGTAAAACCGAACTTGTAGTGCTTCTCTCCCGCAGGGGCAGCCGCCTCTTTCTTTTCACCGCCGCACGAACTCAAACCGACAACCGCCGCGGCAAGAGCAACTAACACCGCGCTTTTCAAAATCTTTTTCATAAAAGTTCCTCCGTTAATTTGGATAGTATCAGTGTAAGTCCGCTCTTTCTTGCCCGCAACTGAACTTTGTCATCATTTTTGTATGACATTTGTCATTTTTTTTGCAAACCGTTCGGCATTTCGTGTCATTATCTCACCTTGACCCGATAATCTTTTTCTCATACACAATGCAGATATAGCAAGGGGCTTAAGCCCCTTGTTTCAACAGACAGTGAAAAAAGATTCCCGCATCAAGTACGGGAAAATGTTTTTTAGCAGAGCGAGAGTTGTGCTTGAAGGCGCGCTTTGACGAGATTTCTAAAATGCACAGGCGCAAGAACTTTAACCGTCGGACCAAAAGACAAAACGCGGATAAGCAGCTCCGTTTCGTCATCGCTGTCGTAGGTGAGGGTAAGGCGGTAGGTGTTTTCGCCCGTCTGAGCCGCGCTTTTCTCAAAATGCGCAAACGAAAGCATTGCGCGCTCGAGCGTTTTGCGCTCGTCGTAGAGTTCCAGCGTGAGCGATTTTTTTTCGCCGTCTGCAATAGAGGGGATTTCGCCGCGCTCGCGCTGGAGCAAACAGCATTTTTGAATGCGCTTCATATTGAGCGTTTTGCGCTTGCCTTTCACGATGGCAATCAGGCGGAATTTGTCGTCTTTTTGCGAATACTCAATGCACAGCGGCGCGCAAACAAACCGTCGGAACCGCCCAAAGCGGCTTGTGTACGCCACGTTCAGCGCTTTTTTTTCGCGCACGGCACACAACGCGGTGCGAAAAACGCGGATATATGATTCCTCGCCGAACGGGTCGCCGTCGGTGTATTGGTCATAATAAAAAACGTCCTCGGCTAAAAACAGCGGCTCAACTGCGGCAAGCTCGCACGAAAGACGCGCAATCACATCGTCGCTTGCGAACAGCCTGAAGCGCGCATCGCTCAAAATGGCTTTAAGCCACCGTTTTTGCAGCAAAGACAGCGGCATTGAAGGCGCATTTTTGATGTTCGTAGAATAATCGCTCTTAATCAACGCCCATTTTCCGCCCTCAAGCGCGCTCGAAAGGGCGGCGTAGCTTTCGGGGAACGCGGATTTTTGCACAATGCGATAAAGCGCGTCGCGGGTAAGCTCGCCCTTTTGCGCGGCGGCGATTGCGGCGGCGGCAGTGTTATAATACGCGCTGTAAATCTCGCTAAAAATCATTTTTGCTCCTTTTGCCTCTCGCAATCTTCGGCGATAGAAAAGATAAAATCCCGTGCCAAGCACAAGAACAACGCATTTTCAGACATTGCCTGCCTCATCTTCATCGTCTTCATAGAGCCTGCTCATCGCGCGAATATCGCGGTAGAAGCGACGAACCGCGCTTTTATCGGTGCAGTCAAACAGCGTAATGCGGCTGATAAACGTGCGCGCCCACGGAATAATCTCCTGCACATCAAACACGTCCGCGTCGAATTGCGCCGTATTTTCGTCAAGGAGCGTTACACTTCCGCACCGTTTTTCGCGCAGCAGCCGATGATACACAAACGCCTCGCCGCCGCCGAACACCACGCGGAACGTAATATGCTCGGTTTGAGTGTCGTTGTGGCGTTTATTTTGCTTGAGCGACACCCCGAACATATTTTTGCGCAATCCCTCAAACTCCGCGCGCTTTTGCGAAAATCCTGCGTATATACCGCCGAGTTTCATCGACACAATATAATCGAATCGCAGTGCCAAAAAATATTTTCCGCGAAGCCGATATGCCATAAGGTACATTCTGCCGCTCTGCACACTCGAAAAAATCATCAGCGGCACAATTTCGTTTTGTACCATACGGGCATTTTCACTGCGCTTTTGTTCGATGAGCAAAAAACGGTGCTCGCGGATTGCCGCAAACGCTGTTTCCAAAAAATCCGACTCAATCGAAGCCGTAATGTAATGGTGCTTGAAGCGCAAAACGTCCGCGCCGTCTTTTTCGGGGCAGGTATCCAGCAAAAAACTGCCCGCCGCCCCGCACGGCGCGATTTCAGAAAAAAAGTGCAGTGCGTCAAAAAGCCCGCCTCGCGCAATGTCGCCCGCTCTTTCGTACCGCAGTGATTTCCCGCATTTGTGCGCCGTGATAAGCCCGAGCGATACATATTCCGCGAGCTTTTTTCGGAGCGTGGATTCCTCGGGCAAAAGCGCGGGAGAAAATCCGTCGAGATACGTCGTGCTGATTTCATCGAGGATTTGCGGTATCGTGAGCGATTTTTCCTGCGACAGCACATCGAGCAAAATAAAATGCAGCGAAATATCCATATCCGTAAACGACTTCGCCTTAAAAATGCGGTACAGCGGATTGTGCACCGTGCGGCGACTGTCGATAGACACGAACGACACCTTGCCGTTCTCGTCGAGCCTGAACGCCATATAGCCAGAAAGATAATTTTCGAGCCTGCGCTTTTCGTCGTCGTAGGTACGCGGACTTTTCGCAGAAAAATCGCCGCGGCTGTGAAAGCCATAGATGTAAAAACTGCGGATATAGGTGCGAATAGTGCTGAGGTTCTTTATCAATTCCGAATACGCCATAGATTCATTATCGGAAAAGCCCGCCTCATTTCTGTGTTCAAGGTATCATTATCGCGCGTTGACCCGATAATCGTTTTCTCATACACAATTCAAAGGTAGCAAGGGGCTTAAGCCCCTTGTTTCAACGTGTCATTATCGCGCTCGACGCAATAATCTTTTTTGCATACACAATTCAGATGTAGCAAGGGGCTTAAGCCCCTTGTTTCCACAGGCATTTGAAGAGAGATTCCCGTATCAAGCACAGAAATGACAAATTTTTTGCAAAAAAACACAAAAAACAGATAAAATGCACTGATTTTATGCCAAAAAAGATAAAAATGACGCATAATTATGCCTTTTTTGCGCGGGAAAACGGCGGCTAAGCATTTAGTTTGACTTTTCCCGCACGGGAAATGCGAAAAAAAGCGTTTATTTTGGCTTTTCCCGCACGGGAAATGCAGAAAAAATGTTTATTCTGGCTTTTCCCGCACGGGAAATGCAGAAAAAATGTTTAGTTTGACTTTTCCCGCACGGGAACGCGCAGAAAAAAGACGGATTGGCGAAAAACGCGGCTGGTATATTCCATAAATCTAGGAAATTATGTAAAATAAAGGCTATGAACGATACTAAAAGAACTGTGGACGAAGATACATTGGAAAAACTCCTGTATCTTTCAAGGCTTTCTCCAGAAAGCACGGATATGGCGACCCTCAAAAAGCAGGTCGATGAAATCGTCGGATATTTCGACATTCTTTCTAAATACGACGACAGCGAAAATCCTTACGACGCGTATCCTTCGACACAAGCCGAAAAACTCCGCGAAGATGAAATCGTAAACGGACTTGAAATGCACGACGTGAAAAAGATTACAAAGAACTTTCTTGACGGATATTTCCAAGTGCCGAAAGTTTTGGGCGAGGGAGCGTAAAAAATGCAGACCATTTCAGAAGTTATTTCAGCTCTCAAGGCTGGAAAAATCACATCAGAACAGCTGGTAAAACAATCTATCGACACATTTGAGGCGGACAAAAACTCATCTTTGCCGCTCAACGCATTTCTTGAAATGTACGACGACGCGATTGAAAAGGCAAAAAAAGCCGATGAGGAAATCGCCGCGGCTCGCGCGAACGGAACGCTTGACGCGCTTTTTGAGCAAAAGAAATTGCTCGGCGTGCCGTTTGCAAACAAAGACAACATCAGCGTTCGCGGAAAGAGATTAACGTGTGCGTCAAAAATCCTTGAGGGCTATGTTGCGCCGTACAATGCGACGGTTATCAATCGCCTTGAAGACGCAGGCGCAATTCCGCTCGGGAGATGCAATCAGGACGAGTTCGCGATGGGCTCTTCAACGGAATATTCCGTGTACGGAGCAACGCGCAATCCGATTAACCGCGAGTATGTTTCGGGCGGCTCTTCGGGCGGTTCTGCGGCGGCGGTCGCGGCAAATCAGGCACTTTTCGGCTTGGGAACAGAAACGGGCGGCTCGGTGCGTTTGCCTGCGAGTTACTGCGGCGTGTACGGTTTGAAGCCGACGTATGGGGTGCTTTCGCGCTGGGGCGTGGTGGCTTACGGCTCATCGCTCGACCAAGTGGGCATTATCGCCCATACTCCGCGCGACATTGCGGCTCCGCTTTCTGTGATGTGCGGCGTGGATATGTACGACGACACGAGCGCGGATTTGCCAGACGGAACATCGCTTTCACAGCTCACCTCGTTGAGCGCGGACGAGTTTGCACAGCTCAAAATTGCCGTTCCTAAGCAGTTTTTGGAAAGCAAAGGTATGGACGCGGACGTTTCAAAGGTGTTTGAGCAAACGCGCGCGTGGTTCGAGAAAAAGGGCGCAAAAATCGATGTGGTTGACTTGCCGATTTTAGATGCGTCGATTGCGTCGTATTATGTCATCGCGCTGAGCGAGGCGGCGAGCAATCTTTCGCGCTTCGACGGTATCCGCTACGGCAACCGCGTTGACAACGGCGAGGGCTACGACAAGCTGTATGTGGACACGCGAAGCAACGGCTTTGGTCCAGAGGTCAAGCGCAGAATCATCATCGGAAACTATGTATTGTCCGAGCAGTTCTCCGGCGACACATACAAAAAAGGAATGAGCGTGCGTGCGCGCATTCAGCGGGAAGTTGCAGAGCTTTTCAAGAGCTACGATATTATTCTCTGCCCGACGTGTCCGACGGCGGCGTTCAAACTCGGTCAGAAAGTCGATGACCCGCTTGAGATGTATTTGAGCGACCTTTTCACGACGTTCGTCAATCTTTCTCGCATTCCGTCGATTTCCGTTCCTGCGGGATATACTTCGGGAAGCGCGGCTCAAGGCGGCACTCCAATGCCTGTGGGCGTGCAGTTCGCGGGCGCAATGTTCAGCGAGGCAAAACTCCTCCGAATCGCGCAGAACTGGGAAGACGAGCATACACTCTGCGGCGTTCCCGTTAAGGAAGCATAATGAAAAAGGCACTTTTGGCAATCACGATTGTCTTTTGTGCGATGACAGTCTTTGCAAAACCGAAAGCGAAGGGACAAAAAGCGACGCTTTTGGAGCAAGGGCTGTCTCTTGCCGCGCTGATGCGGGAAAAGGCGAACTCAAGCGATTATCGTGCGATTCTGCTCGGCGCAAACGGCGACCTAGACGAAAAAGTGCGCGAACTCGGCGCGGGCGATGTGTCAAAGCCGACGGCGGTCTATCGTTTGAGCGGAGATTTTTTCTTTCTCGTCGATATGATGGGCTTGGAGGTTTCAGAAAGCGTAAATCTTTCTCCTGCCCTCAAGCGCGACATTGCCGAGCGTCTGATTTCGGGTTTTGCGGTGATGTGGACGGGAAAGATGACGGGCGCACTCTCTGTTGCGGCGGCAAGCGTTTTGCAATCACAGTCAACATTTGTGAGCGATGAGCTTTCGGAAAACTGCGCGTATATTTACACATTCGCGGAGGGCTATCCCGTGGCGGTGAGCTTTACGAAAGGCGACGGCGGCGCGGTGTTGGCGAACGCGAGCTATGTGGTGGACGATGATTTTCCCGCCTCACTGGGCGCAATGCTTGACGCAATCGCGGAGGAGTCTGGGCGCAACGTGCTGCGACTGGAAAAAATCGGAGGAAACAAATGACGGCAATAACAGAAACAAAGGCGGCGGCTGATTTTCGAGGTCTGATGTCTTTTGTTGCAGAATCAAACGACGATGTTATGATAACAAGCGATGATGGAGTGAATTGTGTTCTGATTTCGGAAGAGAATTGGCGAGCAATTTCTGAAACGGCTTATCTCAATTCAATACCGAAAATGGCTGAGTCAATTATTGAAGCTGGCAAAGAAAAACTCGAAGATTGCGCGATTTACAATTCATCTGAGGAATGGTGATGTTCGTTATTCGTTTCAGCAAACAGGCGGAAAAGGACAAAAAACTCTTGAAAAGCGCAGGTCTTGAAGCAAAAGCAAAAGCATTGCTTTCAGTTGTCGCAGAAAATCCGTTTCAAAATCCGCCACCGTATGAAAAACTTCTCGGAAATCTTGACGGCTTTTTTTCACGGCGGATAAACATTCAACATCGTCTTGTTTATCAAGTGTTTCTTAAGCAGATTTCGATAAGTGGAAAGAACTATTTAGGAACTGTAAAAGTCGCAAGAATGTGGACACATTACGATAATGTGAAATGAGTATAGGAGCTAATAAGGAGAAAAGATGAATATCTGGACAAACCGAAGCATAGAACTTGCAAATCAGTATGATTATTTAGACCAACTTTTCAAGATTTATCCGCTTTCTGCGAATGAAAAACGCAATTTAAGCGAAGATGTTGCAAATCGTCTACAAGAATTGCTTGATAAAAGAGATTCAAAGGCTCTTATAAATTTGCTTTTAGACCAAGTGAAAGGCAAAAACGGTGAAACTCACCCGTTCCCGATAAAATATTCGTATGTTTCATATCTCAAAAACGACCGTTCGGCGATAGAACGAAATCCAAAGACCGTAGAAAGAATCGCAAGTTATCTTTACGAAATGGGACTGAACGGCATTTTGGAAAAAACTTCTGCTCCCAAAGAATCAAACAGACAAATGGGACCTCTTTTCAAGAATTATATTGATAAAGAAACATTGGGGCTGAAAGTTTTTAAAGATGAAGTTTCCTTTATGAATTATGACGGCGACGCGATTTATAATTGCTCCGACGCACAGGGCGAAAAATTTGCAAAAGCATATTTAGGCTACAATCGTGAAAAAGGACTTGATTTTATTGCACGAGTAAACAATGTTTTTGTTATCGGCGAAACAAAATTTCTCACAGATTTTGGAGGTCATCAAGATGCCCAGCTAAATGATGCGATTGACACATTGAATACACCTCTTGAGCCGACGAGTTTTTATGTTCAAAAGATAGCGATAATTGACGGTGTTGCTTATATAAAATCGAATAGCAAAATGTATACGCAAATAACTCATTATCCTGATAATGCGGTGATTTTATCTGCGTGTCTTCTTAGAGAATTTTTGGGGAGCATTTAGAAGCAGCCTTATGGAACTTATTTTTTCTAACAAAAAAACAGAGAAAGAAATTCTCAAGTTTTCTCCGACTTCACATTTTTCTGTGCCGTTTGAAAATAATAATTCATTGATTCAAGGTGATAATTTAAGTGCGCTATCGATTCTTTTGAACGAATACAATATGGCAAAGAAAATCGATTTGATTTATATTGACCCGCCTTTTGCAACGAACGGAACTTTTTCGGTGGGAAAAAATCGAACAAGTACAATAAGCGCAAGTTCTGAAGATGAAGTTGCTTATACAGATACGATTTTGGGCGAGGAATTTTTGGAATTCTTGCGCGAACGGCTTATTTTTGCGCGGGAATTGCTTTCTGATTACGGTTCAATTTATTTGCATATAGATTATAAAATCGGACATTATATAAAAATCATAATGGACGAGATTTTTGGAAGCGAGAATTTCAGAAACGACATTACGCGAATAAAGTGCAATCCAAAAAACTTTTCGCGCAAAGCATACGGAAACATAAAAGATTTGATTTTATTTTACTCAAAATCAAAAAATCCAATTTGGAACGAACCTTTTGAATCGTATTCAAAAGAAGATATTTCGCGATTATACAAGAAAACGGACGAAAATGGACGCGCATACACAACCGTTCCGCTCCACGCGCCAGGCGAAACAAAAGATGGTGTGACAGGCGGTGAATTCAAAGGAATAAAGCCGCCGAAAGGACGACATTGGAGAACTTCTCCTGAGGAATTAGAAAAATTAGATTCTCAGGGACTGATTGAATGGTCAGTAAATGGTGTTCCGCGCAGAAAGATTTTTGCTGATGAGCAGAAAGGCAAAAAAATGCAGGACATTTGGGATTTTAAGGATTATCAGTATCCTGTTTATCCGACCGAAAAAAATATAGATTTGCTCAAGCACATTGTAGCAACATCTTCGAGAGAAAACAGCATTGTGATGGATTTTTTTTGCGGGTCTGGAACAACACTTTGCGCAGCGCAAGAATTAGGCAGAAAGTGGATTGGAATTGACCAATCGGAGCAGGCAATAAGAATTGCAAAAGAAAAATTGGAGAATATGCAAAATTCGTTATTCTCTGAGAAAAAATTTGATTTTATCGATTTGGAGGGAAAAAATACAAAAAGCAAAATCGCAATATAAACAATCATTGGCGATAAAACGGTTTTCATTGGAAAACTCGAAAGAGCATAAAAATAGTATTTAAGGAGCATACAATGGCTATAGACAAATATGAAATCGTAATCGGCTGCGAGATTCACACGCAGCTTTTGACAAAGACAAAGGCGTTCTGCGCGTGCGAAAACCGCTACGGCGGTATGCCGAACACTCGCGTTTGCCCTGTCTGTTTGGGACTTCCCGGCGCAATGCCGCGCGTCTCAAAAGGATACGTCGAACTCGGAGCAGTCGCGGGAATGGCACTGGGCTGCAACATTGCGCGCTTTACCAAGTTCGACCGCAAGCATTATTTTTATCCTGACCTTGCAAAAGGCTATCAGATTACGCAGTACGATATTCCGCTTTGCACCGACGGACACGTCGATTTACCGATGGCGAAATATCCCGAAGAACAGCGCAAAGGCGGCGCAAAGTTCCGTCCGACCAACTTCAAAGGCGAAGACTGCATTCTTGAAGACGGCAAATATCGCCGCGTGAGAATCGAGCGCATTCACCTTGAAGAAGACGTAGGAAAATCGCTGCACTTGCAGGGCGCGCACTCGTATATCGACTACAACCGCTCTGGCACGCCGCTCATCGAAATCGTAACAAAGCCCGATATGTCGAGCCCCGAAGAAGCCGCGCTGTTTATGGAAACCGTGCAGGAGATTTTGCGCTACGTCAAAGTAACGAACGGCAACCTTGAAGAAGGAAATATGAGATGCGACGCGAACATCAACCTCAACGTGTGGGAAGACGGCAAGCTGTGGCATACGCCGATTAGCGAAATCAAAAACCTCAACTCGTTCAAGGCAATCCGCGACGCGTGCACCTACGAGGCGGGACGGCAGCTCAAAGAGTTCCAAGAAGACCGACAGGAGTTCAATCCGGGCTTTAAGGTTACGATGGGCTGGGACGAAGCGAAAGGCGAAACCGTCGTTCAGCGCACAAAGAACAGTTTTGTCGATTATCGCTTTGTTGTTGAGCCAGACATCAAGCCGTTCAGCGTGGAGGAAGAGCTTATCGAGAGGGCAAAGAGCAAGGTCGGCGAGCTTCCTGAGGCGAAGCGCACACGACTCAAGGCGGAATACGGGCTGTCTGATTTCGATGTGGAAACGCTCACTTCAACGCGCGAACTTTCGCTGTGGTTTGAGGAAGCGGCACAGGGCGCGAAGGACGTGAAGAAGGTCGCGAACTGGATTCTCGCGGAATTGCTGGCGGTGTTGAACGAAAAGAATATTTCTATTCAAGAGGTTTCGATTACGCCTCGGCACATTCGCGAACTCGTCAACGCGATTGCCGACAAGAAGATTTCAAATGCACAGGGCAAAATCGTGTTTCAGAAGATGCTCGAAAACGGCAAGATGCCTGCTGAAATCATCAAGGCGGAGGGCATGGAGACCGTTAGCGACACGGGCGCGATTGACGCGATTGTTGCCAAAGTCATAAACGACAATCCTAAGGCGATTGCGGATTACAAGGGCGGAAAGACGAACGTCGTCGGCTGGCTGATGGGTCAGGTGATGAAAGCGTCTGGCGGCAAGGTGAACCCGAAAACCGCAACGGAATTGGTGCAAAAGCATTTGGCGGCACTGTAAAAGCGGTTTATAGATAAAGTACACTCAAATAAAATATGGGTGTACTTTTTTAATTCAAGGAGGAAAAAGTGTATAGTAAAGATACATTGATTTCTGAGTTAGTAAAAGATATACATTCAGGAAAATTGCAGCTTCCAGATTTTCAGCGCGGCTGGGTTTGGGACGACAACAGGATAAAAGCATTACTTGCAAGTATCTCAAATTTATATCCTGTTGGTGCAGCTATGTTTCTTGCAAATGGCAATGATTCCGTTCAGTTCAAGTATCGCACTATTGAAGGCTGTCCAGACAACGCAAGTCAAACCGTTCCAGATTGGCTTATTCTGGACGGACAACAAAGATTGACTTCAATCTATTCATCACTCTTTAGCGAAAATCCTGTTAATACAAGAACAGATAAAGGTGCAGAAATCAAGCGATTTTATTATTTCGATATTGAAGATTTAAATCTAATAACCTTATATATAAACAAGTTATATTATTATGAATAATAATATTGTTCGAATCTACAATAGATGGTCTCAAATTAATGGGTAATATTGGAATATTTTTAATAAACACTTTAAGTAATTCATTTTGTAATTTTGGATGACTACTAAAATCAGAAGTACTTATAATTTCTTGCATATTTTTCAACGATTTGCGTCGAATAAAAAAGAATTTTGCATTCTCAATAGAAATTCTTATTTTTGGGTCATAAATGTTCCTTTATGAGAAAGATTTTTGACCGCCAGTTCATTTATCAGTTTACAGACGAGGAGATTCTGCAGGAGCTTTGCATCCGGTTGAAGAAGCTTCGTCAGAGTTGTTGTTATTCCCAGCAGGAGTTCGCCGATCTGGCCGGAGTCTCGCGGGAAACGATAAAGCGCATTGAGGCGGGGCATATTTACAATCTCGGCTTGGCCAACCTCATCAAGATCCTTCGTGCCGGGGGGATGCTTGACGGCGTTGCCGATTTGGTGGAAGATGTTCCGGAGAGTCCTTTTGTAACCAGGGACGGGACCTCCACGAGGAAAAGATATAATTCCAGACTAAGATTATAGCGATGGAAGAACAGCAATTGAAACTGAATGTCTTTTTGTGGGGCACCCGGATTGGAGTGTTGGAATGGAATCGTCCTGAGGGTAGGGCCTCTTTCCAGTTCTCGGACGAATATCTTGAATCCGACATCGATTTGTCGCCGATTACTTATGCCAAAGAGAAGGTCCGCGGACGGGCTTTCTGGGGCAACCGTGCCGATAAGTATCAGGGGCTCCCTGAATTTCTGGCAGATTCCTTGCCGGATAAATGGGGGAACACCCTGTTCGACCAGTGGCTTTCCCGTAACAAGGTTCCGCTGATGGATATCAATCCTCTTCTGAAATTGTCTTTCATCGGCTCCAGGGGTATGGGCGCTTTTGAATTTGTTCCCGCAACCGACCTCGGTTCTGAAGAGAGCGGACTTGATATGGGGAAATTGTATGAACTGTCTCTGAAAATTCTCTCCGAAAGGCATTCCGTCAGTATCTCCGCCGCTGAGGAAAAGACACTCGAGAAGTTGATTGTCCTGGGAACCTCCGCTGGTGGAATGCACGCTAAAGGGATAATTGCTATCAATCAGAGTACGGGAGAGATACGCTCCGGGCAGATTGAACTACCTACTGATTACAGGTACTACATCATAAAATTCAAAGAAGATCCTGCCGTGCCTTCCAGCGAAGTGGAAATGGCTTACTGCGATATGGCGGTCGCAGCCGGTATAGATATGATGCCTTGCTCCCTGTACGAGGCCGGAGGGGTATCTCATTTCATCACGGAACGCTTTGACAGGCAGGGAGGTGAGAAGATTCTCACGCAGACGCTTGCCGCCATTTCTCCTTCTGCCAGGGACTACACGAATCTTTTCTGGATAGCAGGCCGTCTTGGCCTGGGAACAGGAGCCAAAGAGCAAATCTTCCGGCGGATGGTCTTCAATCATATTGCCGGAGTAACCGACGATCATAACAAGAACTTTTCGTTCCTGATGACCCGCAAAGGAGAGTGGTCGCTCTCTCCTGCGTACGATGTAATGTTTACGGCAAATATTTGGGAGAATGCTTCTGCGTATGTCCATTCGTTGGGAGTGGGCGGCAAGACATCTTATGTGACCAGGGCCGATTTCCTCGAAATGGCGGAAGATTTCGAAATAGAAAGTGGTGAGAGAATTATCGCTGAAGTAGCTGAGTCTGTGGGACGTTTCCCGGAATTCTGTGAAAGATACAGTGTCGGGAAGTTCTGGACAAAGAAAATAGAGGACGTTCTTCACCAGTTGTTTCGCTAAAGTCGAATATTCGGAAAGAAGGAATCTTTTTTGTAACTTTGGCAATTATGCCAACAGTTACAGGACACATTTCCCAGATCATCGGCCCGGTAGTGGACGTGCACTTCGCCAACTACACGCGTTACACCGGCCGCATCAACGCCGAATACCAGGCGAAGGACTG
>CALBGU010000147.1 GCA_937893155.1 uncultured Treponema sp. | reverse complement strand
ACTGAGGGCATGGGCGGAATCAAATGTCGGCGCAGAAAATTTATTCGGCCTCTGCTTGATATTTCCCGTGCGGAAATTGAGTCATATTTAATCGGAAAAAATCAAGATTGGCGGACAGACGCGACCAATTTTGACACGAAATATCTTCGGAACAAGGTACGGAATCGGCTCGTTCCTGTTTTGAACGAAAATTTTCCAGGATGGCAGGGGGCTGTTCTTTCGGGGGCAAAAAAATCCTCGGATGATGAGGAATTCTTGCATGGGGCGGCTGAAAGTCAAATCAGACATGAATTTGACGCGCTTCGTGCTAAGCAGATTCAGGCAGATGACAAGAAAAAAATTTGTTTTGCGAGAGAGTCTTTTTTTTCGCTTGAGCCTGCTATTCAGAGGCGCGTGTTTTTTTCCGCGCTGAATGAAATCGGCTTCGGCTTGCGTTTTCCTTTTTCGTTGTTTGAGGAGGTCAGCTCATGGAAGAATCAAAAATCAGAAGAAATTTCATTTGAGAATGTGACGGTTTCGATCGGCTCGGAATGGCTTGAAATCATCGTGTGTGAAAAAGGCTTGTCCGTCTCAAAAAATATGATTGATAGAGGATTTTCGTTTTTGTTCAAAAAAAGCGGCGAAAGGGTGGAAATCGGAAATTTAATCGTTTGCACGGAAGATTCTTATAAATCCGGAGTTGTGAGACTTGTATTTGAAGGAAAAAATCCCAATGAAAATTCCTCTGCGAACGGGAAAATCTCTTTTTTGCTTCGCCCGCCTTTTCTTGTTCGTAGTGCTGTTACGGGGGATTTGGTAAAAACAGTAGATGGAAAATACAAGAATCTTTCTGATGTTTTTGCCGACAACGCCGACCGCACGAAAGACATCACAAAAGAAGAACTGCTCCAGCGCACAAAACAGGCGGGCTGGGACATCTTTAGCCGAAAGGGAAACACCTGCTACGGCATTGCTTCGAGTGCCACGGCAATCATCAAGTCGATTCTGTTTAACGAAAACCGCATTTTGCCTGTCAGCGTCGGTTTGAACGGCGAATATGGATTGAACAATATGTTCTTGAGCGTGCCGACGATTATCAATAAAAACGGCGCGAAAGAAGTGGTTGAAATCAAACTTGCCGAAGACGAAAAAGCACTTTTGCAAAAATCTGCTGATGTCATTCAGGGCTTCTACAAAGAATTGCAGATTTAAGTTTTTGCAGAAAACCACGTTTGACCTCGCACAAAAATAGTGCGGGGTCTTTTTTTTGCGTTCCGCACCCTTGAGGCAGCCGCTTCTGCTCTCTTGAGACGCAACCTTCTGCTTCGGGGAGGAGACTGCTTCTGCTTCCTTGAGCTGACCGTTTCTGCTCCCATGAAGAGAGACCTTACGGGAGCAGAAGGTCTCTTTTCATGCTTCCTTGAGCGCACTGCGTATGCTGGCTAAAATGCTCTCCGTAACGGAGCATACGGTTTTTGTTATTCGGCGCTGACTATGACAGGATTTGATTTTGTGCTATACTCTTTTTTGAGGCAAGAAGATGAAACGATTTATGAAACGGGCATCGGAGAAGATTTCAAAGCTCTCTGATGAGCAGATAGAGCGCATTTTAGACGCACTCAACGACGAAAACGACAAGTTTGCTTCGATTTTGGAATCCATTTCCACAGGTATCATTATCCTCGACAAAGAAGGGAGCGTGCTTTTGACCAACAAGGCGGCAGAACGCTACGTTCCGTTCACCAGCGCAAAAGACAAAAAGAGCGTGTGGGAACTCATCGCGGACGAAAGCATTGCGACATTCCTCAAAAAGTGCCGCGACGACGACAAGGCGAATGCGAGCGAGGAATTTTCGCTGCAGCTCTTCGGAAGCTCGGCGGTGCGCTTCGTAACCGTGTCGCTTATGCCGCTCGTGCAGAAAAAGGGCGAGAAAACGCTCGTTACAGGCTCAATCGTCAAAATCGACGACAACACCGAAAAGCGAAAGCAGGATATTTTGCTTCACCGTATGGAAAGCCTCGCCAGCCTCACGAACCTTGCCGCGAACGTTGCCCACGAAATCAAAAATCCCTTAGGCGCGATTTCGATTCACATTCAGCTCTTGCAAAAAGCTCTCAAGCGCGCACGGAGCAGCGACGGAAAGCTCCCTGAACCCAAGTTTATGGAAGAGCGGCTCGACGTGGTGAACGAGGAAATCGAGAACCTCAATAAAGTCATTATGGATTTCCTTTTCGCCGTGCGCCCCGTCAAGGCAGAGCTTATCCTCGCCGAGCCAGACGCGCTCGTGAGCCGTTTCGCCGCGTTCTTCATCGACGAGCTCAAAAGCCGCGGAATTCATTTTGAAACGAAGCTGACAGCGGGCGCGACACGGCTTTTAATCGACGAAAAACTGTTTCGGCAAGTCGTTGCGAACATCGAACAGAACGCGATTGCGGCGATTATCGAAAAGTTCGGCGACGGCACGGGCGGAGAAATGCGCATTGAAAGCGAAGTGAAAGACGGCGTGTATGAAATCCGCTTTTGCGACAACGGGGAGGGAATGAGCGAGGAGACCGCGAGCCATATTTTCGAGCCGTATTTTACGACGAAAGCGAACGGCACGGGTTTGGGAATGACGATGGTGTATAAAATCGTGCGCGAGTTCGCAGGCGACATCACGGTGAAAAGCGAAAAGGGCAGCGGCACGCAGTTCACGATTCGATTGAATGTGCCGCAAGCCGACAAGCCGCTTCTGACCTGCACCAAAGGCGATACGCTTGCCATCGAAAGCTCTCTTAGCTCTCTCCGCCCGTTCATCGATGCCTCTGGCACTCTTGCAGGCGAACAACTGCGTTGAGCGTAAAACTGCGTTGAGCGTAAAACTGCGTTGAAAGTGCGCAAAACTCTTTTTTGAATGAATCTCGTGCGAGAAACGCTGGAAAACTCGTTTTTGAACAAATCTCGTGCGAGAAAAAGGCGCAAAACTTGTTTTTAAGCCAATCTTCTGCGAGAAACGCGCGCTAAACTTGTTTTTAATCAAATCTTTTGCGAGAACGCCTCGAAAATGAGTATTTGGGGAAAATCTCGGAGGAGAAACGCAGGCATAGCCTGTTTTTAATGGCACGGGAGGAGAAAAGGGAGAAATGGAGAAAATGGAAAACGAAATTATAAACATCGAAAGCGTACATTTTACGGAAGATTACATCAAAGACATAAAGGCAATACTTCATTCCGCAAAAGCGCAAAGCTACAGGGCTGTTAATTCGGTGATGATACAGGCGTATTATCTCGTAGGCTTTAGAATCGTGGAGCAGGAGCAAAAGGGCGAAAAACGCGCAGGCTATGGCGAAAAAGTCATAGAAAATCTTTCAAAAGCACTGAACGCGGAACTGGGGAGCGGAATGTCTGCGGCGCATCTCTGGAATTGCCGTCAGTTTTATCTTACTTTTCGCGATTCTGCAATTCTCTCCACACTGTGTAGAGAATTGAGCTGGAGTCATATTCGATTG
Source organism: uncultured Treponema sp. (assembly GCA_937893155.1). Classification (GTDB taxonomy): domain Bacteria; phylum Spirochaetota; class Spirochaetia; order Treponematales; family Treponemataceae; genus Treponema_D. The sequence goes on along the minus strand of CALBGU010000147.1, from coordinate 4,996 downwards.
ATTATGCGACTTGGAAGCGAAGCCGAGCGCAATTATTACATCAACGAAGCAAAACAAGGCACTTGGTCGGTTCGGGAACTTGAGCGCAACATCAAAACGGATATGTTCCACCGTGTTCTTCAAAATCAGATTGAGCCTACTTCTGCAAAAGGAGAGGCAAAAGCGGTAGAAAACCATATCAAAGACCCGTATATTCTGGAGTTCTTGGGGCTAAAACCAGAAATCGCCACTTCTGAAAAAGGCATAGAAAACGCGATAATCAGCCACATGGAAAAGTTTTTGCTTGAAATGGGCAAGGGCTTTTCGTTTGTGGAGCGGCAAATGCACATAAAGACCGAAACGCAGGATTTTTACATTGATTTGGTGTTTTACAATTATATTTTGAAGTGTTTTGTTTTGGTTGACCTCAAAAAAGGGAGCCTGAAACATCAAGACATCGGACAAATGGATATGTATGTGAGAATGTTTGATTCGCTCAAAAAGTGCGATGATGATAATCCCACAATCGGAATTATTTTCTGTGCCGACAAAGACGAAAGCATTGTAAAGTATTCTGTTTTGAACGAGTCCGAGCAGATTTTTGCGAGCAAGTATAGAACAGTTTTGCCCACAGAAGAGGAATTGCAGCTGGAGTTAGATAGAAACCGCCTTTTTTTACAACTGCGTTGAGAGAGCAACTGCGTTGACACGATATTGAACTTTTGAAAGTAGAAAAATCTGGGAGGGAAAATGAAGTTTACGATTTTGATTATTGATGATGAAAAAAATATTCGCGACGGGCTGGCGGCGTCTTTCGAGATGGACGGCTACAACGTCAAGACGGCGGAAAACGGCGCGGACGGCTTGGAGTTGGTGGCGAAAGGCGATATTGATTTGGTGATTACCGATTTGAGAATGCCTGGAGTGTCGGGCGAGGAAGTGGTGAGGCGCATTGCTTCGGACACACCCGCGATTCCTGTCATCGTCTTGACGGGGCACGGCTCTATTGACGCGGCGGTGGACGCTATGCGAAACGGGGCGTACAACTTTTTGACAAAGCCATTAAATCTCGACCAGCTTTCGATGATTGTCAAGCGTGCATTGCAAGGGCGCGAACTCAAATTGCAAAACAGCGAACTCAAAGAAGCCGCCGAGAAAAACGCCGTTACAAGCGATATGATTGGCAAAAGTGCGCCTATGCAGAGAGTTCTCTCGATGATTAAAAAAGTCGCCGACAGCAAGGCTTCTGTGCTGATTACGGGCGAAAGCGGCGTAGGAAAAGAGCTTGTGGCGAACGCGATACACAATCTTTCGAGCCGAAAAGATAAGAGCTTTGTGAAAGTGCATTGCGCGGCATTGAGCGAAACGCTGATTGAAAGCGAGTTGTTTGGACACGAAAAAGGCGCGTTCACGGGGGCGGACGCGATGAGGAAAGGTCGCTTTGAGCTGGCACACGAGGGAAGCATTTTCCTTGACGAAATCGGCGAAATCAATCAGAGCTTGCAGATAAAAATCCTGCGTGTGCTGCAGGAGCGAAAGTTTGAGCGAGTGGGCGGCGAGCAGACGATAGAAGTTGATGTGCGCGTGATTGCCGCGACGAACCGAAATCTTGAAGACGAGGTGAAAAAGGGCAATTTCCGCGAAGATTTGTATTATCGCTTGAACGTCGTGCATATTCACGTTCCGCCGCTTCGTGAGCGCAAAGAGGATATTCCGCTGATTATTGCGCATTATCTTGATACATTTGCGAAGGAAAACGGCAAGAATATCAAGGGCTTTGACAATCGTGCGAAATCTGCGCTTTACAGTTACGATTGGCCTGGCAATATCCGCGAGCTTCGTAACTGCGTGGAAAGCGCGGTCGTGATGGCATCTGGCGAGGTGATTACGGTGGACGATTTGCCGCCTGCGATTAACGCGAAAAGTGCGGACGACGGCATAAAAATCCCGCTCGGCGTGAGCCTTGAGGAAGCGGAGCGAATGATTATCGAGCAGAATCTTGCGGCGAACAAAAACAATAAATCGAAGACAGCGGAGATTTTGGGAATCGGCAGAAAGACACTTTCGAGAAAGCTCGAAGAGTGGGGTATAGAATAAAACGATTTTTCAAGCATACATTTTCAGCATAGAGCAAGGAGAAACGAAAATGAAATCGAATACGGTAAAATATGTGCTGGCAGAGGGGGCAAAGGCGCCTTCGTATCAGACGGCGGGCGCGGCGGGCGCGGACATTTGCGCGCATGTGAGCGAAGAAATGGTGATTGGCGCGGGAGATTTTGCGCTGGTGCCGACGGGCGTGTTTTTGGAAATCCCCGCGGGCTTTGAAGTGCAGGTGCGCCCCCGCAGCGGGCTTGCGGCAAAGTTCGGCGTGACGGTACTCAATGCGCCCGGCACGATTGACAGCGATTATCGCGGCGAAGTCAAAGTGATTTTGGTGAACCATGGCAAAAATGCGTTTGTGGTCAAAAATGGCGACCGCATTGCCCAACTCGTCGTTGCGGCGGTGGTGCAGGCGGATTTCTGCGCGGTGCCCTCGCTTTCTGAATCGGAGCGGGGAAGCGGCGGTTTTGGCTCAACGGGCGTGCGGGGCTAAAAGCGTGGCGAAGACAAGAAAACTCGGCTCGAACGTGCTGGTGCGCTATTTGGTCAAAGAGCTGTTTTTGTATTTTTTCATATCGTTTCTGTTTTTCTTTATGATTTTCTTTGTGAATGAAATCTTGCTTTTGGCAGAAACGATTTTGAAACAGCGCGTTCCGGTGGGCACGGTGATGCGGCTCATCGCGTATTCTCTGCCGGGCATTATTGCGCAGTCGTCGCCGTTTGCCACGCTCGTGGGCTTTTTGATGTGCCTCGGGCGGCTCGTGAGCGACAACGAAATCCTGATTTTGCGCGCATCGGGCTTAAAATACCGCATCATTATGATTCCCGTGGTGATTTTGGGCGCGGTGATTTCGATTGCGTCGTTTTTTGTCAACGATTATCTTTTGCCCGTCGGCACGCTCAAATTCAATCGCCTCAAAAAAGAAATCGTCCACACGAATCCCGCCGTGGAACTTGAATCGAACTCGATTAAGCGCACGAATGATTCCACGCTCGTTATTGGCGAGGTGGACAAAAATCGCGTGTCCGACCTCGTGGTGTTTGACAGCGAAAACGGCAGTCAGCGGATTATCATCGCAGAAAACTCCAGCGTGGAAAAATCCGATTTGCCGGGCATTTTGATGGAACTCAAGATGAATGACGCGACCGTGCTTTTTTTTGACCGCACCGAAAAGAAAACGCTGGACGCGCTTTTTGCCGACACCGTGCAGCTCAACGTGTTTACATCGGCGTTCATTGATTCTTCAAACCGCATTGCGCCGCGCGAAATGACCTCGTATGACCTCAGAAAAGTGCTGCAGGAGATGGAAAAAGACAAAAATCTTGCGCCAAAATCGCTGAACAATTACCGCGTGGAATACAACAAAAAGTTTTCCCTGCCGTTTGCCTCGCTGTTTTTCGCCATTCTTGCGCTGCCGCTCGCGCTCGTATTCGGCAAGCGGGAAGGGCAGACCATCGGGCTTATCATCGGCTTGATGATTTCGGTGCTGTACTGGACGCTTTCGATTTTGGGGCAGATTTTCGGCATCAAAATCGGACTCAACGGCTTTTGGGCAATGTGGACGCCGAACTTTGTCATCGGCGCGGCGGGAATCGTACTGTATATGAGGCTCATCAAAAAATGAAATTGGTGTTGTACATTTACCGCAGTTTTTTCGGGATATTCTTGGGCGCGCTCGCGTTTTTCTGCCTTGTGTTGAATCTGGCGGATTTATTGATGAACCTGTGGCGCTACATCAGCGTGTCGGCGAGCGTGGGCGACGTGTTCAGCGTGGTGCTCCATTATGTGCCGAAAACCGTGTCGTATTCCGTGCCGATTGCGCTCCTTTTTGCCACGGCATTCACGCTGAGCAATCTCTACGCCAAGAATGAACTGACGGCGGTGTTTGCGTGCGGCGTGTCGCTTTTGCGCTTCACGTTTCCTCTGCTGGTGTTTGCGTTTTTGATGAGCTTTGCGATGTTCTTTTTTGAAGATAACATCGTGGTGCCGTCTTACGCCAAAAAAATTGCGCTGCAAAAGACCGTCCTCAAGCAAAACGACAAGCGCAACAATGACCGCATTGTGATTATGAGCGACGAAGGGCGGGTGATTTACAAAGCGGACCTCTACGACGACGCGGCGGAAGAACTGTTCGGCATTTTCATCATTGTGCGCGACGAAAACAAGCATTTTGTGTCTGCAATCCGCTCTTCCAGCGCGAAGTGGAACGCGGAGGCGGGACATTGGCTGTTTCAGGACGCGGTACAATATGCAAAAATGCACAATGATATTGAAATCGCGGCGGTGACAGAGCAGGATTCGCGCATTTTTACCGAGCCGCCTTCCACCTTTCGCAACAACACCGTTTCAGTGGACGCGGTGAACACGCGCGAGGCGGCGGAATATATTGCGCATTTACAAAAAGCGGGCTTGCCGTATGCCGAGGCGCAGTCGGTGTATTACAAAAAGTTCTCGTTTCCGTTCGTGGTGTTTATCGTGGTGTTTTTGGCAGTCGGACTGTCGGGAAAAACGCGCAAAAATGTGCTTTTGGTCAGCCTCGGCTTGAGTATCAGCGCGGTCGTGCTGTTTTACGTCGTCCAGATGATAACAATGTTGCTTGCAAAGTTCGGCGTAATTCCTCCGCTCACCGGCGCGTGGTTTCCTGTCGTGCTTTTTATCTTTTTGAGCGCACTTCTGCTTCGATTCGCCCGCACCTAGCACCAAAATGCGCAAAATCCTTGAGGAAACGCCTTGCCCAGAAAAAAAGAAGGCAATTTCCTTGAGGAAACGTCAATCCTATTTTAAGGGAAGACAATTTCCTTGAGGAAACGTTAATCCTATTTTAAGAGAAGGCAATTTCCTTGACAAATTTTAATCCCCATTTAAGAAGCGGGCTTTTTAGTGGACAAAATTGCCTCCCAGAAAAAAAAGAAAGCC